>NZ_JABXGI010000002.1:0-513514 GCF_022627865.1 Herbaspirillum sp. C7C2
ATCCGACTCGGCAAAGGCATCAAGGCGGCAGACACTGTACTGACACGATCCGGTGACCATCTGACGTTGACCTGGGGGACTGATGCCATCACCATCGAGTATTATTTTTCGTCTATCAGTTACCACATCGAAAAGATCGCCTTCGATGATGGCACGACCTGGGCCTATGCCAACCTGGCGTCCCGCCTGACCCAGACCGGCACTGCCGAAAACGAAAACTGGACAGGATTCTTTGACCAGAGCAATCGCATGGTTGGCTTGGCAGGAAATGATTTGCTCTATGGCGGCCAACTTGCAGACACCATCGACGGCGGCGACGGCAATGACGGTCTCTCAGGCAATGGTGGCAATGACACGCTCATCGGCGGCAATGGATACGATTCGCTCCGTGGCGGCAACGGGAACGATACGCTGATCGGCGGCAAGGACAGCGATTATCTGAGCGGTGATGCAGGCAACGACGTCTATGTCTTCAATCGGGGGGATGGTGCCGATACTATCAACGACTCCGACAGCACTGCTGGCAATATTGACACCATCCGACTCGGCAAAGGCATCAGCGCGGCAGAGACCGTCCTGACGCGATCCGGTAACCATCTGACGCTGACCTGGGGAAGTGATGCCATCACCATCGAGCATTATTTTTCGTCCGCTAATTACCACATCGAAAAGATCGCCTTCGATGGTGGCACGACCTGGTCCTATTCCAGCCTGGCGTCCCGCCTGACCCAGACCGGCACTGCCGAAAACGAAAACTGGACAGGATTCGCGGACCAGAGCAATCGCATGTTTGGCTTGGTAGGAAATGATTTTCTCTACGGCGGCCAAATTGCAGACACCATCGACGGCGGCGATGGCAACGACAACCTTTACGGCTACGCCGGCAACGACACCCTCTTCGGCGGCAATGGCAGTGACGCGCTCATTGGTGGCGACGGCGCGGATACGCTGTCCGGCGGCAAAGGCAATGATTACCTCAGTGCTGGCGCAGGAAACGACATCTACGTCTTCAATCTGGGCGATGGCGTCGATACCATCAGCAACGATGATTACAATCCCGCCAACATCGACACGCTCAATTTCGGCGCCGGCATTACCAGTAAGCGCTTGAGCTTCAGTCATGTCGGCAATAATCTGGAGATTTCGGTGAGCGGCACTGGAGACAAGACGATCATCGAAAACTGGTATCTCGGCAGCGCCTACCAGATCGAGCGAATCAGTACTGCCGACAATGTCACCATCCTCAATACTGACCTGGAACGACTGATTCAGCCGGTGAGCGGCATTAGCACCCTGTCATTCAGCACCGCCGTACTAGCGGCATAAGAACCACCGGCAGCAAAAAACTGGCAGAAAGATCGGTCGCTGCCTGCCATGGCGCTCAGCATGACTACAGACCCGGGCATCGTCGACCCCGGGCTGCTTTGAGGGAAGGCGCCCCGCCTTCCCTCACTCCAGATGCAACTCCAGCATCTCCACCGGCAAACTCCCCAGAATCTCCGCCACGGCGATGCTGCCACCCCGTTCGCCATCAGGCATGGCGCATTCCTCCAGCTGACCCTGGCCGCTGGTGAGCACGCTGCGCCAGAGTCGCATGCCCTGCCCGGCCACATGCGACAGTGACTGCGGGAGCGCGATGCTGGTATCGCCCCAGGCCTGGGCAGAGATCAACGGCAAGGCTTCTTCACGACGTCCTTCGAAGGACAGCAGGTGGCCCGCCAGTCGGGTACAGATGACGACCACCGCCTGCAGGCCCTGCGTTTCATCGCCCTGCTCCACCGGCAGCAATCTGGCAAAGGCGATGACGTGGCGCGCCAGCTTGCCATGGGCCGTGAGGGGGATGTATCCACCATCGGCGAAGAGTGGCGCATGGCGGCGCCGGTACTGCAGCACCGCATGGATCAGTTGCTGCTTGGCGGCGCCGCTCTGCCATTCGCGCAGGGAGACCGGGCGGCTGGTGGCTTCGTCCAGGCGACGCGCGCGCAGGGCGAAGTCCACCGGTCGGCGATTGTCGGGGTCGACCATGCTCAGGTCCCAGAGCTCGCTACCCTGGTAGAAGTCCGGCACCCCTGGGCTGGCCAGCTTGAGCATGGTCTGCGACAGGCTATTGATGGCACCCAGCGGTCCCAGGCGACGTACGAAGTCTTCCAGCTCGGTGAGGAAGGAATGATGGCGCGGGTCCAGTCCGGGGTCGCACAGCAAGGCGCGGGTGAAGCGTTCGCAGGCGTCTTCATAGTCGTGCTGGGGCGCCACCCAGTCGCTGCGCCGCTTGGCTTCGCGCAGGGCCTTGCGCTGCCATTCGATGACGCGTTCGGCCAGTTGGCCCAGGGCGCTCAAGTCGTCGTCGCCGGCACGCATGCCATCGGGCCAGGCACCTACCAGCGTCTGGTAGAGCATGCTTTCGTCGACGGCGTCGATGCCGCCCTGCGGGCCGGCGGTGGCCGCGACGATGGGGGCATTGAGTTGATGCCAGTGGCGCAGTACGGTGGCCCATTCCTCGGCGATCTCGGAGAGTGCGGCCAGGCGCATGCGGGCATCTTCGCCGCGCTTGTGGTCGTGCGTACCGGTGGCCAGGAGGCTGTAGGGCGTCTGTTCGGCGCGGCGCGCAGCCAGCTGGTGGAAGTGCGCCACGGAGAGCGAGAGGTGGGCCGGTTCGGCGCCCACTTCGTTGCGCGACAGCAGGCGCCCATAGCGATAGAAGGCGGTGTCTTCCATGGACTTGGCCGTCAGCGGCGGCGTCAGTTGCTGGAAGCGGGCGATGGCGCGCAGTTGCAATGCGCGGCGGCGGGCGTCGCTGGTATTGAGCAGCAGATCCCCACCCAGCCAGCCTTCCACCACGTGCAGGGTCGGCTGATCGGCAGCATGCAGGGTAGCCGCTGCGGTGCGGGCGGTGCGGGCCAGCAGTTCACGGTCCAGGGCGGGCATGCCTTCGGCGTTGGCGTAGGTGCGATAGACCGGGAAATGCACCAGCAATTCGGCCACGCAGCGACGGATGGACATCAGTGTCAGGTCGCGGGTCTGCGTGGCGGTGCGGGCGAGCTGGTGCAGGCAGTGCGTGAGGGCATTGAATTCGGCGGCGAAATTGCGCACCAGAAAACTGCGGCGCGCCTGCTGCACGATGGTCGGGAAATGGCTGAGTTCGCCCGCCGCATGGCCCTGCATGTGATCCACCGTCGGCGTGACTTCGCCAACGATGTCGCGCCACAGTTCGTCCAGCACCGGTTCGCCTTCGCCGTCGTGCAGGACGGCGGCGCACTGGTCCATGAATTCATAGCCGGTGCTGCCATCGAGCGCCCAGCCGGGCGGCAACATCTCGTCGCCGGCCAGGATTTTTTCGGCGATCAGATAGGGTTCATGGTCGGGTCGCAGGCTGCGCAGACGCGCACGCAGGCGCTGGCAATAGGCGGCCGGGTCGGTCAGGCCGTCGATGTGGTCCAGGCGCAGGCCGTCGATGAGACCTTCCCCATAGAGGCGGAATATCTCGGCGTGCATGGCCTCGAACACATCCTCGCGTTCGACCCGCATGCCGACCAGTTCGCTGACTTCGAAGAAGCGGCGCCAGTTGATTTCGTCAGCCGCATTGCGCCAGTAGGCCAGGCGGTAATGCTGGCATTCCAGCAGTTCGTGCATGGCGCTACGTCCATGCGGCTGCACGGCGGAGAAGGCTGCCAGGGCGGCGTCGATATCGGCCAGCACATCGGGGTCGGCGGCCAGGCTGCGCATCAGATTGCAGGCCTCCGCTGCCTGGCGGTACTGCTCGGGGTGACCGGCTTCGACCGCCTGGAAGGCGCTGATGAGCTCCGCCAGGCGTGGGCTGCCGGCGGTCTCCAGCACCACCGCGTGGTCTTGCATGGCCAGGGGGAAGACGTTGTCGTGGTGCGCCACATAGAGCTCGCCCCGTTCGGTATCCAGGCGTAGCACCAGTTCGCCGGCTTCCAGTGCCTCGGCATAGGGCTGGCCGAGGAAAGGCAGCAGGACCTTGCCGGCCAGGGCCGGGTCGGCACTGTCCCACTCGATGTCAAACCAGTCGGCGTGGTGGCTGTGACGGCCCCAGCGCAGCACATCCTGCCACCAGGCATTGTGTTGGCCCACGGCCATGTGATTGGGGACGATGTCGACGATCACCCCCATGCCCTTGGCATGCAGGCGCTGGCACAGCTGGCGCAGGCCCTTCTCGCCGCCCAGTTCGGGGTTGATGCGGGTGGCGTCCGCCACGTCGTATCCATGGGTGGAACCGGGACGGGCGACCAGGATGGGTGACAGGTAGTAATGGCTGACGCCCAGGCGATGGTAGTAATCCACCACCTCGGCGGCATGTTCGAAACGGAAATCGCGATGCAGCTGCAGACGGGCGGTGGCGCGCGGGATGTCATTGCGGTCACTGCGCTCACGGCGGTCACTGCGCTCACCATGCGGATGGGGTGCGGTCGGGTCGGGCATCAGGTCTCCTTGGGGCCGCAGCCGCGCACGCGGCGCAGGCGTTCCAGCCTGGCCCGGGCGGCATAGGCGGCAAACAGCTGTGGCGTATCGGCCGGCAGGCGGCGGCGCCAGTTGGGGTGGGGGTCGGTCAGGCCGGGCAGATTGGGTTGCTGGCTCAGGCCGAGGATGTCTTCCACCGGTACCACGGCCAGCGGCGAGGGCGTGGCAGCCACCATGTCCAGTGCGGCGTCGACGGCGATGGCGCAGTCTTCCAGGGTGGCGGGATGGTGTTCTTCAGACACCTCCTCGACGAGGGCCTGTGCCACCTCTGGCAAGGGGCCGCTGGCCCGTCCCTGCTCGACCAGGCTGTGCCACAGCTGGCGGCGGTCCTGGCTGCGCTGTTCCTGCGCGGCGGTCACGCCTTCATCCAGATGGCCGAGGCGGTCGCGCCAGGCGATGTCGGCACCGGACCACCATCCGGCCACGGTGGGCAGGTCGTGCGTGGTCGTCACGGCAATGGCCTGATCCGACCAGTCGGCCGGCGGCAGGAAGCCGGTTTTGTCACGCTGGAACCAGAGCACGCGGATGCCCGCCACGCCCGCCGTATCCAGTGCCTGGTCGAAGCCGGGCGGCACGGTGCCGAGGTCTTCGCCGATGACCACGGCGCGGTGGCGCCAGGATTCCAGCGCAATCAGGCGCAGCAGGTCCTGCTGCGGATAGCTGACGTAGGCACCGGCATCGGCGTCCAGTCCTTGCGGCACCAGCCAGAGGCGGTTCAAGCCAAGCACGTGGTCGATACGCACGCCGCCGCCCTGGGCGAAGCAGGCGCGCAGCATCGCCAGGTAGCCCTGGTAGCCGGTGCGGCGCAGGGCCAGTGGCGAGAACGCGCCCAGCCCCCAGTTCTGGCCTTGCGGGGCCAGGCGGTCCGGCGGCGCGCCCACGGTCAGGCCGGCGGCGATCTCGGCCTGATGGCTCCAGGCCTGGCTGCCGCCATTGTCGGCACCGACGGCGAGGTCGGCGATCAGGCCGATGGGCATGCCGGCATCGCGGGCGGCCTGCTGGGCCTGGCCCAGTTGATGCGCCGCCTGCCATTGCAGGAACAGGTGGAAATCGATCTCGCCGGCATGCTGCTCGGCGAAGGCGCGCATCTCGGGGGTCTCCGGATGCAGGCCAGCCTGGCCCCATTGGCGCCAGTCGCAACTGCCGGCCACGCCTTGCGCGGCCAGGTGGTGGCTATAGGCCTCATACAGCGCATGCGCATGCAGGGCCGCGCCCCCGGCACTCTGGAAGGCCTTGAAAGCGGCCTGATGGTGTGCGTGCTGTCCCTGCCCCGCCTGTTCGGTACGGAATAAGGCGTACAGGCGGCGCAGCAACGTCAGGCGATGCGCACCGGCACGCTGCCAGTCGATCAGGCTGGCCTGCTGCAGGCGCTCATGGGCGGCGATCATTTCCGATCCCCCCTCGGCCAGCACCTGGGCCTGGGCCTCTTCGCCGAGAATGCCGGCAGGGTCGATCAGGAAGGGGTTGAGGAACAGCCGGCTGGAAGGCGAATAGGGGCTGCTGCGACCGGGGTCGGCGGCAAACATGGCGTGCAGTGGCGACATCGCCAGCGCTGCCGCGCCGTACTCGGCTGCCATCGGTGCCAGCGCCTTGAGCGCGCCGAAATGCCCGATGCCGCCGTCGCCGTAGATGGTGCGGGCCGGGTTCAGGCTGTCGCTGCGCAGACCATAGACCTGGGCCGCCAGTGCCCAGCCGCGCTCGCTGCCACGGTCGGCCAGGGCGTCGGCAATGGTGTAGCAGCGCGCGGGGGCGATGGCCAGCGTGAGGATATGGCCGGCCACCAGCAGACGGTGATAACCGGGCACCTCGATGGGCGGCAAGGTCGGCGGGCGGTTCAGGTCGGAGGAAATCAGCAGCATCAGGCGTGCGCCGTTTTCCAGCTCCACGCGGCATGACAGGCCGTGCAGGCGCGAATGCATGGGCAGCGCCACCGGCTGGTGCAGCACCCCGGTCAGCAGCGGTGGCAGGTAGCCGACCGCCTGCTGACGATCCAGCTCGGCCAGGCTGTCGCGACAGTCGCCGGGGGTGGCACAGGGCAAGCCCAGTGCGGCCAGGATGGCGCGCAGCGCGTCTTCCTGCACCACCTGCGGCTGGTCGTAGGCATCGGTCCATTGGACGGCGATGCCGGCCTTGCGTGCCAGGCGATAGAGATCGCTTTCCTGGGTGGCCGGGCGGGGCACGGGAGCTGACATTCGGGATGGCGCGGCTTCGCGCATGAGAGTGCTGCTCATGTCGGTCTCCCGATAGGCTGGGTCGACATCGTGTCCGAGGCCGGTTCACGCAGGGCCAGGATGGCGTGCGGCGGGAATGTGCCCTCGGCCAGGGTTTCCAGCACGGCACCACTGTCGAAGAGCACATCGGCGCCAGCCGGATGGGCCAGTTGTTCCAGCGACTCCTGCAGCGGCTGCTCATCCAGGTTGACCGTGATGTTGAGCACGCTGCCGTTGGACAGGCGCCAGCGCGCCTGCACCGCCTTGGGACCGATGGCACGGGCCTCCAGCGCGCGCGCGCCGCGCAGGTAGGGTGCGATATGCAGCTTGCGGATATGCAGCAGCTCGGCCACACGGCGCAGGCAGGCCGCCGAACCCGGTGCCGGACCCGGCTCGGGGATGGATGAGACGAAGGTGGCGAAGCTGTTGGGATCGGGAATCTGCTCCAGCAACTGCGGATCGGCGAACTGCGGGAAGCGGGAAAACTCGCGTCGCCGCCCTTCCCGCACGGCCGTGGCCAGGGCCTCGTCCTGATGGCTGGTGAAGTACAGGAATGGCTGCACGGCACAGAATTCCTCGCCCATGAACAGCATCGGCACTTGCGGCGCCAGCAGGATCAGGGCCTGTGCGGCATGCAGGGCCAGCGGATGGGCCAGTACGGTGAGCCGTTCACCGAAGGCGCGGTTGCCGATCTGGTCGTGGTTCTGCAAGAAGTTGACGAAGGCCGTGGGCGGGAGCTCGGCGCTGGGTTCGCCGCGAGGCTCACCGGAGTACGGAGAGACCTCGCCCTGGTAGACGAAGCCCTGCTGCAGGCAGCGTGCCAGTTTCTCGGCCGGCTGTTCAGCGTAGGCGCTGTAGTAGCCGCCGTCTTCACCGGTCAACAGCACGTGCAGGACATGGTGTGCGTCGTCATTCCATTGGGCATCGTAGACATGGCTGGTACGCGGCCGCACTTCGCCCTGATCGGGATCGGCAACCTGTTCGCCCTGGCCACCATAGCCCAGCAGATGGGCGGCATTGCCGTCGTGTTCCAGCACCAGGTGGACATGACGTTCGGTGCCGATCTCCTGGCGGATACGGTGACCCAGGCTGACCAGCCAGTCCGGCTCGCAGATGGCGTGCACGGCATCCAGGCGCAGGCCGTCGAAGCGGTATTCCTGCAGCCAGTAGAGGGCATTGAGGGTGAAGAAATCGGCCACCTCGGGGCGCCGGAAATCGATGGTCGCCCCCCACAGGGTGTTGCTGTCGTGCCGGAAGAACTCCGGAGCATAGCTGTTGAGATAGTTGCCGGCCGGGCCGAAGTGGTTGTACACCACATCGAGGAACACCATCATCCCCAGGCCATGCGCGGTATCGATGAGCGCCTTGAGTTGTTCGGGCGTGCCATAGCTGGCGTCCGGGGCGAAGGGCAGCACGCCGTCATACCCCCAGTTGTGGGCGCCGGGGAATTCGGCCACCGGCATCAGTTCGATGGCGGTGATGCCCAGCTCGGCCAGTTCCGCCAGGCGCTGCTGGATGCCGGCAAAGCCACCCATGGCGCCGGGATGGAGCTCGTAAAGCACCGTTTCTTCCCAGGGCCGGCCTTGCCAGTGCGGGTATTGCCATTGGTAGGCGTGGGCATCCACCACCACGCTGGGATCGAAGACGTCCCCGGCCTGCCCGCGCGAGGCCGGATCGGGGACGGTGACTTCACCCTCCACCTTTGAGTGCAGGACATAGCGATAGAGGGTGCCGGGTTCGCAGGCGGTGTCCAGCAGGTACCAGCCCGGCGCCGCGGAATCGGGTGACATCGGCAGGCGGCCGCCTCCGGTGATCTCCACCGCAGCGGCATCGGCGCCAGGTGCCCAGATGCGAAAACGCACCTGGCCAGGCGCCGTGACCTGGGCGCCAAAAGGCAGCGGCAGCGAAAAGCGGGCCGTCATGCGCGCTCTCCCCATTCATTGCGGGCAATCCATTCATTGGCCGCCAGTGGATAGATGGCCGAGGACAGGTGCAGCGGCCGGTTGGCGAACACCTGCAGGCTGTGGGCCTGTACCTGCACCGTGGCGCTGCCCTGCACCCTTGCTGCGGCACCCTCGCCTTCCGGCATGCCGGTGGGCTGGGCGCTGTCCAGCAGCAGGCAGTATTCGCCTTCGGTGCGCGGGAAGTGGAACTCGATGGGCTCATGGCCGGCATTGACGAAGATCATCAGCACATCGGGGGTGGCTTCGGGAATGTCGCCGGGCGCATCGGTATTGGCGGCATCCTGGATGCGCGAACTCAGCTGTTTGTGCGCCTCCTGGCGCTTGCCGGCCAGTTGCAAGGTGATGGCGCGGGCCACCGGATTGTTCCAGTCCTCGCTGGAGACCGGGTGCGCCGCCTCGTCGAACCAGGCCACATCGGGCAGGCCGTCGGCCACCATCTGCGCACCATGCAGGAAATAGCTGGCGCGCAGGACCTCGAAGTCGCGGCGGATGGCGGTGACGCGGCCCACGAAGGCGGTCAGCGCAGCGCCTTCGGGCGAGCGGGCCTGCTCCCAGTTGATCCAGGAAATCTCATTGTCCTGGCAGTAGGCATTGTTGTTGCCGCCCTGGCTGCGGTTGAATTCGTCACCGGCCAGCAGCATCGGCGTGCCTTGCGCCAGCAGGGTCGAGGCCAGCATGGAGCGTTGCACATTGGCGCGGGTGGCCTGGATGGCGGCATCGTCGGTCTCGCCTTCGGCCCCCCAGTTGTAGCTGGCGTTGTCGTTGTGGCCGTCGTTGTTGTTCTCGCCATTGGCCTCGTTGTGCTTGCCGTTGTAGCTGACCAGGTCACGCAGGGTGAAGCCGTCATGCGAGGCGATGAAGTTGATGCTGGCCCAGGGCTTGCGGCGATGGTGTTCGAACAGCTCGGCCGAACCCAGCATGCGCTGGGCGAAGCCGCCGCGCATGGCCTCGTCGCCCTTCCAGAACTTGCGCATGTCGTCGCGGAACTTGTCGTTCCATTCGCCGAAACGGGCTGGATGGTTGCCCAGCTGGTAGCCGCCGGGGCCGATGTCCCAGGGTTCGGAAATGAGCTTCAGGCGCGAGAGCACCGGGTCCTGCAGCAGCGCATCGAAGAAGCCCGAACCGGGGTCGAAGCCATGCGGCTCGCGTCCCAGGGTGGAACCGAGGTCGAAGCGGAAGCCGTCTATATGGAAGGACTGCGCCCAGTAGCGCAGTGAATCCAGCACCATCTGCAACACCCGAGGGTGTGACAGGTTCAACGTGTTGCCACAGCCGGTGTCATTGATGTGATAGCGCTCCTGGCCGGGCATGAGGCGGAAGTAGCTGGCATTATCCAGCCCCCGGAAGGACAGCGTGGGGCCCAGTTCGCTGCCGCAGCTGGTGTGGTTGTAGACGACGTCGAGGATGACCTCGATACCGGCGCTGTGCAGGCGTCGCACGGCCATGCGCAGTTCGTTGGGGTCGCCCATGGACATGTAGGACGGCTCAGGCGCGAAATACGAGAGCGTGCTGTAGCCCCAGTAGTTGCTCAGGCCACGCTCGACCAGGAAGCTGTCCTGCAGGAAGGCATGCACCGGCATCAGTTCCAGTGTGGTCACGCCCAGGCGCAGCAAGTGGTCGATGAAGGCCGGATCGGACAGCGCGGCGAAGGTGCCGCGTTCGTGCGGCAGCAGGTCTTCGCGCATCCTGGAGATGCCCTTGACGTGGGCCTCATAGATCACGGTCTTGTTCCACGGCACCTGCGGCAGGCGGTCATGTTCCCAGACGAAGGCGTCTTCGGTGACCATGGCCTTGGGCATGGCCGCGGCGCTGTCGCGCCGGTCGAAGGACAGGTCGGCGCGGGCCGAATGCAGGCGGTAGCCATAGAGCGCATCGGTCCAGCGCACCTGACCCACCAGGCGCTTGGCATAGGGGTCCAGCAGCAGCTTGTTGGGGTTGAAGCGATGGCCCTTGTTGGGTTCGTAGGGGCCATGGGCGCGGAAACCGTAGACCAGGCCGGGGGCGGCACCGGGCAGGTAGCCGTGCCACACCTCGTCGGTGCATTCGGGCAGCTGGATGCGCTTGAGTTCGCGCTTGCCGGAAGGGTCGAACAGGCAGAGATCCATGCGGGTGGCGTTGGCCGAGAACACCGCAAAATTGACCCCCAGGCCATCGGAGCTGGCGCCCAGGGGGTAAGGCATGCCTGGCATCAGGCGATCAGGAAAGGCGACACTCATTTCAGGACTCTCTACGCAGGATCAGGGTGGACAGCGGCGGCAGGTTCAGTTCGATGGAGTTGGGGTGGCCATGCCAGCCCATGTCCTGCACCTCGACCCGGCCCATGTTGCCGCTGTTGCTGCCGCCATAGACGGCGGCATCGGTATTGAGCACTTCGCGCCACACACCGGGCTGGCCCGGTGCGATGGGTGGCACGCCAATGCGGTAGTGGGTGCGTGGCACCGGGGTCAGGTTGACCACGATGAGCACCGGCGGTCCCTCGTCGGCGTAGCGGAAGTAGGCCAGCACGCTGTTGACGCTGTCGTCGCCGACCGCCCAGGAGAAGCCGTCGGCGCGGCAGTCGCGCTGGTGCAGTGCCGGTTCGCTGCAATAGAGATGGTTCAGGTCGCTGACCAGCTGGCGCAGCTGGCGGTGGCCGGCCGGGTGGCCGCCATGTTCGTCCAGCAGGTGCCAGTACGGCGACTTGTCGTGGTCGAACTCGTCGGGCTGGCCGAATTCACTGCCCATGAAGAGCAGCTTCTTGCCCGGGTGCGTCCACATGAAGCCATAGTAGGCGCGCACGTTGGCGAAGCGGCGCCATTCGTCGCCCGGCATCTTGTTGAGCAAGGCGCGCTTGCCATGCACCACTTCGTCATGCGAGATCGGCAGGATGAAGTTTTCCGAGAAGCCGTAGAGCAGACCGAAGGTCATGTCGTGGTGGTGATAGCGGCGGAACAGCGGGTCATGCTGCATGTAGCGCAGGGTGTCGTTCATCCAGCCCATGTTCCACTTGTAGTGGAAACCCAGGCCGTGATGATCGGCCTCGTCCTTGACTTCGGCGGTCACGCCCGGCCAGGAGGTGGATTCCTCGGCAATCATCAGCGCGCCCGGGCAGCGCTGGGTCACGACGGTGTTGAGCTCGCGCAGGAAGGCCACGGCTTCCAGGTTTTCGCGTCCGCCATGGATGTTGGGCACCCATTCGCCGGACTTGCGGCTGTAGTCGCGGTAGAGCATGGAGGCCACGGCGTCCACGCGCAGGCCGTCGACGTGGAAGTGTTCCAGCCACTCCAGGGCGCTGGCGATCAGGAAACCACGCACCTCATTGCGGCCGAGGTTGAAGATCAGGGTATTCCAGTCCTGGTGGAAACCTTCGCGGGGGTCGGCGTGTTCGTACAACGCGGTGCCGTCGAACTGCGCCAGGCCATGCTGGTCGCTGGGGAAATGCGCCGGCACCCAGTCCAGCAGCACGCCGATGCCGGCCTGGTGGCAACGGTCGACGAAGGCGGCGAAGCGCTCCGGTTTGCCGAAGCGGGCACTGGGCGCGAACATGCTGATCGGCTGGTAGCCCCAGGAGCCACCGAAGGGATGTTCCATCACCGGCATCAGTTCGATATGGGTGAAGCCCATGCCGACCACGTAGGGGATCAGCTCATCGGCCAGCTCATCCCAGGTGAGGTTGCGATGCGCCTGTTCAGGCACGCGGCGCCAGGAGGCGGGATGCACCTCGTAGATGGACATGGGCGCCGAGCGCGACTGGCGCTGGGCACGCTCGGCCATCCACTGCTGGTCCTGCCAGACATAGGGACGGGCATCGGCCACCACCGAGGCGGTGGCCGGCGGCGGCTCGGTCGCGCGCGCCACCGGATCGGCCTTGAGCGGCAGCAGTACGCCGTCCCGGCCGAGGATTTCGTATTTGTAGACGTCGCCAGGGCCGATACGGGGGATGAACAGCTCCCACACGCCGGGCTCATGGCGCAGGCGCATCACGTGGCGGCGCCCGTCCCACTGGTTGAAGTCGCCCACCACCGAGACGCGCTCGGCATTGGGCGCCCACACGGCAAAGCGGGTGCCGGGCACGCCATCGATTTCCATCGGGCGCGCCCCCAGGCAATCGGCCAGTTGACGATGGCGACCTTCCTGCAGCAAGTGCAAGTCCAGCTCGCCCAGCAACAGGCCGAAGGCGTACGGGTCTTCGGTGCTCTGCACGCTGCGGTTGCCGTCGGGGATATGCCAATCCACTTCCAACACATAGGGGACCTGGTAGCGGCGCTGCTCCAGACCGGTGACGACACCGCTGAAGAAGCCGCTGGGCGAACCGTTGAGCGGATATTGCTGCAGTTCTCCCAACAGGGCGCCGCTATGCCGGCAGCGCACGCGGACCGCTTCGGCACCGGGGTGGAAGCAACGAATGGCGCTGACGCCGCTGGCCTCGCGCGCATAGCGGGGGCCGAGCAGGCAGAAAGGCTGGTTCAGGCGCCCTGCCAGCAGGGCTTCCAGCAGGCCCTGCTCTTCAAAGGACAGGGACAGCGCGGTTTTTTCGAGGGGAGGAAGGGACGGCTCCGGGCTTGCGCCGGGGGCATGATGGGGGGGCGCCGAGCTGGCGTCGGAAGACGAATCCGCGGAGTCCAGGGATTCCCTATACGCCATGACAGACATGCCGGACATGCACACTCCTGTTGTTGTTATCTGGGTTGATCGAAATATCGATAGTCAGCATCCGGCGCACCGCGTGGCGGCACGCCGGCAAACACCTTCCCTGCCGCGTCCCTGATGGATGCAGGGACGCGGTCGGGCTTGAAAGAAAATTGTCAAAAGACGGCCGCAGCTGCCACGGCTGCAGCGACGCAATCAGGCCGCCGCCACGGCCGAAGTTCCGGCAACCACACCCGCCAGGGCCGCTGCAATGGCCGCTGCCGGACTGACCATGCCAGCCACCCGCTCATGGGCAACTGCGCCCTGGGCGACCTGCGCGGCCGGCCGCTCCACCGGCAAGGGACGCGGGGCAAACAGTGGGCGCACGGCCATGTCCGCCACGTGGGCATAGGCGTCGATGTAGGCGCGGGTGGGGCCGGCCCAGTCGCAGTCGATGCTCATGGCATTGCGCTGGATGGACTGCCAGCGCTCGTTGTCGCTGTAGAGCGCAAAGGCGCGGGCGACGGCGTGCTGCATGTCTTCCACGCGCTCGCCTTCGAACAGCACGCCGGTGGCGCGTTGCGGATCGAGATCGGCGTCGCATACGGTATCGACCAGACCACCCACGCGGGAGCCGATGGGAATGGCGCCATAGCGCATGGCATACAGCGGGGTCAGGCCAAAGGGCTCGAAACGGGTCGGGTGCAACAGCATGTCGCTGCCGGCATGCAGCGCATGGGCGCGCCGCTCGTCATAGCCGATATGCACGGCGATGCGGCCAGGATACTGGCGGGTGAGGGCCAGGAAGGCGTCTTCGTAGTCATGGTCGCCGCAGCCCAGCACCACCACCTGCAGGCGCGGATGGCGCTCCATGATGCCCGGCAATGCCTCGATGACGACGTCGGCCATCTTCTGGTGCGAGATGCGGCTGCCCAGGCCCATCACCGGGGCGAAGGGATCGACCGGCAGGCCGAACAGCTTTTGCAGGTCGCGCTTGCAGGCAGACTTGCCCTTCATGTTGCCGACGCTGAAATTGCGGGCGATCAGCGGATCGTTGGCGGGGTTCCACAGCTCGGCGTCAATGGCATTGGGGATGGCGCGCAGGTCCAGCTTGCGGAAGGACAGGATGCCGTCCATGCCGCAGCCGAAGCGCGGGGTCATGATCTCTTCGGCATAGTTGCGGCTGACGGTGGAGACGCAATCGGAGAAGCGGATGCCGGCCTTGAGGAAGGACAGCTTGCCCCAGTATTCCACGCCATCGCCGGTCAGCAGGTGCTGGGGAATACCGATCTGCTCGGCCGAGCTCAGCGCGAAATTGCCCTGGAAGGCCAGGTTGTGGATGGTCAGCATGGTACCGATGTGATCCAGCCCGCGCAGCTTCAGGAGGCAGGGAATCAGCCCGGCGTGCCAATCATTGGCGTGCACCACGTGCGGTGCCGGCAGGCTGGTCTCGCCGGCGCAGATGGCCACGGCCGCATGCGAGAGGTCGGCGAAGCACAGCGCGTTGTCGCTGAACTCCACGCCATCGGCATCGAGATAGGGGTTGGCGCCGCGCTGGCGGAAACGCGCGGTATCGAGCAGCAGTGCCGGCACGTCGGTGCCGGGGACCGTGCCGCGCAGGAGCCGGCCGGCGCCGCCGGGCAGCCCATGCTTGAGACCGATCTGTACCGTCTCGCCGAGATTGCGCACCGCCTCCGGATAGGCGGGCATGAGGATGCTGGCGTCGATGCCGACTTTGCGCAGCGCTACCGCCAAAGCGGTGATGACGTCGGCCAGGCCACCGGTCTTGACGAGCGGTACGGCCTCCGAGCTGACTAACAGAACTCGAGCTTGCAAGATGGACCCCTAATGTGTGAAAGCACCTGAGATGGAAAGCACCCTTGGCTCGTCGCATCGCATTGCATCTGCACCTCGGCCGGGCTTGATCCGGTGGCCGGGCGAAGACATGTCCTTGTTGTTATGTTGGCCTGGACAAACTTTTGAGCGCCGATGATTACGTTATACGGATCAGGATCAGCCCTCACTATCGGACAGCGGCCTGAGATCGCGTAGGATGAATCCTACTGTTGCAGCGCGGCGAAAAAACCGGAGCTGCACGCTGGGCAGAAATCCGTGTTGGTGACGAGGCCTGCTACCGCACTGCACGAAGACGCAAACGCCGACCGGGCCACGAAGCTCGGGCCGCAGTACGACGAATTGACGACGAATTGACGATGAAGAGGGTGCAGTGCCGGCGATTCAAGTGGCGGTGCTGGCGTGGCTGCCGTGGCTGCCGTGGCGAGTATCGCCGCTGCACGCGGTGATGAACCCCCACTTTAGCCAAAGGAGCCTGAAAGCCGCCAATTGAACCTCGCTATATGGGGACCAGCCCGATTGCGGCCCTGTATCCCTCATCCGTGGGAAGGGCCGCCCAAGCTCTGCCGTGCAGTCCACGGCATGGCTGGCTGGATCAGGCCTCGACCCGGAAGCCGATCTTCAGACCGACCTGGAAATGGCCGATGCTGCCATTTTCGACATGGCCACGGCATTGGGTGACCTCGAACCAGTCGACGTTCTTGACGGTCTTGACGACGTCGGCCAGGGCATTGCGGATGGCCTCGTCGCTGCTGTTGGGCGAACTGCCCACGACTTCTATGATCTTGTAGGTGTTGGAATTGTCGTGCTTGCGCTCGTTCATTGGGACTCCTTGCATGAGGTATGAGGGGATGGACGATTCAGCAAGGCTAGCCGCTCATGCCGGCAACCGGCATCGGCCAATGCCACCAGTTGGCGTAGGAATCGATGCGCAGGGATAGCGGGACTCGGGTACCAATCGGCAAGCTCGCGCATGGAGGGCCCGAAACTCACCTTGCATTGCTGCGCAGCAAATTCGAAGAGGATGGCAGGTGCTTATCCTTGCCCCACCCCAACATTTCGCGACTTCCTACAAAAATTTAGGTCCTCGAACACCTGTTGCAGCGCAGCTAAAACGGCTAATATGCATTCATCTGGCTTGCCAAAACGTTCACATATCGGCCGCGATGTTTCCGCGCCGGCCCCCTGCGGACGGGATTTGGCAGCCCTGCCCGTCGGCCCTGCCGGCCGCGGGTCTGCACAAGATTTTCATCCCTTGGAGAACATCATGTCGCAACTCAACCCTGGCATTCCAGGCAGCCCGCAGCAAGGGGCTCCCGTCAAAGCGATCAGCGCACCGCCGGAAGACCTGCAACACGTCAACGACGATGCCGCCGCCGCCCGCCACCTGACCGCCCTCCGCATTCGCGGGCAACTGGCGGAACTGGACAGCGAACGGCCACAGGCCTGAACTTCCCGGCGTCGTCGGTAGGACGCTGCGGCCAGTGCTCACGGGTCTCTACCCGGCGAGCACTGGCCGATTTTTTTAGAGCGTGTCGACTGCTGTGCCTGCGCTCTCAGGCTCAGGCGCCCTGCTCTCATGCTCAGGCCCTGTTCCTCCTGAAGCCATCAACGCAATCCCAGTCTGCGGGCCAGTCGGCTCAGGTTGGCCCGGTCCAGCCCCAGCTCGCGTGCGGCAGCCGCCAGGTTGCCCTGGTGTCGCTCCAGGCTGGCACCGACCAGCTCGCGCTCGTAGCGCTCCACTGCATCGCGCAGTGACAGAGAGAGCGGCCCCGGCGTGGCGCCGGTCGGATTGACTCCCGCGACAGCATTCCCCATTGCCGCGCTTGCATCGGACGCGAGCGCCAGCGGTGTGCGCAGGTCCAGCGCCTCGGCGTCCAGCGTGAGGATGGACGGACGCTGCGGCTGTGCTGCCAGGGCACGCAAGGCACAGCGGCCGACCAGATGTTCCAGCTCCCGGATGTTGCCCGGCCATGGGTAATCCTGCAGGGCGCGCTGGGCGTCGGCGGACAGCCGCAGGCTGGCCAGGCCCAGTCTGGCGCGGTTCTGCTCCAGGAAATACCCGGCCAGCAGCAGCACGTCGCGACCCCGCTCACGTAGCGGCGGCACCCGGATGGGAAAGACCGACAGGCGGTGATAGAAGTCGGCGCGGAAGTGACCGCGCTTGACCTCTTCGGCCAGGTCGCGATTGGTGGCGGCGATCAGGCGTACATCGACCCGATGTTCACGGTCCGATCCCACCCGCTGCAATTGCCCGCTCTGCAGTACCCGCAGCAGTTTGGCCTGCACCGCCAGCGGCAACTCGCCGACTTCATCCAGGAACAGCGTGCCGCCATCGGCCATCTCGAACTTGCCGCGACGATCAGCCACCGCGCCCGAGAAGGCGCCACGGACGTGGCCGAACAGTTCGCTCTCGACCAGAGTGTCGGGCAAGGCGGCGCAGTTCAGGCTGATCATGGGCTTGTGGGCGCGGGGCGAGGCGGCATGCAGGGCGTGCGCCACCAGCTCCTTGCCGGTGCCGGTTTCGCCGCTGACCAACACCGTCATGTCGCTGGGTGCGGCCATGCGTATTTCTTCCATCAGCTGGCGCTGGGCCGGGCTCTGGCCAATCAGTTCACGCTTGCCCTGGCTTTCCTCCAGCCCGAGACGATAGGCTTCGGCACGCTGGCGCGCCTGTTCTCCGGCTTGCGAGAGGTCACTGATGCGCTCGGCCACGTTGACGGTGGCGGCCGCCAGCGCGGCAAAGGCATGCAGCGAGGCCATGTCGACCCGGTCGAAGCGCCCCGGCCCCAGCGCATCCAGCGTGACCAGGCCCCAGGGACGGCCGTTGACGGTCAGCGCGCAACCCATGCAATCGTGCACTTCCAGCTGGCCGGAATGGGCGTCGTTGAGCCCGTCGACCAGCCCATCATAGGGGTCGGGCAAGCTGGAATCGGCCGGGAAGCGCGTCGGTGCAACATTGGCCAGCAGCACGCCGAAGCGCGGATGATCTGCCACCCGGAAGCGCCGCCCGAGGGTGTCGCCAGAAAGACCGTCGATGGCCAGCGGTACCAGCACCTCGCCCTCCAGCCGCAGCAGCGCGGCCGCGTCGCAGGGAAAGAGCGTGCGCAAGGTCTGCAGCAGGCGCCGATAGCGCTCCCGATCATCGATCTCCCGGGAGAGGTCGGCCACCAGCGGCAACAGCGCATCCAGCAAGGCCTTTGAGGTCATATTGACTACCGATAATGTGAATTAAAGTCATTATGACACAGGTATAAATGACATGGATATTTCCTAAGTCATTGATTTTATTGGGGCGGGATGATGGCACGGCTTTTGTAATACATCAGGGCAGACCGGTACTCCGGCACCTCCACTCCACCACTGAAAGGCCCAGCATGCTGACCGAAGCCCAACTCGCCATCGTCAAGTCCACCGTCCCCCTGCTCGAATCGGGCGGCGAGGCCCTGACCACGCACTTCTACCAGATGCTCATGCGTGACTATCCGCAAGTGCGTCCCCTGTTCAATCGCACCCACCAGGCCAGCGGCGACCAGCCACGGGCGCTGGCCAACGGCGTGCTGATGTATGCCCGCCACATCGACCGCCTGGAAGAACTGGGCCCCCTGGCGGCACAGATCATCAACAAGCACGTCGCCGTGCAGGTCATGCCCGAGCACTACCCGATGGTGGGCGATTGCCTGCTGCGCGCCATCCGCGAAGTGCTGGGTGCGGATATCGCCACCGATGCCGTCATCGACGCCTGGGGCGCGGCCTATGGGCAGTTGGCCGATATCCTCATCGGCGCCGAGCGCCAGCAGTACGACAGCAAGGCCGAAGCGCCCGGTGGCTGGCGCGGTGGCCGCCATTTCGTGGTCAGCCGCAAGGTGGCCGAGAGCGAGGAAATCACGTCCTTCTACTTCGTGCCGCAGGATGGCGGCAGCCTGCTGGACTTCGAACCGGGCCAGTACATCGGCCTGCGCATGATGGTCGACGGGGAGGAGCAGCGTCGCCAGTATTCGCTGTCGGCGCCGCTGCGTCAGAACGGTCAGCCGGCGCAGTACCGCATCAGCGTCAAGCGCGAAGCCAAGGGCAAGGTCTCGCGCCATCTGCATGACCAGATCCATGTGGGATCGGTGGTGGAACTGTTCCCGCCCTCCGGCGAGTTCACCTTGGCCGCCAGCGCCAGGCCGCTGGTGCTCATCAGCGGCGGCGTCGGCATCACGCCGATGATGAGCATGCTGGTCGCGGCCCTGCCCAGCGGCCGCCCGGTGCACTTCATCCACGCCGCCCGTCATGCGGGTGTGCATGCCTTCCGCGGTACGCTGGAAGAACTGGCTGCCCGCCATCCCCAGCTGCAGGTGCGCTTCTGCTACGAGAACCAGCGTGCCGGCGATGTGGCGCCGCATGCCCACGGCTTCATCGATGCCGCGCTATTGCAGCAGTGGCTGCCGGCCGATCGTGATGTGGACGCCTACTTCGTCGGCCCCAAGCCCTTCATGAAGGCCATCAGGCAGGCGCTGGAGGAACTGGGCGTACCGGCGGCGCAGGCGCGTTACGAATTCTTCGGACCCGCAGCCGCCCTGCAGTAATGCCCCTGCCCCCGCAGCCGGCCGACCTGGCCGGGTGCGGGTTCTTCCATCACCCATGAGCGAAACGATATGAACCTGGACAAATACCGCCGTGAACACGCCGACATCATCGGCCACGTACAACAACTCAAGGCCCTGTGCTCGCAGGGCATCGCCGAAGAGGCTGCCTCCATCGCCCGCGAAGTGATTGCGATGAGCTCGGTCATCAAGCTGCACCTGTCGGTGGAAGACCGCTACCTCTATCCCGCCATGCAGGAGGCGTCGCCCGCACTGGCCGCCAAGGCCAGGCATTATCAGGAGGAGATGCAGGACATCTCGGCGCAATACGCCCAGTTTTCGCGCCAATGGAATGACGCCCAGCGCATCGCGGAACAACCCGAACTGTTCCGTGCCGATGCCAATCGGGTGTTGAAGCTGCTGTTCGACCGCATTGGCCGTGAGAACCGGGACTTCTATCCCATGGTGGAAGCGGCGTAGCTTGTAGTGGGCGGCGCTGGCAGCCGGCGTCGCCCATTGCCCAACCTCGCTGCCATGCAGCAAAAAATTACCACTCTCTCGCCCAAATCCTAGCGCCATTGCCCTGATCACCTCTGATTATCAAGGCAGGATTGATTTCCGACAATTTTTCGCGACGCAGCAAATGCTAAGCTGGAGGCCCCTCCTCCTCCGAAAGAATTCATGTCCGAGAAACTCAGCGCCGAGCGCCACACCCCCGATGAGCTGACCCAGGAACTGGAAGCCCTGGACCTGGAGATCGTGCGCTTCGCCGTGATCTGCCAGGTGCGGCTGTTCGATCCGGGCGTGCTCAACCAGGTGATGGACAACAACGAGCAGATCTGCGGACAGTCCCACCCCACCGCCTTCCAGAGCCTGCGTGGCCTGCTCTACCTGCACTTTGACATGCACCGGCAACTGGCCCAGACCTATGGCACGGCCGACGCCGAAGAGATCATCCATCGCGTGCGCGAGCACCTGCGTCCGCGCATCGGCGAGCAACTGGGTTCGCTGTTCAATACCCGCGGCGCTGCAGGTTGAAAGCAGCGCCGCTCAAGCCACCAGGCGTTCCCCGAGGCTGGCGCCGGCGGCGAAATCGTTGAGGTTGTCGATGGTGGTCTGCATGATCTGACCGATGGCTTCCTCGGTGAAGAAGGCCTGGTGACCGGTAACGATCACGTTGGGAAAGGACACCAGGCGCTGGATCACGTCGTCGGTGATGATGGTGGAGGACAGGTCCTGGAAGAACAGGCTGGCCTCCTGCTCATAGACATCGATGGCCAGGCCGCGCAGCTGGCCGCTCTTGAGGGCAGCGATGGCGGCCTCGGTATCCACCAGCGCGCCGCGGCTGGTATTGACCAGGATGCAGCCGGGCTTGGTGACCGCCAGGGTCTGCGCATTGACCAGATAGCGCGTGGCCTCGGTGAGCGGACAATGCAGCGAGATCACGTCACTGGCCGCGAACAAGGCCTCGCGCTCCACGTAACGGCCGCCCAGTGCTTCGAAATCCGGATTGCGATGCACGTCGCTGCCCAGCACGGTGCAGCCGAAACCGGCCATGATGCGGGCAAACAGCGCGCCGATCTTGCCGGTGCCGATCACGCCCACGGTCTTGCCGTGCAGGTCGAAACCCATCAATCCATCCAGTTCGAAATTGCCTTCGCGCGTGCGCATGCTGGCGCGGGCGATCTTGCGGTTGACCGCCAGCAGCAGACCCACCGCGAACTCGGCCACTGAATAAGGTGAATAATCCGCCACCCGCGCCACCGTGATGCCCAGCCGGCGCGCAGCCTGGATATCGATATGGTTGAAGCCGGTGGAGCGGGTGGTGACAAAGCGTATGCCCTGGGCCGCCAAACGCTCCAGCACGGGTGCACCGAGATCGTCGTTGACGAAGGCCGCCACCGCCTCGCAGCCGCTGCACAGTTGGGCGGTATCGCTGTCGAGCCGATCCTGCAGGAACACCAGCTCGTGGCCCGCGCCAGACTGGGCATTGGCACGCAGGAGCAGGGTCTGGTCGTAGCGGCGGGCACTGTAGACGGCGGTTTTCATGGAGACCTTTCGAGACGGGTGGAGATCGGGAACGGTGGGTGGGCCGCAGAGCCGCACAAACGTGATGCGGCATTGCACCATATTTACGGCCAGCTTGCCTTGACGCAGTGCAGAACTACGCAAAACAACGCCGGAAAGCCCTTCTTTTGGCCGGATTGGCTCCCCAAGCTTTCATCCAGCTATCGAAAAAACCGATATTTGCTTCCATCCCGGGTCGGGGTGGTCCATGGTCGGGAATTCGGGCATAGAATCGGCGGCGCAATAGCTGTCCCCACAAAAAAGATCCTGACACAACCTGCCGCATGGCGGGACGAGACAGGCGCAAGACCGGAAGCAACACGGTCCGCCCAACAGATAACGAGGCACATATCATGACGACATCCACTTCTTCGCCGTCGAAGTTTTCCACGGTGCTGCGGGTTACCAGCGGCAACTTCATGGAAATGTTCGATTTCTTCCTGTTCGGTTTCTACGCGACGCACATCTCCAAGGCCTTCTTCCCGGGCGACAACGAGTTCGCGTCCCTGATGCTGACCTTCATGACCTTTGGCGCCGGCTTCCTGATGCGTCCGCTGGGTGCCATCATCCTGGGCGCCTACGTGGACCGCGTCGGTCGCCGCCAGGGCCTGATCGTGACCCTGGCCCTGATGGCGCTGGGCACCATGCTGATCGCCTTTGTCCCCTCCTACGCCACCATCGGCGCGCTGGCGCCCGTGCTGGTGCTGATCGGCCGCCTGCTGCAAGGCTTCTCGGCCGGCGTGGAACTGGGCGGTGTGTCGGTCTACCTGGCTGAAATGGCCACGCCCGGCCGCAAGGGCTTTTACGTGAGCTGGCAGTCCGGCAGCCAGCAGGTGGCCATCATCGTGGCGGCCGCCATCGGCTACGCACTCTCGACCACCCTCACCCCGGCCCAGGTCGGTGACTGGGGCTGGCGTATTCCCTTCTTCATCGGCTGCCTGATCGTGCCGGTGCTGTTCGTGATCCGCCGCTCGCTGCAGGAAACCGAAGAATTCATGCGCCGCAAGCATCGTCCGAGCACCGGCCAGATCTTCCGCTCCATGATCGAGAACTGGAAGCTGGTCATCGCCGGCATGATGCTGGTGTCGATGACGACCGTGTCGTTCTACCTGATCACGGTCTACACCCCGACCTTCGGCAAGAACGTCCTGAAACTGTCCACCGAAGCCAGCCTGATCGTCACTTTGTGCGTGGGCGTGTCCAACTTCATCTGGCTGCCCATCATGGGCGCGCTGTCGGACCGCATCGGCCGTCGCCCCATCCTGGTGGCCTTCACGGTACTGACCATCCTGACCGCCTACCCGGCCGTGAACTGGCTGGTGCATGACGCCACCTTCGGCAAGATGCTGATCGTGGAACTGTGGCTGTCCTTCCTCTACGCCAGCTACAACGGCGCGATGGTGGTGGCACTGACCGAAGTGATGCCGGCCGACGTGCGTACCGCAGGTTTCTCGCTGGCCTACAGCCTGGCCACGGCAGTGTTCGGCGGCTTCACCCCGGCCATCGCCACCGGCCTGATCCAGGCCACCGGCGACAAGGCGGCGCCTGGCATCTGGATGAGCGCAGCCGCGGTGTGCGGCCTGATCGCCACCCTGATCCTCTACCGCAACAAGACGGCACAGCAGGTGGCTGCAGCCTGACAAGCGTTTTTGCAATAGCTATTGGAATGATGGGCCGCTGAAGCTAAGCGGCCCTTTTTTATGCGCGCAACGCTCAGGCCGTGCGAATCTCTTCCAGCAAGTCCGGGTGGCGGTCCAGCAGCCGGAACAGTTTGACGAGTGCCAGCGGCGGCTTGGTCTTGCCGTTTTCGTAGCGGGAAAAGGCATTGACACCGCCCCCGAAGAGTTCAGCAGCCTGACGCTGGTCGAGGTCGAGCTTGCGGCGCACGCGGGCGATGTAGTCCGGATCGACGTAGGCTGCATTGATGCGGCGCTGGAACTGCCCGATCAGGGCGCTGTAGCGATCCCCCTGCTCGCGATTGAGCAGTATCTCGCCACAAGCCGGACAGAAATTCCCCGTCACCGCTTCAATGACCGTGCTTTCACCCTTGTAGACGTAGGTCAGGTTGCGGGTGTCGCGCACCAGTTCAGCGCCACCACAGGAGGGACATTTCATTTCATAGCTCCTTGAAGGAAACGACAAGCACCTCATCGACCACCGTCAACTTGACGTAGGCCCATACGCCCGCAGCGAGCCGGGCGTGATAGACGTCCTGCCAGATACGATGGTCCATGTGCGTTGTCATGCTTTTATGGAAGTCGTCAGGCGTCAGCCGCAGCACCACGGCGCAGATGCCATCAAGGTCCTCGATCCCGATGGCACGGGCGCCCTGGAAGGCAGCGGCCGTGGCCTGGACCTGCCCGGCCTGGACCAGGGCATGGACCACGGCAAGCTTGCAGTGTGCAGTGCGCTTTTCCATGCGGATTCTAACCCAATAGGTGATTAAACCAAAAAGGTTAATCGATCATCACTGCCCGACAAACCGCTGCCCCTTGAATCGAAGGAAATACAAAAATTTCTTCAAGTCTTATATAAGAGTTGAAGCATTTCCGCCCGCTTAGGAGTAAACTACCGCTGTTTTTTGCCGCGGCCCTCTGGCAGCAGTACGCCGGGAACGCCGCCCCGGGAGACGAATTTCCGCGCAGCAAGCCGACAAGGAGATGGCACCAGTCCAGGCCGACAGAGCAAGGACGGTCCATCCGGCGCTGCGAGGATCGCACCAAAGCACATCAACACACCAACGCAAGGACATCATCGTGACTACTGGCAACCCGACCATCATCTATACGCTGACCGACGAGGCACCCTATCTGGCGACCCACTCGCTCTTGCCCATCGTCAAGAAGTTCACCGCTCCGGCTGGCATCGACGTCGTCGAAAGCGATATTTCGGTGGCTGCGCGTATCCTGGCTGAATTCCCGGAGTACCTCACCGATGAGCAGAAAGTCCCCGACAACCTGGCCGCACTGGGCGCACTGACCCAGAGCCCGGACGCCAACATCATCAAGCTGCCCAACATCAGCGCCTCCATCCTGCAACTGCAAGCGGCCATCCGCGAACTGCAGGCACGCGGCTACAAGCTGCCCGACTATCCGGAAAACCCCTCCACCGACGAAGAGAAGGCCCTGCAAAAGCGCTACGCCAAGGTCACCGGCAGCGCCGTGAACCCGGTCCTGCGCGAAGGCAACTCCGATCGCCGCGCACCCAACGCCGTCAAGAACTACGCCCGCAAGCACCCGCACTCGATGGCGAAGTGGTCCATGGCCTCGCGCACCCACGTGGCGCACATGCATGGCGGCGACTTCTACGCCGGTGAAAAGAGCCTGACCCTGGACAAGGCCGTCGACGTCAAGATGGACCTGGTCACCAAGTCCGGTGAAACCATCGTCCTGAAGTCCAAGGTCTCGCTGCAGGCCGGTGAAATCATCGACAGCATGTTCATGAGCAAGAAGGCCCTGTGCGCCTACTACGAAGAACAGATGCAGGATGCCTTCGATACCGACC
This sequence comes from Herbaspirillum sp. C7C2, assembly GCF_022627865.1. Taxonomy (NCBI): domain Bacteria; kingdom Pseudomonadati; phylum Pseudomonadota; class Betaproteobacteria; order Burkholderiales; family Oxalobacteraceae; genus Herbaspirillum; species Herbaspirillum sp. C7C2. Next base: position 25,255 of record NZ_JABXGI010000002.1, read on the forward strand.
TGCTGCTGTCGGTGCACGTCAAGGCCACCATGATGAAGGTCTCGCACCCCATCGTCTTCGGCCACGCCGTGCGTACCTACTACAAGGACACTTTCGCCAAGCACGCCGCCCTGTTCGCCGAGATCGGCGTGAACCCGAACAACGGCATGTCGGGTGTCTATGAAAAGATCAACACCCTGCCCGAAGCCAAAAAGGCTGAAGTGCTGGCCGACCTGAAGGCCGACGAAGCCAAGCGTCCGCGCCTGGCCATGGTGGACTCCGCCAAGGGCATCACCAACCTGCACGCCCCCAACGACGTGATCGTCGATGCCTCCATGCCGGCCATGATCCGCGCGGGTGGCAAGATGTGGAACGCCGCCGGCAAGACCGAAGACACCAAGGCCCTGCTGCCGGAATCGACCTTCGCCCGCATCTATCAGGAAATCATCAACTTCTGCAAGACCAACGGCGCCTTCGACCCGACCACCATGGGTACCGTGCCCAACGTCGGCCTGATGGCCCAGAAGGCCGAGGAATACGGTTCGCACGACAAGACCTTCGAAATCGCGCAAGCCGGTGTGGCCCGCATCGTGACCCTGGATGGCCAGGTCCTGCTGGAGCAGAACGTGGAAGAAGGCGACATCTGGCGCATGTGCCAGGTCAAGGACGCAGCGGTCCGCGACTGGGTCAAGCTGGCCGTGACCCGCGCCCGCCTGTCCGGCATGCCGGCCGTGTTCTGGCTGGACCCGTACCGTCCGCACGAAGCCGAACTGATCAAGAAGGTCAACACCTACCTGAAGGATCACGACCTGACCGGTGCCGACATCCAGATCATGTCGCAAGTGCGCGCCATGCGTTACACCCTGGAGCGCGTCATCCGCGGCCTGGACACCATCTCGGTGACCGGCAACATCCTGCGCGATTACCTGACCGACCTGTTCCCGATCATGGAACTGGGTACCTCGGCCAAGATGCTGTCGATCGTTCCGCTGATGGCCGGCGGCGGCATGTTCGAAACCGGCGCTGGCGGCTCGGCGCCGAAGCACGTGCAACAGCTGGTCGGTGAAAACCACCTGCGCTGGGATTCGCTGGGTGAATTCCTGGCCCTGGCCGTGTCCATCGAAGACGTGGGCATCAAGACCGGCAACAACCGCGCCAAGGTGCTGGCCAAGACTCTGGACGCCGCCACCGGCAAGCTGCTGGACAACAACAAGTCGCCTTCGCCCAAGACCGGTGAACTGGACAACCGCGGCAGCCACTTCTACCTGGCCCTGTACTGGGCCCAGGAACTGGCCGCGCAGAAGGACGACGCCGATCTGGCCAAGCAGTTCGCACCGCTGGCCAAGGCACTGACCGACAACGAGCAGAAGATCGTGGAAGAGCTCAATGCGGTGCAGGGCAAGGAAGTGGACATCGGCGGCTACTACCTGCCGGACCGCGAAAAGACCTTCGCCGTGATGCGTCCGAGCGCCACGCTGAACAAGGCGCTGGAATCGCTGTAAGGCGCCTTCATCTGCCGGAGGGTAGCTGGAGCACCCTCCCGCAGTGAAAACGGAAAGGCCGCGAATGCAAGTTCGCGGCCTTTTTGCTTTTTGCGGGCTGAGCCTGCATGGCAGGGGCATGCGGGAAAGCTGCTGGTGAACCAACTACCGTTCGGACTGAGTAGCCGCACATCAGTGCGGCGTATCGAAGGCGCGCATGCCGGTGAGTCTTCGATACGCGGCAGAGCCGCTACTCAGTCCGAACGGCCATCTTGAATAGCGACAAACCAACCGTCTACCGTTCGGACTGAGTAGCCGCACGTCAGTGCGGCGTATCGAAGGCGCGCATGCCGGTGAGTCTTCGATACGCGGCAAGGCCGCTACTCAGTCCGAACGGTTCTCAGGGCATCCTCCCATGATCATGTTCCGGCCCGATTTCAGGCGCCATCGAGCAGGAAATTGCGCCGCACATCCAGCTCCGCGCCCTCACCAGCCGTCTCATCCTTCAAGGCCACGCCCGACAGGCTGCGCTGGTGCGCCTGGGCCATCAGGTAGTGCAGCTTGTAGGCCGCTTCCGGATACGGCAAGCCTTCCGGACGTACGTTGGAAATGCAGTTGCGGCTGGCATCGGTCAATCCGCGTGCCGGCATCCAGGTCAGGTACAGACCCATGCTGTCGGGTGAGCTCAGGCCCGGGCGCTCGCCGATCAGAATCACCACCAGCTTCACGCCCAGCAATTCCCCGATCTCGTCAGCCACCGCCACCCGGCCCTGTTGCACGATCACCGGCGGCGCCATGGTCCAGCCTTCCGGTGCGATGCGTTGCATCACCTCGCCCAGAAAAGGCGCGGCATTGCGCACGATGGCGCGGGCCGAGAGCCCATCGGCGATGACGAAGCCGACGTCATAGCTACGTGGCGCCTGGCCGCCGAAACGCGCCAGCAACTGCTGGCACGATGCCTCCGAGAGCTTGCGTCCGAAGTCAGGGCGCTGCAGATAGACCAGGCGGTCCGTTGCTGCGCTCTGGACCTGCAGTACGTCTTCGGCAGCGCAGATGCCCTGCTGCTGCAACTGTGCCGTCAAGGCTGCCACATCCAGCGGCAGATGCACGGCATCCCGCGCCTGCGCATGCGCCAGCTGGAAGGCCAGTTGCGGCGCGGTCGGCAGACTGACACCGCTGCGCCCCAGGGCGATGCGTGCAGCGGTGAAACGGCGTAGCGCTTCCCACGGATTGGCCGTGACCGATTCCGCACCGGCGCTGAGGTTTTCTGCACCTGAAGGGGAAATGGGCTGGTCGTCCATGGTCATTGCAGCCGCAGCAAGGTATCGCGAAAACCCGGTGCCATGTCGGCATGCAGGCGGAAGGCGGCGGCGTCGCTGCCCTGGTTGAAGATCTGCATCCGGTGCAGCCAGGCCTCGAACTCGGGCGCGGGGCGCGAACCCAGCACCCGGCGCGCATACAGGGCATCGTGGAAGGATGTGGTCTGGTAGTTCAGCATGATGTCGTCCGAGCCGGGGATGCCCATCACGAAGGTACAGCCGGCCACGCCCAGCAGGGTCAGTAGCACGTCCATGTCGTTCTGGTCGGCCTCGGCGTGGTTGGTGTAGCAGACGTCGCAGCCCATGGGCAGGCCCAGCAGCTTGGCGCAGAAGTGGTCTTCCAGACCGGCGCGGATGATCTGCTTGCCGTCGTAGAGATATTCGGGACCGATGAAGCCGACCACGGTATTCACCAGCAGCGGCTTGAACGCCCGCGCCACCGCATAGGCACGGGCCTCGCAGGTCTGCTGGTCGATGCCGTGATGGGCATTGGCGGAGAGCGCACTGCCCTGCCCGGTCTCGAAATACATGACGTTGTCGCCCACGGTACCGCGCTTGAGCGACAGGGCGGCCTCACGCGCCTCGCCCAGCAGGGAGAGGTCGATGCCGAAGCTGCGATTGGCGGCCTCGGTGCCGGCAATCGACTGGAATACCAGGTCCACCGGCGCACCGCGCTCGATGGCGGCAATCGTGTTGGTGACGTGGGTCAGCACGCAGGATTGGGTGGGGATGTCATAGCGCGCAATGACGTCGGCCATCATGCCAACCAGCTTGACCACCTGCGGCACGTTATCGGTGGCGGGGTTGATGCCGATGACGGCGTCGCCGTTACCGTACATCAGGCCATCGAGCATGCTGGCAGCGATGCCGCTGGCGTCGTCTGTCGGGTGATTGGGCTGCAGGCGGGTCGAGAGCCGGCCCGGCAGGCCGATGGTATTGCGAAAGGCCGTCACCACGCGGCACTTCTTGGCCACCAGGATCAGGTCCTGGTTGCGCATGATCTTGCTGACGGCCGCGGCCATCTCCGGGGTGATGCCGGGCGCCACCGCTGCCAGCACGGTGCTGTCTGTGTCGTCGGCCAGCAGCCAGTTGCGCAGGTCGCCCACGGTGAGATGGGCGATGGGCGCGAAGGCGGCGCGGTCGTGACTGTCGAGGATGAGACGGGTGATCTCGTCCTCTTCATAGGGGATGAGCGGCTCTTCCAGGAAGAGCTTCAGGGGCAGATCGGCCAGCGCCATCTGCGCAATCGCCCGCTCTTCGGCGCTGCCCGCCGCCACCCCGGCCAGCAGGTCGCCCGAGCGCGCCGGGCTGGCCTTGGCCATCAGGTCCTTGAGATCGCGAAACACGTAGCTGGCGCTACCTGCGCTGTGCCGGAAACGGTGTTCGGCCATGATGCTGCTCCTCCTTGTTCGCCGGAGCCGGTGCTGCCGTGGGTGGCGGCACCGGCCCGGTCTGGCACCCTGCCGCTCAGCTGGTGAGCAGTTGCGGTGCGGTCTTGCCGTATTTGATGCTGGTTTCGGCCGGCACCCAGTTGCCGGTCGATTCCTGCCGGCCCTGCAACAGGAAGCGCGGTTTGTCGGTGCTGATCTGGTCGGCCGCCAGCTTGGACAGCTCGCCGATCTTGCCGTTCTTCATGCGGTTGACGATGAGCCCGAAACGGGTCTCCGGGAAGTCCCGCAGCATATCGTAATCGCCATCGCTGTCGCCTGCCACGAACAGCGGGCCGTAGCCCTTCTGCGCCACCAGCACCTGCTTGATGGCGACCGTCTTGCCCGGCCCCCAGGTCAGCGGCCAGTCCTTGAGGTAGGCATTGCGGAAGGCCTGGCCGTTGCGCTCCAGACGCAGGCCGATGACGTTGTCACGGGTGACGTGGTAACCGTACTTGGGATGGGTCGCGAACACCGCCACCACATCTTCCAGCGAGGCGGTACAGACATAGACGTCGATGCCGTTGCGACGCAGGCTGTCCATCAGGGTGGCGATTTCGGTGCACAGGCGGATGCCGTGGAAGTGCGACACGCTCACCACGCCCGCCTTGCCCGGACGGTCGGCCGGGCTGGTGTACTTGACCTTGGTCAGCGCAGCGCCCAGTGCGGCATCATTGGAGGCCTCGGCCAGGGCGCTCACCTCGGCCACGCTCATGTTGGCGAAGAAATAGATCACCCACGGATAGCCGACGTTCACGCCATGGGTGTCGTTGACCGCCTCGTAGAGGTAATACAGCTTGGCGCGGAAGTCCTGGAACTCGGTGGTAGCCGTCACTTCCTCCAGCGACTTGCTGCCGGCCATGCCCTTGTAGTTGGCATGCAGGAAGGCATAGTCGGCGTCCAGGTCGGCGCAGATGGAGTCGAGGTCGACGATCTGGCCGGCGGCATTCTTGAAGTCCTTGCTGAACGGACCCGGTGGCACGTTCTGGCGCGTGATGGCGGCGAACTCGGCCGGGCTCAGCTTGAAGGACAGCGTATTGATCTGGTACATCAGCAGCGCTTCCTCGCAGTCGTTCATGATGCTGGTGTTGTCCCAGTCGAAGACCGCGTAGGGGCGCTTGTTGGGCTGGTAGCCCGGCGCCAGCTTGCCGTGTTCGGCGATCATCTGCGCCACCATGTCGTGATTGCGCATGGCCCACTTGGCGCGGTCCAGCGCCACCTCGGTGCGGCTGGCTGCATGGGCCGGGCTGGCCAGGGTCGCCAGCGTGCCGCCGGCAGCAGCGGCCAGCAGGCCGCCCAGGAAGCCACGGCGCTGCAGCGCGGGCGGGTGGGAGTCGGTCGTCGATGTGTGCTTGTTGTTCATGATGGCCTTGGGGAAATAAAAGTTTTATATCGTTTGGAAAATCATGCCGCTCAGGATTTCGCCATCGCCGCCGCACCCTCCGCCCGGTGTCGCGCCGTTGCCAGGAACCAGGCATAGCCCAGGGCCAGCAGGCCGACGAAGATGCCGAAGATCAGCGGGTTGTAATAGATCATGGTGGCCATGCACACCAGCGCGCCGAACAGCGCGAAGGCCGGGAAGTACGGGTACAGGGGTGCCCGGAACGGGCGCTCCAGGCCGGCCTCGTCGCGGCGCAGGCGGAACAGCGAGAGCATCGACAGGATGTACATCAGGATCGCGCCGAACACCGACATGGTGACGATGTTGGCGGTGAGGGTCTGGCCGCCGATCTTGATGAGTTCATCGCTGTAGATGGCGGCAATGCCCACCACGCCGCCGGCCAGGATGGCCCGGTGCGGGGTCTTGAAACGGGGATGGACACGGGCGAAATAGGCCGGCAGGTAACCCTCCCGGGCCAGGGCGAAGATCTGCCGCGAATAACCCAGGATGATGCCGTGGAAGGACGCCACCAGACCGAACAGGCCCAGCCACACCAGCATGTGCAGCCAGTTGCTGTTCTCGCCCACGATCAGCTTCATGGCCTGCGGCAACGGGTCGTTGATGTTGGCCAGCTTGGTCCAGTCACCCACGCCACCGGCGAAGAGCATCACGCCGATGGCCAGCACCACCAGCGTCAGGATGCCGGTGATGTAGGCGATGGGGATGGAGCGACGCGGGTCCTTGGCTTCCTCGGCGGCCATGGCCACGCCCTCGATGGCCAGGAAGAACCAGATCGCGAACGGGATCGCCGCAAACATGCCCGGCACCGCCGCCAGGCTGAAGCCATCGCTGCCCGACCAGCCGCCCTTGGTGAAGTTGGCCATCGAGAAGCCCGGCGCCACCACGCCCATGAAGACCAGCAGTTCGAAGATCGCCAGCAGCGTCACGCACAGCTCGAAGGTGGCGGCGATCTGCACGCCCACGATATTGAGCGTCATGAAGACCAGATAGGCGCCCAGCGCGGCCAGCTTGGGGTCGAGCGCAGGAAACTGCACGTTCAGATAGGCCCCGATGGCCAGCGCAATGGCCGGCGGCGCGAAGACGAACTCGATCAGCGTGGCCGCCCCGGCCAGGTAACCGCCCACCGGCCCGAAGGCGCGCTTGCTGTAGGCGAACGGGCCGCCCGCATGGGGGATGGAGGTGGTCAGTTCGGTAAAGCTGAAGATGAAGGTGGCGTACATGGCCGCGATGAACAGCGCCGTCACCGTAAAGCCCAGCGTGCCGGCGCTGGCCCAGCCGTAGCTCCAGCCGAAATACTCACCGGAGATCACCAGCCCGACCGCAATGGCCCAGAGCTGCAGGGTGGACAGGACGGGCTTGAGCGTATGCCCCTGCCCTGAAGAGCTTGCATTCATCGAATTCTCCTGTTGGCGCGAGAGGTGGGCCGCACTGTGGCGGCCGTCAGGGTGGCAAAAGAGCCATCTTTGCGGGCATGCGGCTTGCTTGATTTTGGTCAAGACGCTGCCCTAGCGACGCAATATAGCAACGGCGAAATCGGCGGCGTTATCGAAATTCGGCAAAACTGCGTCGCCTGCGGGCGGCTATCGATGCCACTCATCTATGGAGTCGTCCCATGTCCTCTCTTGCACTGTCCCAGCCTGACACAGTGGCAACGCACAGCCGGCGGGCATTGCGCACCGCCGTTGCGCGTGACGTGGACGAACATGCCCATAACCTCACCGACTGGGAGCAGCGCTACGACCAGCTTGCCTGCGGCAGCTTCGAGGGTGTGCTGCAGGAGTGGCAGAGCGAGGGGCTGCAGATCTTCCGCGAGGCCGGCAGCCGTGCCGTGCGCCAGTCCTGCCAGGTGTGGCCGGATGCCTACTGGTTCGGCATCGAGGTGCGCACCATGGGCATGCGCATCAATGGCCGCCTGGTGCCACAGGACGTGGTGATGACCCGACCCGGCGCCTGCGAATTCGAACTGGTCACGCCGGATCAACATGACATCTTCGGTGTCGTGGTCCAGCGCGACGCCATGCAGGCCAGCGCCGCCCGGCTCGGCTGCCAGCCCGACTGGCGCCGGCTGGGTCAGGCCGAAATGCTGAAGGTGGACGCCGGCGGCCTGGACGATTGCCGCCACCAGATCGGCGCCCTGCTCGCGCTGGCCGGCCAGGCCAGCGGCCAGGCAGCCCATGCCGCCCTGCAACTGCGCCAGGAAGCGGTACTGGTCTCGCTGCTGGCACTGCTGGACGAAGGGGATATCGAAGCCGAGGCCGGCGCCAGCCTGCTGCGCCGCCGTCGCATCGTCAACGATGCCCGCGATCTGGCCCTGGCCCATCAGGAAAGCCCGGTCACCGTGCCCATGCTGTGCGAGGCATTGCATGTGAGCCGGCGTACGCTGCAATACTGTTTCGAGGATGTGCTGGGCGTGAGCCCGATGAGCTACCTGCGCCTGCTGCGCCTGAACGGCGTGCGCCGCGCGCTGGCCCAGGGCGATGGCCGACAGCCCATCGGCGACATTGCGGCGGCCTGGGGTTTCAGCAATTTCAGCCAGTTCTCGTGCGACTACAAGAAACTGTTCGGCCAGTCGCCCTCGGCCATGCTGCAGGCCCGTACGTCGCACTGAGCGGGCCGGGCATTTGCCGGCTATAGTGGCAGGCCGACGCACGCACAGGCTCGCCCCCTTTGAGACCATGGCCCGACCACCCTCTTCCCTGATGTCCCTCGCCTTCGCCCTGGCGTTGCTGCTGACCTCCCTCCTGGGCCACTGTGCCTCTGCCTCCGCTGCATCCACTGCCAGCGGCGACGCGATGCGCCAGCCTTTGCTGCTGGAAGGCCCCGCTCGCCCGCCCTACACCTTCGGCCTGTATGCCAATGCCGATCTGGGCCGGTTGCCAAGTCACGTGCGGCAGGCCGTGGTGATCCTGCACGGCGTCAAGCGCAACGCCGACGATTACTTCGCCATCGGTCAGCACCTGCTGACGATGGCTGGTCTGGCAGCGTCCGACAACTTGCTGCTGGCCCCCAACTTCATGGCCCACAAGGACCGTGGCGTGCTGCCGGGCATGCCGGTATGGGGCGGCGGCGCCTGGATGCAGGGCGAACCGTCGGCGCGGGGCGTGACGGGGATCACCAGTTTCCAGGTGCTGGACGACCTGCTGCGATGGCTGGGTGACCCGCGGCGCTTTCCGGACCTGCGCGAGATCGTGCTGATCGGCCATTCGGCCGGAGCGCAGCTGCTGCAGCGCTACGCGGTGTTGAATGCGGTCACGGAAGAGCTGCAACAGGCGGGCATCCATGTGCGCTATGTCATCTCCAGCCCCTCCTCCTACCTCTACCTGAGCCCGGAGCGCCCGCTCGGCGACGGCTTTGCCATCCCGACTAGGCAGATGCAGGCCTGTCCGCGCTACGACGACTACCGCTACGGGCTGCAGCATGCGCCCGCCTACCTGCCGCCACCGCAGCTGGACGGACGCCAGCTGTTTGCCCGCTATGCCGCCCGGGACGTGCGCTACATGGTGGGTGCTCGCGACACTGATCCGCAGCATCGCTACCTCGACCATGCCTGCGGCGCGGCGATGCAAGGCCAGACCCGGGTGGCGCGACAACTGGCCTACGTGGGCAGCGAACACGACCTGTCGCAGCGCTGGCAGATTCCGGTCGATCATCCGCAACGGCAGATCCCCGGCGCCGCCCATGGTGCGGCGCGGCTGTTCGGGGCGCCGGAGGCGGTGCAGTGGATCTTCCCCACACTGTCTGGCGCGGCACGACGTGAAAGCGCTGGCAGTCGTCTGCCATAGACGGCACAATGCCGGCTGCCTCCATTTGATCAAGAGATCCCGCCATGACGGCCAGCCCCGACGAGATTTTCTCCCTGGAAAAATTCGAGTACCTGTGCTACTCGCGGCAGCATGAGCCAGCCGCCCGCGAACTGGTGCGCCTGCTGCTGCTGATCGACCGCCAGTATGGGCAACTGGCCGACAAGTTTTCGCTGCAGGTATCGGCCGCCGTCACCGCCACCGAGCTGGAGCAGCACATGCTGACCCGCGTCACCAGCGCCATCTCGGCACTGTTTTCGGACCCCGCCTTTCACATCAGCCCGGACGGCTTCGGCCAGTTGATCAATTTCCAGCGCTGGTTGGCGGCGCTGTTCGGCGCCAGCCATTTCATCAATGCCGACCACATCCTGGCCTCGCTCAAGCTGGGCGGTCCGCAGGCCGAGGTGTTCGAAATCAAGCCGCTGGACCTGGTGAAATTCTGCATCCTCTACTCGCCCGAATCGGAGCTGCCGCTGGACGTGGAAATGCTGTGGGCGCAGAACAAGCTGCTGGCGGCCGCCCTGTTCCTGGCCTTGATGTCGCCGCGCTTTCTCGGCACGCCGGCAGCGCACTCCAAGCGCGAGGCCTTGCTGGGCTGGCTGCCGGACCGGCTGCAGCAGCTGGACTCGCTGGACGGGCTGCCGGTGGCGGTGCTGCATGACGTCTACATGCACTGCAGCTATGCCGACCTGCCGCAGCGCCATCGCATCAAGGGCGCCATCAACCAGTTGATCGTCAAGAAGCTGCGCGCCGAGGGTCTGGCCGACCTGGACCACGATGGCGCTGGCCGGGTCGATGGCAAGCCGGTCATGCTGGTGCTGCTGGAATGGTTTTCCGGTGGCCACTCCATCTATCGCACCCACTCCAAGACGCTGGAGGCGGCACGACGCCACTTCAACGTCGTGGCCATGGGCTACGAGGCCAATACCGACGAGCTGGGGCGGGCAGTCTTCGATGAATTCGTCATCCTGGAGCAACCCTCGGACCTGATGGGCTGCATGCGCCAGATCGCCGCGCAGGCCCGCGCCCGCCAGCCACAGGTGTTCTACATGCCCAGCGTGGGCATGTTCCCGATCACCATGTTTGCCGCCAACCTGCGCGTGGCGCCGCTGCAGGTGGCGGCGCTGGGCCACCCGGCCACCACGCATTCGCCGCGCATCGACTACATCAGCGTGGAAGACGACTTCGTCGGCGACCCGGCCTGCTTCAGCGAAAAGCTGCTGCGCCTGCCGGCCGACGGCCAGCCCTATCGGCCCTCGGCCATTCCCTTTGCGGTACCGCGGCTGGAGCGACGCGACCTGCCCCACGTCAACATCGCCATCGCCGCCACCACGATGAAGCTCAATCCGCGCTTCCTGATGGCCTGCCAGAAGATCGTGGAACTGGCGGCCCGGCCGCCCGGTGGCGGTGCTGGCAAACAGGTGCATCTGCACTTCCTGGTCGGTCAGGCGCAGGGGCTGCTGTATCCGCAACTGCAGCGTCTGGTGCTGCGCTACGTGCCGGATGCCCAGGTCTACCCGCACCAGCCTTACCAGCAATACCTGTCCATCTTCAACCAGTGCGACATGTTCCTGTCGCCCCTGCCCTTCGGCAATACCAACGGCATCATCGACGCCTTCACGGTCGGCCTGCCGGGGGTCTGCAAGACCGGGCCGGAAGTCTTCGAGCACATCGACGAGGGCCTGTTCCGCCGGGTCGGCCTGCCCGACTGGACCATTGCCGCCACTCTGGACGACTACATCCTGGCGGCGGTGCGCATGGCGACCGATTACCCGGCGCGCCAGGCGCTGTATGCGCATCTGGCCGATCCGCAGGCCTTGCAACGCCTGTTCGAAGGACGGCCGGAATCGCTGGGAGATGCACTGGCGGAGCTGGTGGCACAGCGTTGCGACGGGATCAACGCGCAAGAAAAATGACACAGCCGGGGGCAGCGTCTACCGCCCCCGGCTGTGTCATGTCATGGCAAGACAGCGCCACGCAACTTCCCTGCACTCCCCTCAACTCCCCTTGCGGTCCTTGAAGGCGGGCACGAACATCTCGTTCCATACTGCCGGCTTGGTCTTGATGGTGCCGGCTTTGCTCATGAAGAGCACGTATTGCATGATGTCCACCGGCGTGGTCGAGAACTCGGTACCGGGGTCGGCCAGCATCTGTTCCACTTCTTCCTGCGGCAGCTTGAGCTTGGAGACGCGCAGGAAGGTTTCAGCCGCGCCCTTGCGATTCTTGACGATATAGGCGTTCGCTTCTTCCTGCGCCGCCATGAAGGCTTGTGTCAGCTTGGGGTTCTTGTCGGTGAAGGACTTCAGGGCGAAGACCACGTCGATGGTGATGTGGCCCAACACGTCGGTGGAGTTCAGCACGCGGGTGATACCGGGCGCCTTGGCTTCCTGGTAGGAGAACGGCGGCGAGGTGAAGTGAGCGGTGATCTCGGTCTTGCCGGAAACCAGCGAGGCCATCGCCTCCGGGTGTGACAGGCTCACCGTCAGCGGGTCCAGCTTGGCGTAGTTCTCGGCACCGAAGGTCTTGGCCGCGGCCATCTGCAACAGCACCGCCGACAGCGAGGTCTTGATGCCAGGGATGGCGATCTTGTCCTTGGGCGTGAAGTCCTTGAGCGACTTGACGTTGGGGTTGTTGGTGTTCAACCAGAGCGGCGAGGTCGACAGTGCGCCCAGGCCCACCACTTCCGAACGCGGGATGCCGTGGGCCTTGGACCACAGGGTCACGAAGCCGGGGGCGCCGGTGCCGGCGATGTCCAGGTTACCGGCCAGCATGGCGTCGTTGATGACATTGCCGCCGTCCAGCAGCACCCACTTGGTCTTCACATCGCCCAGGCCCATGGCCTTGGCATGCTTTTCCAGCAGGCCCTGGTCGCGGATCACCATCAACGGCAGGTACAGCAGGCCGTAGCCGTGGGAAATGCGCACTTCCGGCGCTTCGGCGCGGGCGGCACCGGCGGCGGTGGACAGCGCCAGGGTGGCGGCGATCATCATGCTGCTAAAGGTACGACGTTTCATGTGTTGTCTCCTGTGGGTTCTCAGTTTATCGGTCTTGTCGTGGTCAGTCGTGTTGCGCTCGGTCTCAGTGCTGCATGCCCCAGCGGCGGATGGTGCGCTTCTCGATCTGGGCGAAGATCAGGTTCTCGACCACCAGGCCGATGATGATCACGAAGAACAGGCCCGAGAAGACGTTGGCGGTTTCCAGCTGGTTGCGGTTTTCGAAGATGTACCAGCCCAGGCCGCCGGCGCCGGAAGAAACCCCGAACACCAGCTCGGCTGCGATCAGCGTGCGCCAGGCAAAGGCCCAGCCCACTTTCAGGCCCGTGAGGATGCTGGGGAAGGCAGCCGGGATCAGGATGGACTTCACCAGCGAGAAGCGGCGCAGGCCATAGTTCTGGCCCACCATGCGCAGGGTGTTGGACACCGCGCGGAAGCCGCCGTGGGTATTGAGGGCCACCGCCCACAGCACCGAGTGCACCAGCACGAAGATGATGCTGCCGGTGCCCAGGCCGAACCAGATCAGCGCCAGCGGCAAGAGCGCGATGGCCGGCAGCGGGTTGAACATGGAGGTCAGGGTTTCCAGCAGGTCGTTGCCGATGCGCGAGCTGATGGCCACCGTGGTCAACAGACCGGCCAGCAGGATGCCCAGGCCGTAGCCCACCAGCAGGGTCTGCATGGATACCGCGGCACGCTCCAGCAGCACGCCGCTGCCGATGCCGGCGAGGAAGGCCTGCACCGTCTCGCTGAAGCTGGGGAACAGCAGCGCATTGTCCAGCCAGCGGCCATAGACTTCCCAGATCACCGCCAGTACCAGCAGGATCACGGTCTTGCGCAGCCAGCCCATGCGATACAGCGATTCGAAGGCCGACAGCGGGCGCTGCACCTCGGCGGTGGCATTGGGGTTGGGTTCCACCACGATCTCGGGGCGGACGTAGGGCAGATTGGTTTGCATGATTGTTGTCTCCTGGCGCGGCTCAGTGATGCGCGAACAGCATGTCGTTGATGCGGGTTTCCAGCTCGGCCTGGGCGGCGGTTCCGAGCTGGCTGGGGTCGATGCTGTTGAGTTCGGCGCGGACCTGGCCCGGGTGCGGGGTCAGCAGGAGGATGCGGGTACCGACGCGGATGGCTTCCTCGATGGAGTGGGTCACGAAGAGCACCGTGAACTGGGTGTCGTCCCACAGGCGCAGCAGCTCGTCCTGCATCTTGCGGCGGGTCAGCGCGTCCAGTGCGGCGAAGGGTTCGTCCATCAGCAGCACGTCCGGCTCCATGGCCATGCCACGGGCGATCGAGACGCGTTGCTTCATGCCCCCGGAGAGCATGTGCGGATAGCTGTCGATGAACTTGGCCAGGCCCACCTTGCTGATGTAGTACTCGGCGCGCTCGGCGGCGGCGCGGCCCTGCAGGCGATCACTGGCGTGCAACGCGAATTCGACGTTCTGGCGCACCGTCTTCCAGGGGAGCAGCTGGTCGAATTCCTGGAACACCATCATGCGGTCCGGCCCCGGCTCATGCACCTCGCGCCCCTTGAGGCGGATCGCGCCGGAGGTCGGTTGCAGGTAGCCGCCGATAGCCTTCAACAGGGTGGACTTGCCGCAACCGGAGGGACCCAGCAGGATGTAGCGATCGCCCGGATGGACGTTGAAGCTCACGCTCTGGGTGGCCGTCACCAGCGAATCGGTGGTCTTGTATTGCAGGGTGACGCGGTCGATCTCCAGCAGCGGACGCGATGGATCGATGGCAGATGCGCCATGGGCATTGTCGCTCATGCAAGTCTCCAAATGATTTATAGAATTTATGTTGGAACGGATGCTAGGCCGCGAAGCTGTAACGAATCTGACTAAAAGCTGACGGCTGTTTTTCCCTATGCGTTCGGGCATACAATGGCGCCCTGCAACACGCCCAAGCAGCGCCCACAGCTGCGGCAACGCCATCACACTGGAGATCCCCATGCGCATCCTGCTGGTCGAAGACACCGCCGACGTGGCCGAGGCCATCGTCTCCCACCTCACCCGCATCGGCCATACCGTGGAATGGGAGAGCCAGGGCCTGGCCGCCAGCCGCCGCCTGGGCGAGGCCTTCGACCTCCTGATCCTGGACGTGATGCTGCCGCAACTGGACGGCTTCGCCCTGCTGGAACAATTGCGCACGCGTGGCCAGCACACCCCGGTGCTGATGCTGACCGCCTGCGGCGAGATCGAGGAACGGGTGCGCGCCCTGGACCTGGGCGCGGATGACTACCTGGTCAAGCCCTTCGATTTCCGCGAACTGGAGGCCCGCATCCGCGTCCTGCTGCGCCGTAGCGGCGGCGAATCCACCAACCTGCTGCACTGCGCCAACCTGTGCATCGACCGCAAGAGCCGCAGCGCCACGCTGGACGGCCAGCCCATCGACCTGACGCGGCGCGAGGTGACCCTGCTGGAAATCATCGCCGCCCGTCCGGGTCGCATCTTCAACAAGGATGAATTGATGGATCGGCTCTTCACCGTCGATGACACTCCCAACGCCAACACGGTGGAGCAATACGTGGCGCGTCTGCGCAAGAAGCTGGCCGGCGCCGCCTTCGAGATCCGTACCCTGCGCGGCCTGGGCTACCAGCTGGTGCTGCAGGCCCCGGCCGAGGCCCTGCCCTGATGCAGGGCCGCACTCAGGACGTGGTGGCCGGGCGCTCGCTCTATACCCGGCTGGTGGTGCGCGTGGGCGCGGTGCTGCTGGCCAGCGCCGCGGTGCTGTTGATCGCGATCTGGATTTCCACCCAGCTGGCCGCGAAGGAAGCCTATGACCGCATCCTCACCGGCAGCGCCCTGCAGATCGCCGAAAACACCTGGTACGACCATGGCGAGGTCAATGTCGATGTGCCGCTCGCTGCGCTGTCGATGCTGGGTACCGGCGACCACGCCATTTATGCCGTCTTCGATCCGCGTGGCCGGGTGATTGCCGGCGATGCCGAATTCCGCCCCGAGATTCCCTGGAACGAACTGGAACAGGGTCCACTACTGCGCGATGGCCAATACCTGGGCACGCCGGTGCGCATGGCGATCATCGGCCGCCGCATGCCGGTCGACAGCCCGCATCCCTGGGCCGTCATCGTGCTGGCGCAGACCAATAATGCCCGCATGTCCTTCGCCCACAGCCTGGGCAGCAAGGCGCTGGTGGTGATCGTGGTGATGAGTGTACTGACGCTGGTGGCCGCCATGTTCACGCTGTACCAGGCACTGGCGCCGTTGAAGCGCATCGAGGCGGCCATCCGCGAACGCGACCTGAATGACCTCTCGCCCCTGGCCCTGACGGTGCCGGCCGAAACCCATGCGCTGGTTTCGGCCATCAATGCCTTCATGCAGCGGCTGGCGGTACACCGCGCCACCATGCGCCGCGTGATCGGCGACGCCGCGCACCAGTTGCGCACGCCCGTGACGGCACTGGTGGCGCAGATGGAACTGCTGGCCAGCGAGAGCAACGAAGAAAAACGCCAGCGCCACCTGGGCCTGCTGCGTGAACGCACGCGCAGCCTGGGCGCGCTGGTGAACCAGCTGATCAATCATGCCATGGTGCAGCATCGCAACGACAGCCGCCTGCAGGAGCCCATCGACCTGGCCGCGCTGGTGCGCTCACAGATGACCGAGGTGCTCTCCAACCGGGCGCGCACACCGCACGACCTGGCGCTGGATGTGCCGCCCCTGCCCTGCCTGATCCTGGGTGACGCCATCGCGTTGGGCGAGGCCGTCAAGAACATCCTAGACAATGCCCTGCAATACGGCGCGCCGGGCCTGCTGCATGTGCGGATGGATAGCGATGGTCAACACCATCAGTTGCGCTTCATCGACGACGGACCGGGCATCCCGGCCGGCGATTGGGAGCGCCTGCGCAAGCCCTTCGCGCCGCGTGCGGGGGATCGCATGGGCGCCAGCCTGGGCTTGTCCATCGTCGAGGAAGTGATGCGCGCGCACGGCGGCGAGATGCAGTTCGCCTATCTGCCGGACGGCCATTTTGCGGTCCTGCTGCAGTTCCCCGCCTGGCAAGCGCCCGCCTAGGGCCTGGCTATTTCCATTCGATGATGGCGTTGCGGCGGTCCAGCCAGTGCACCTTCACGCCCGCCGGCGCCACCTTGCGCCCGGCGCAGGCACTGGCGGCCAGCGCGAACGGCGCATCGTAGTAACGGCCGCTGGCGGAGGAACGCAGCGGTGTCTGGGCGGCATGACTGGCGATCCAGTCGGCTGCATTGGTGCGCAGGAAGATCATGCAGGCGCCACCGCTGGTAGGCGCCACCTGGCAGGTGCAGCTGTTGCCGGAGGTGGTGATGGGCTCGGCCAGCGCGCCATTGCCGTTCAAGGTATCCGGCACGGGAACGGGAACCGGCACCGGGATCGGCACCGCCTGCTGGTGTGGGCCATAGTGACCACCCAGGTCGCGCGTGGTGACCTGCGCCAGGGCAGGCAGGGCCGCTGCGCACAAGAGGCAGGCCAGGATGCGTGGAATTGTCATGATCAGGGCTCTCCCAGGGTGGCCATTGCAATGGACCAGGATGGACTAGGCCCGGGCGCGCAGGCGCCACAGGGTGGTGGTTTCCTTGCTGCGGGCGGCGAACAGCGGGTCGTCACGGTCGACGGCCTTGCCGTGGCGCGGCTTGATGTCGTGCCGTGCGATCACCTCCAGGCCCGCCTGCGCTATGGCTTCCGCCAGCATGCCCGGTGCGCGCAGGCCGAGATGCTCGGCGAAATCGGAGAGGATCAGCCAGCCCTCGCCCTGGGCAGTCAGGTGCGCCGCCAGTCCATTGAGGAAACCCAGCAGCATGCGGCTGTCGGGGTCATAGACGGCATGTTCGATGGCCGAGCTGGGTCGCGCCGGCAGCCACGGTGGATTGCACATCACCAGTGGTGCCCGTCCGGCCGGGAACAGGTCGGTCTGCTGTAGCTCCACCTGCTGGCGCAGGCCCAGGCCACGCAGGTTCTCATCGGCACAGGCCAGGGCGCGCGGATCCATGTCGGTAGCGACGATCCTGCGCACGCCCCGCTTTGCCAGCACCGCCGAGAGCACACCGCTACCCACGCCAATGTCGAAGGCCAGTTCGGTGGATGGCAGTGGCGCCTGCGCCACCAGGTCCACATACTCACCCCGCACCGGCGAAAATACGCCGTAATAGGGATGGATGCGCCCACCCAGTGCGCCAATCTCGACACCCTTCTTGCGCCATTCATGGGCACCGATCAGACCCTGCAGTTCGCGCAGCGAGACGGCGAAGGACTCGCTGGCCAGCGCCGCATCGTAGGCCTCGCTGCAGGCCGCCTGCACCTCCGGTGCACGCCGCAGCGGCACCACGAAGCCGGGCTCCACGGGAATGAGCAGCATGCCGAGGATACGCGCGCGTTGCGCCTGCATCTGCCGATGCTGGTGGAAGGCCTGGGCCGGGCCCTCGTCGCTGGCTGGCTTGCTGCGGCTCTTGGCCAGTGCGCGCTCGCGTGCCTTGTCCACGCGCCGGCCCAACGCCTGCAGCAGTTGCCGTGCATTCTGGAAGTCGCCGCGCCAAAGCAGGCCGGTCCCTTCGCAGGCCAGCTTGTAGGCGGTATCGGCAGCGATCTGGTCGTCCGCCTCCTGGACCCGCCGGGGCGGCGGATTACCGGCCTCGGAGTGCCAGCGCAGCTGATGTTGGAGAGCGCCGGACTGCCAGGTGAGCTGCGGCGGGAAATCGTCTTGTGAAGTCATGAATCAGGATAGGCAATGGCGGCGCCGGACGCGCCGCGCGCAAAAACAGCCGCCAGTGTAGCAAAGCATGACGCCGTGGCCTCGCCGGAACCGGAACTTCCCTCCGCCACCGACAACCAAACAAGACAACTTGACGTCGGGCAAACCCCGGCGGCTTTTTTCGCCGGCCGCGCTGCAATGCGCCTATGATGGAGCCGGTCAATCACCGAAGGAGAATCCATGAGCGAGCAAATGCAAACCCCGGGTTTCGATCACCAGCGCCTGCTGGACATGGTCGGCCAGTTCGAGGCGGAGCTGCAGAAACTGCCCGCCGGCAGCACCGAAGCCGACCAGCTGCGCGAAGACATCGCCCGCCTGCGGCAACATCTGAGCGCCCCGCAACCCCATGCCGGCCAGGTCGGCGACACCTGGCAATCCCTGCGTCGCGCCGCCGACAGCCTGGAAAACCAGGTCCTCAAGGACAGCCCCTACATCACCGAGATGGGCCGCATCATCGGACTGCTCTGAGCTCTGAGCTCTGAGCTCTGCGCCACCGGCCGCCGCCGGTAAAAAAACCGCCAGTCGTGATGCATGCAATGCACACGACTGGCGGTTTTCTTTTCAGCGCCGTGGATCCGGAATCCGCGATGCGGCTCAATGGGCTGGCAGCGGAATCCACTCGGTTTCACCCGGGATATCCGGGAACACCTGCTTGTCGCGGCCATTCCAGGCCAGCTTGGCGGCTTCGATCTTGTCCCGCGAGGTAGCGACAAAATTCCACCAGACGAAGCGCGGGCCATCCAGCGGCGCACCGCCCAGGATCATGAAGACCGCCTCGCCGACCGCCTTGAGGGCGACCGTGGCACCCGGTTGCAGAATGGCCAGGGTACCGGCCGGCATGCTTTCGCCATCCAGCGTCACATCGCCACGGACCACATAGATGGCGCGCTCCTGCACCTCGGCGCTGATCTCCAGCTCGGCCCCCTCGGTGGTGCTGCCGGCCACGTACAGGGTCGGGCTGGCGGTCTTTACCGGCGAGCTCACGCCGAAGGCCGAACCGGCCAGCACGTGCAGGCTGGCACCCCCCACCTGGGTCTGCGGCATGTCTTCCGATGCGTAGTGATGGAAGCTCGGTGCGTCCTCTTCCTGGTCGGCCGGCAGGGCCACCCACATCTGCAGACCGTGCACCGGCACCTTCTGCTCGCGGATGTCGTCGGGAATACGCTCGGAGTGCACGATGCCGCGACCCGAGGCCATCCAGTTGACCGCGCCCGGGGTGATGCGCTGGACCACGCCCAGGCTGTCGCGGTGCATCATCGCACCGGAGAACAGGTAGGTGACGGTAGCCAGGCCGATATGCGGGTGGGGACGGACATCGCCTTCGGTGGTGCCGGCGTCGAATTCCACCGGACCCATGTGATCGAAGAAGACGAAGGGGCCGACGGTACGGGCGGCAGCAGCGGGTAGCAGACGGCGCACGGGGAAGCCGATGTCGCGGGTCAGGCCCTGGATCTTGTGAAGGATGTTGCTCATGGTGCTCTCCTGTTGTGGTGCGGGCGTCCCGGACGCCCGTTTTTTCATTCAGATGACTGGCGATGAAGTGCAGTCTTTTTCAGCGCAGATGTGCTCAAAAACGGCCGGCGCGGAAATCATCGATGGCGGCTTCGACCTGCTCGCGGGTATTCATCACGAACGGCCCCCATTGGGCGATGGGCTCGTTCAGAGGCTTGCCGGCGATCAGCAGGAAGCGGCTCCCCTGCTCGGCCCGCACCGTCACCCCGGCGGCACCCACCGGATTGGTCAACACGGCCATGCGACCGGCTTCGGCCGCACGGGTCTCGGCGCCCTCACCGCCCACGGCCAGCTTGCCCTGGTAGACGTAGAGGAAAGCATTGTGGGTGGCCGGGATCGGCAGTTCCAGGCTCACGCCGGCTTCCAGGTCCAGATCCAGGTACAGCGGCTCGGTGGTCTCGCGGCGGATGGCGCCATCGGTACCGAAGGCAGTACCGGCCAGCACGCGCACCTTCACCCCCGGTTGCGGGAAGGTCTCGGGAATACCGGCCGAGGGGATGTCCTGATAGCCAGGATCGGTCATCTTGTCCTTGCCCGCCAGGTTGACCCACAGCTGGAAGCCGCTCATGAGGCCATTTTCTTGCTCCGGCAACTCGGAATGCACCAGGCCGCGACCGGCAGTCATCCATTGCATGCCACCCGGTTCCAGCAGACCTTCGTTACCGGCATTGTCGCGGTGGCGCATGCGGCCGGCCA
The DNA here is from genome assembly GCF_022627865.1 of Herbaspirillum sp. C7C2. Classification (NCBI taxonomy): domain Bacteria; kingdom Pseudomonadati; phylum Pseudomonadota; class Betaproteobacteria; order Burkholderiales; family Oxalobacteraceae; genus Herbaspirillum; species Herbaspirillum sp. C7C2. Next base: position 45,603 of record NZ_JABXGI010000002.1, read on the forward strand.
GCATATAGGTCACGGTCTCGAAGCCGCGATGTGGATGGTCGGGGAAACCGGCCAGGTAGTCGCTGGGCTCATCGGAGTGGAAGGCATCCAGCATCAGGAACGGGTCCAGGCGGCGTTGCAGGTCATGGGTCAGCACGCGGGTGAGGCTGACGCCGGCGCCATCCTGGGTGGGGATGCCGTTGACCAGGCGTTCGATCTGGCGGGTGTAGGGGGTAGTCATGGTCGATCTCCTTGAATCTGAATCAGCCCGCACCTCTTGGGCGCGGGCCGGGACTGCATTGATGGGGCGGTGACAGGTGAGGATCAGCGGATCAATGAATCAGTGTGCTTCTTCCGGCTGGGCCTGGGTGTCGATGGAGGACACCAGCAGCAAGGCGCCGATCAGGGCCACGTTCTTCAGGAAGTGAATCATCTGACCCTGGGCAGCGGCACCTTCCATGGTCCAGAAATGGTGGGCCGACAGGGTGGCGCCGACGGTGAAGAGCGCAATCACCAGCGACACCGGACGCACGCCGCGACCACTCATGAGCAGCAGACCGCCGCCGACTTCGACCAGGATGGTGACCAGCACGGCCAGGGTCGGGACCGGCAGGCCCAGGCTGGTGAAGTAGCCGACGGTACCGGCGAAACCGACGATCTTGAAAATCCCGGAGATGACGAACAGCGACGCCAGCAGGACGCGGCCGATACGGAAGGTGGTGTAGTTGGTAATCATGGTAAGCCTCTCTGATATTGGGTATGGGTGGACTACGGTTGTTTGAGTTGTGATGCCGTGTTGCCTTATTGCATTTTTCTACATGACTTCAATGTGTTCGTCTTGCTACTGCCGACTACGCCCGGCTTTGTGCTGTTCGCTCTCGGCGTTTCACTGCAGCCAGTGACGACAGAATAGGCAAGATCACGCCTCGGAAAAACTGATTATCTTTTTATAATCACCATCAATTTTTTAGATATAGTTGGCGTTTTGCTCTCTTTTGCTCTGCTTTCTGGGGAATGCCATGAACATCGAACGCCTCTCGCTGGACCAGTTACGGGTATTTGTCCAGGTTGCCGACAGTGGCAGTTTCCTGGCAGCCGCGCGCAAGCTGGCGCGGGCGCAATCGGCGGTGAGCTATGCCATCGCCACGCTGGAAGATCAGTTGGGGGTGCTGCTGTTCGACCGCAGCGGCTATCGGCCGCAGCTGACCCGCCCGGGAATGGCACTGCTGGCCGATGCGCGCCAGGTACTGGACCATGTGGATTCGCTGCAGGTGCGGGCCAATTCCTATGCCCGTGGGCAGGAGCTGGAGATGTCGCTGGCGGTGGACGTGTTCTTCCCCACCGACTGCCTGGTGGACCTGCTGCGACGCTTTCGCGACGCCTTCCCGGCCGTGACGGTGAGGCTGGAGGTGGAAGCACTGGGAGCGGTGGCCGAGCGGGTCATCGAAGGCCGCTCCATGCTGGGCATCCTGGGCACGCTGCCGACCACGCCACCCAACCTGCTGCGCATTACCTTGCCCAGCGTGCAGCTGGTGGCGGTGGTGGCGCCTGGCCATCCACTGGCCCAGGTCAAGGGACGGGTGACGGAAAAGATGCTCCAGCAGCAGACCCAGCTGGTGCTGAGCGACCGCAGCGAGCTCACCGCGCGGCAGGATTTTTCGGTGCATTCGCGCCTGACCTGGCGCATGAGCGACCTGGGGACCAAGCACGCCTTGCTGCGTGCCGGCATGGGCTGGGGCAACATGCCCCTGCATGTGGTCAAGGATGACCTGGCAGCGGGACGGCTGATCAGCATCAGCACCGTCCACCACTCGCCCCAGGGCGAGGAGCTGCCGATCCAGTGCGTCTACAAGCCCGACCACCCGGCCGGACCGGCGCTGTCATGGTGGCTGGATTCCCTGGCCGGGCTGAAGTCGCTGGAGCCGCTGCCGGCCGACGCCCCCGCGCCCTAGGCGCCGAGGTGGGCGACGGTAGCGAAACGCTCGCGGTACTGCCCCGGACTGACCCCGAGCTGGCGCAGGAATACCCGACGCAGGTTCTGCTCTTCCCCGTAGCCGGCCTGGCTGGCAATGCGCTTGAGCGGCAGGCGGGTCTCCTCCAGCGCACGGCGCGCCGCTTCCAGCCGCATCAGTTCGACGGTACGAGCCGGCGTGCGTCCGGTTTCGGCCACATACAGCCGGGCAAAGGTGCGCGGGCTCATATTGGCCTGGCGCGCCAGGTTTTCCACCCGCAGGTCGGCTTCCAGATGCGCGGCGATCCAGGCATGCAGCTCGGCAAAGCGCCCTGCCCCGGTGGCTTGCGAGGCCAGCGGGGCGCTGAACTGCGACTGCCCGCCCGGACGCTTGACGAACACCACCAGCTGGCGTGCCGTGGCGATGGCGCAGGCATGGCCCAGGTCCTGCTCCACCAGTGCCAGTGCCAGGTCGATGCCGGCGGTGACGCCCGCGGACGTCCAGATACGGCCCTGGCGGATGTAGATCGGGTCGCCATCGACCTCCAGCGCCGGATAGCGGCGCTGCAGCTGTTCGGCCGAATCCCAGTGCGTGGTCACCCGCAGGCCATCCAGCACGCCGGCCTCGGCCAGGTGGAAGGCGCCGGTACAGACCGAGCAGACACGCTGTGCAAGCGGCGCCATCCGGCGTATCCATGCCACCAGTGCCAGATCCAGACTGAAGGGCTCGCCCAGGCTGCCGCCGGGTGAGATCAGCGTATGCAGCGCTTGCCCGTCCAGCAGTCCATCCAGCGCCGCCAGCGACTGCGTCATCACCGGCAGTCCGGCACTGGTGACGATGGCGCCGCCCTGCGCCGAAGCCACATGCAGCCGATACACCTCCCGCCCCTGCAGACGATTGGTGGTCGCCAGCACCTGCAGGGGGCCGGACAGGTCGAGCAGGTTCATGCCTTCATAGGCCAGGATGACAACCTGGCGCGGTGCGTGCTTGGATTCCATGCAAACCCTGTAGTCGCTTAGTAAAGATCAGAAGTGAAGGTGCGTGCGATCTTAGCGCAGCCCGGCCGCCAGCGTCGCCCGCCCGGCACGCTGGGCCAGCATCCAGCGCCCGGTGACCAGCGCCGAGACCAGCAGCACCGGCAGGATGGCGGCGTTGAGGGTTTCCCACCCAAAGCGCGCCAGCAACGGCCCGGCACCGAGAGTGGCCAGGGCGGTGGCGGCGTAGCGCATCAGCTCGGCCAGGCCCTGGGTCTTGGCCCGTTCGGACGGGGTGTAGGACTGGGCCAGCAAGGTGGTGCCGCCCACGAACATGAAGTTCCAGCCCACGCCCAGCAGCAGCAAGGCCACATAGAAGGCTGGCAAGGTGGTCGAGAGCATGGCGATGAGCGCACAGCCCAGGTTCATGGCCAGCCCCGCCAGCAACACGCTGCCCAGCCCAAAGCGCTGGATCAGGCGCCCGGCGAAGAAGGATGGCGCGTACATGCCCACCAGATGCCACTGGATGATGGCGGCGCCATCGTCGATGCCGTGATGACAGGCCACCGCCGCCAGCGGCGCGGCAGTCATGATGAACATCATCACCATCGACCCGGCCACGTTATTGGCCACCGAGGCCATGAACACCGGGGTGCGGGCGATGGCCGACAAGGACCGTGCCGGCGCCAGTTCCGCACCCGTGGCCGCGGCGGCAGCAAGGTGATCGGTCTGGTCGCGATAGAACAAAATCAGCACCAGCACCGACAGCAGGCCCATGGCCGCCACCACCAGATAGGCGCCGGCAAAGAGCGCGGTGGGGAACCAGTCCTTGCTCCAGGCCGCCAGCGCCGGACCGACCAGCGCCGCGATCACGCCACCGGCCAGCACGGTGGAGATGGCACGGCTCTTGGCCGCTTCACTGACGGCATCGGCCGCCGCCAGGCGGTAATACTGGGCAAAGGCCTGGAATACCCCGACCAGGGCGGTACCGGCGCAGAAGGTCCAGAACTGGGCATGGAACACCGACCACACCGAGATCAACCCGCCCACGCAGCAGCTGGCCGCCCCCAGCACGAAGGACCAGCGCCGTCCCAGGCGCTGGATCAGGAAAGCCGCAAACCAGGTCACCACTGCCCCGGCCACCGTGATGAGGGCAAACGGCAGGGTGGCCAGCGCCTTGTCCGGTGCCAGTTGCCAGCCGGTCAGCGCGGTCAGGGTCAGGTCGATCGAGATGGCGCAGGTGAAGAGCCCCTGACACAGAGCCAGGACGGCGGCATTGCGGCTGCCGGCAGAGGCGGCGGAGGGGAAGCGCATGGGATTTGCTCCGGAGGGTGATTGATGGAAAAATTGTCGGATCGAGGGTGCTTTGGCGTCAATGACACAAAACCTTCAATTCCTGCCAACCCATCCTTGAAAGACCCCGCGACATGCTGATCCAGGCCCACGAATCCGCCCTGCTGGTCGTCGACCCGCAGGAAAAGCTGCTGCCGGCCATTCATGACGGCCAGGCCGTACTGGCCGAGATGGTCCGCATGGCCAGCATCGCCGGCCTGTTGGGGGTGCCGGTGATCGGCACCGAGCAGATGCCCGACAAGCTCGGCCCCAACCACCCCGACATCCGCCGCCTGTGTGACAAGACCCTCTCCAAGCGCCATTTCGACGCCTGCGCCGAGGGCCTGCCGGCGGCCATTCCCCCCTCGGTGCGGCAGATCGTCGTGGCCGGCTGCGAGGCCCATATCTGCGTGCTGCAAACCGCGCTCTCGCTGCTGCAGCGGGGCTATCGCGTGCTGCCGCTGCTGGGCGCCTGCGGCTCGCGCCGCGCCCTGGACCGTGATGCCGCCTTCGAGCGCCTGCGCCAGGCCGGCGCGGTTCCGGTAACCCTGGAAATGGTGGCCTATGAATGGCTGCGGGAAAGCGGGCATCCGCAGTTCCGCACGGTCCTGAAGCTGATCAAGTGAGACCAGCGACGTATTCCCGTGGTCCAGGTCAAGCCTGCCATCGCTCGGGAAGCACGGCCTGACTTAACTGGAATGCACGTTGGGCATTGAAGTGATGAAAGTTTCTGTTATCAGGCCTGCGGATGCATTCAGCAGCCGAGAACTGTGGTAAAAGTAACGGAAAAAATAGCTGCGTGGGCGCATCACGATGTTGCGTATCACCTATCATCACGCCAAACCCTGGCCAGCCGACGCCGCCACAACATAGAGGATCTCCACACGCTTATGTCCAGCCTACCTGCCCCCACGTCCGCCCACGCACCGCCACCGCTCACGCTGCATACCCTGCGCGCCAGTTGCTCTGCTTGCAGCATGCACCAGCTATGCCTGCCGATGGGCCTGGACCAGGGCGACATGCAGCGGCTGGAACAGGTCATCAACCGCCGCCGCAAGGTCAAGCGCGACGAGTCCCTGTACCGCCTCAACGACAAGTTCGACATGCTCTACGCCATCCGGCTGGGGCATTTCAAGACCTTCCAGAGCAATACCAATGGCGGCCAGCAGATCACCGGCTTCCAGATGGCCGGCGAACTGCTGGGCATGGATGCCATCGGCGCCGGTCACCACCTGTGCGAGGCGGTGGCGCTGGAAGACAGCGAAGTCTGTGAAATCCCCTTCTCTCGGCTGGAAGACCTGTTCCGCGACATGCCAACCCTGCTGCGCCAGTTCCATCGCATGATGAGCCTGGAGATTTCCCGCGAGCAGCGCGTCATGCTGACCCTGGGCAGCATGACCGCCCAGCAGAAGATGGCGGCCTTCCTGTTGAACCTGTCCTCGCGCTACGCCAGCCGTGGCTATTCGACCACCCGCTTCCAGTTGCGCATGACCCGCGAGGAAATCGGCAATTACCTGGGTCTGGCGGTGGAAAGCGTGAGCCGCCTGCTGACCAACTTCAAGAAGACCGGCGTCATCGAGGTCAACCACCGCGACGTCGAACTGAGCGACCTGGCAACCCTGCGTGCCATCGCCCTGGGCAACGACCCCTGCGCCTGAGCTGCCGGTAGCTGCCGCCAGCTACCTGCGAGAGGTTAGAATGGCCGGATGACAACACCCCGGCTCCCCCCCTCTTCCCCATCGCTCCTGAAAAGCTTCCTGCGCGCCCGTCTGGCGCGCGACCACCATCTCGGCCTGCCGCTGACCACTGGCCTCATGGCGGTGCTCTCCACCGCACTGCTGTTTGCCCTGATCGCCTATGAAGTCGCCACCAAGGGCGCGCTCACGCGCCTGGATCAGCAACTGGCGGACTGGTTCAACCAGCGTGCCTTCTCGCCCCTGACCGAGCTGGTGCTGGGCTACACCCACCTGCACGGCACCATCGGCGTACTGGTGATGGGCGCGCTGCTGCTACGGCACATGGTGCGGGCGCGGCTATGGGCCTGGGTGGCCGACCTGGCGCTGGTGTTGCCGGGCGGCATGCTGTTCAACTACACGCTCAAGCATGTCTTCGCTCGCATGCGGCCCAGCTTCGAGGATCCCATCCTGGTGCTGCACAGCTACAGCTTCCCCAGCGGACACACCATCGGTGCCACCCTGCTCTACGCCGTGCTGGCGGCCTACCTGCTGAACCAGCCGGCCCTGCTCGCGACCCTCGGCGCGCGCTTGCGCTTGGGCCCTGCCGGCGTACAGCGGTTCGTGGTGGGCGCGGCACTGCTGCTGGTCGGGCTGACCGCGTTCAGCCGGGTCTATCTGGGTGCCCACTTTCTGAGCGATGTACTGGGGGCGATGCTGCTGGGCACGGCCTGGTTCGCGCTATGGACCACGGTGGTTTTCACGATACAGCGGCACTATTGGACAATGTCGCGTTCCAACTGACTTTCCAACATCCCCTCGTTGCGAATGCCAGAACAACAATCCCTCCAGAATTTACCCGACAGCAAGACCGGAACCAGGCGTCCTGACGTCGTTGCCGCCATCAATGCCAAGGCCGGTGGCGGTCACGCCGAAGCGCTGGCCGCCCATATCACCGATGAATTCGCCCGCCACGGCCTGCGCGCCGTGGTGCACTTGGCGCACAGCGGCGAAGACATGCTACAGGCTGCGCGCCAGGCGGTGCGCGACCAGGTCCCGGTGGTCGCCGTCGGCGGCGGCGACGGCAGCGTCAATGCCGTGGCATCCACCCTGCTGGCCGACGGCCAGTGCCACAGTGCGCTGGGCGTGCTGCCGCTGGGGACCCTGAACCACTTCGCCAAGGACCTCGGCATCCCCTTGGTCTTGGAAGAGGCCATCGCCAACATCGCCACCGGGCGCCGCCTGCGGGTCGACAGTGGCGAGGTCAATGGCCAGCCCTTCATCAACAATTCCAGCCTGGGCCTGTATCCGGACATCGTGCGCGAGCGCGAGAAACAGCAGGCCCGCCTGGGGCGCGGCAAGTGGCTGGCGTTCACGTGGGCAGCCATGGGCGCGCTGCGGCGCTACCCCTTCCTGCGCGTACGCCTGTCCATCGATGGCCAGGAACACTGGCGGCGCACGCCCTTCGTCTTCATCGGCAACAACGAATACCTGATGAGCGGCCTGGACATCGGCAAGCGTTCCACCCTCACCGACGGCCGCCTGAGCCTGTACGTCTGCCATCGCACCGGCCGCTGGGGCCTGCTGCGGCTGGCCTTGCACGCGCTGTTCGGGCGCCTGCAGGCGGCGCAGGACTTCGACGTGCTGACCGCCACCGAGATCCACATCGAGACTCACAAGAAGCGCATGCGCGTGGCCACCGATGGCGAGGTCAACCTGATGCAGACGCCGCTGCACTATCGCATCCGCCCCGCCTCGCTGGAGGTGATCGTGCCGCAGGAAGCAAATGACGACGCCGGGAAGGAAGCCGGTATGCTGGACAAACTGTGGGGGGACCGCTGATGCGTACCCTCATCCATCTGTCGGACCTGCATTTCGGTCGCATCGATACGGCCATCATCGAACCACTGATCGCCCAGATCCACGAACTGCGCCCGGATCTGGTGGTGGTCTCGGGCGACCTCACCCAGCGCGCCCGCAGCAGCCAGTTCAAAGAGGCGCGCCAGTTCCTGGACGCCTTGCCCAAGCCGCAACTGGTGGTCCCGGGCAACCACGACGTGCCGCTCTTCAATGTCGCCGCGCGCCTGCTGCAGCCGCTGCGCAAGTACAAGCGCCACATCACCCAGGACCTGCAGCCCTCGTACGTGGACGATGAGATTGCGGTAGTCGGTATCAACACCGCCCGCTCGCTGACCATCCAGGACGGGCGCGTGAACGACCGCCAGATCGAGCTGGCGCGGCGCGAACTGGCGGCGGTGGACGACCATCTGGTCAAGATCATCGTCACCCACCATCCCTTCGACCTGCCGCCGGGGCCGCAGCATCATGGTCTGGTCGGCCAGGCGGTACCGGCCATGCGCGCCTTCGCCCTGTGCGGCGCCGACCTGCTGCTGGCCGGCCACGTGCACACCAGCTCGGCCGTCAGCAGCGCCGGGCGCTATCACATCCCAGGCTATTCGGCGCTGGTGGTACAGGCCGGTACGGCCACCTCCACCCGGGGCCGGGGCGAGAGCAATTCCTTCAATGTGCTGCAGGTGCAGCCGCACGAGATCGTGGTGTACCGCCTGGCCTGGCAGCCCGAGGCACGCTCCTTCGCGCTGGAGGCCACGCAGACCTTCGTACAGCGCGGCAGCGAATGGTTCGAGCAGAAGGCCGACGGCGCACTGGGGGATTAGGGCCGGTTCCGATTCAATCCAACGCCTCCAGGACGCACGGAGCGCACAGACGAAAAAAGAGCCGCAGGGAAACCATGCGGCTCTTTTTTCATGTGCTCGTGACCGGCGCTGCCTGAGGAACCTGACAAACCTGACAACCTGACGACTGCGCCTGCGCAGACTCACATCGGGTTTTGGTCGATCCAGTCGCCGGAGAAATCGAGGATGTAGGCGATGGCCTCGTCTTCGGAGTCGAATTCATTGGTGGGCGCCTTGCGCTGGTAGCGCAGCTTGCCGCTGCCATCCTTGCCCTCGTGAATCACGAAGCAAGCCATGAATTTACCGTTATCGAGCTTCTTGACCTCTGGAATGACGGCATTTCCCCTGTACGGGAAGATCTGGGACATGTGATGAAACCTCCTTGTTGCGAGGCGCCATGCTAGCACAAGCGGCCCGTCTCCACAGGGCGCGGGCCGGGCCGCCGCCGATCTGGCCAGGGCATGAGAATGTGGGAATGGCCGATACAGAAATGGACGGGCCACACCCACATTTGCAACATTGTTGCATTTGTGAGATATTCGCAACTCAGTTGCATTTACATGTTCCCGTCCTGACCCGCATCTCCACCTCCTCCTTCCCGTTTCCCATGACCACCACACAACGCCAGCCGCGCGACACCCGGCTTCCCGTGACGGTGCTTTCCGGCTTCCTCGGTGCCGGCAAGACCACCCTGCTCAACCACATCCTGAACAACCGCGAGGGGCGCCGCGTGGCGGTGATCGTCAACGACATGTCCGAGGTGAACATCGATGCGGCGCTGGTGCGCGACGGTGGTGCCGATCTCTCGCGCACCGAGGAAAAACTGGTCGAGATGAGCAATGGCTGCATCTGCTGCACCCTGCGCGAAGACCTGCTGATGGAAGTGCGCAAGCTGGCCCGGGAGCGCCGCTTCGACCAGCTGGTGATCGAATCGACCGGCATTTCCGAACCACTGCCGGTGGCCGAGACCTTTACCTTCACCGATGAAGACGGCGCCTGCCTGTCCGACGTGGCACGCCTGGATACCATGGTCACGGTGGTGGATGCGTTCAATTTCCTCAAGGATTACAGCTCCCAGGACAGCCTGCAGGAACGCGGCGAATCGATGGGCGAGGAAGACAGCCGCACCGTGGTCGACCTGCTGATCGAGCAGATCGAATTCTGCGACGTGATCGTGCTCAACAAGCTGGACCTGGTCTCGGTGCCCGACCTGGAACGCCTGCACGCCATCCTGCAGCGCCTCAACCCGCGTGCCCGCATCGTCAGCGCCGAGTTCGGCAAGGTGGCGCTGGATCGCGTGCTCAACACGGGCCTGTTCGATTTCGAACAGGCCAGCCAGGCGCCGGGCTGGTTGCAGGAATTGCGCGGCGAGCACGTCCCCGAGACCGAACAGTACGGCATCACCAGCTTCGCCTGGCGCGCGCGCCGACCGATGCATCCGCAGCGCTTCTTCGCCCTGGTCAATAGCGAGTGGCCGGGCGTGGTGCGCTCCAAGGGTTTCTTCTGGCTGGCCACGCGACCAGCCCATGCGGGCTCGTGGTCGCAGGCCGGGGCGGTATGCCGCCACGGACTGGCCGGCAAATGGTGGGCCGCAGTGCCCCGCGAAAAATGGCCGCAGGAACAGGAATCCATTGATTTCATCATGGAACAATGGGATGAGAACGTCGGCGACGCCCGCCAGGAACTGGTGCTGATCGGCATCGACCTCGATCAGGACACCCTGCGCGCCAGGCTGGAAGCCTGCCTGCTGTCGGACGCCGAGATGGCCCAGGGGCCGCTGGGCTGGGCCCGCATGCCCGACCCTTTCCCGGTCTGGGAATGAGGAAGCCGATACCATGAGCCTCACCAGCACCCTGCCCGACGTTGCCCGCGAACAGCGCGCCAACATCGCCCTGCCGCTGGAATGGGTGGGCATGAGCGGCATCGCCCTGCCCCTGCATCTGCAGGACGGCGCCGCGCCCATCCCCGCCAGCGCCGAAGTGGCGGTCGATCTGCCCGACCCGCAGGCCAAGGGCATCCACATGTCGCGCCTGTATCTGCTGCTGGAGCAATTCACCGCCCGCGCGGCACTGACACCGCCGCTGATCCATGCCCTGCTGCGCCAGATGCGCGAGAGCCACGCCGATTGCCACTCACGCGGGGCCGCCTTGCGCCTGGATTTTTCCCTGCTGCAGCAACGCCCGGCGCTGGTCACGCCCGGCCTGTCGGGCTGGAAGAGCTATCCCGTCAGCCTGGCCGCCGAACTGCATGACGAGCAGGTGCAACTGAGCCTGCGAGTGCGGGTGGCCTATTCCTCTACCTGCCCCTGTTCCGCCGCGCTGTCGCGCAAGGCCTTGCAGGATGCCTTCGCCAGTCACTTCGCCGCCAGCCTCGCCATCCCGCGCGAAGCCGCGCTGGACTGGCTGGCGCGACATGCCAGCCTGGCCACGCCGCACAGCCAGCGCAGCGAGGCCGAACTGAGCATCAACGTCGCCCCCGACAGCGCCGAGTTGCCGCTGTCGGCCCTGATCGATACCGCCGAAGCGGCACTGGGCACCGCCGTGCAGACGGCCGTGCGACGTGCCGATGAGCAAGCCTTTGCATTGGCCAACGGCGCCAACCTGATGTATGTGGAAGATGCGGCGCGGCGCCTGCGGCAGGCACTGGAAGCGGCCTTCGGCAGCTGCGCGGTGCGGGTCAGCCATTACGAAAGCCTGCATGCGCACGATGCGGTGGCCGCCACCGCCAGCCCAGGCTGGCGCGAGCAGATCCGCTGATGATGGCCAGTGGCGGCCGCCCCCCGGGCCGCCGCCTGGCACGATGAGCGAAAGCGGGGTATCGTTGCCGCTCCTGCGTAAAAGATTTCCATGATGTCCGACCACTTCCCTTCCTTCCTGCAACGCCACCAGTACGCATCCCTCGAACCCGGTCCTCGCCTGCTGGTACTGGGTGCCGTGCACGGCAACGAAACCTGCGGCACGCAGGCCATCGCCCGCCTGCGCGAGCAACTCGACAGCGGCCAGCTGCGTCTGCAACGCGGCCTGCTGACGCTGGTGCCGGTCACCAATCCGCTGGCCTACCAGAAGCACCAGCGCCAGGGCGAACGCAACCTCAACCGCAACCTGCGCCCGCATCCGGCCCCGGCCAACTTCGAGGACCAGCTCTGCAATGTGCTGTGTCCCTGGATCGATGAACACGAGGTGCTGCTGGACCTGCACTCCTTCCACACCGGCGGCGTTCCCTTCGCCATGCTGGGTCCGCTGGACAACCAGGACGCAGTCGAGCCCTTCGCCCATGCAGCGGCCGAGCAGCGCATGGTGGCGCACCTGGGCTGCAAGCGGGTGGTCGAAGGATGGATGACGGCCTACGTGCGTGGCGTGGAACGCCGCCGCCAGCAAGGCCATGCGGTGTCGCCGGATCTGCTGGACCGGCAATACGGCGTGGGCACCACCGAATATGCGCGCAGTCACGGCCTGTACGGCGTCACGCTGGAATGCGGCCAGCATGATGATCCCCAGGCTCCCGAGGTCGCCTATCAGGCCATCCTGCAGACCCTGAGCTTGCACGGCATGATCGATCGCCCCCTGCAGCCGCCGGCGGACGACATCCAGATCATCCGCCTGGTCGATGTGATCGACATGGCCCATCCCGATGATCGCTTTGTCCGCGAATGGGCCAGCTTCGACCGGCTGCGTGCCGGTGAAGTGATCGGCCATCGCCACGACGGCCGCCCGGTCACCGCACCGGAAGACGGCTACATCGTCTTCCCCAACCCGCTTGCCCTGCCGGGCAACGAGTGGTTCTATCTGGGCGTGGACAGCCCGCGCAGCCTGTAAGGCTTCAGGCCGCGCAATCCAGCGCGTAGAAGCGGGTATCGACCACCATCACCGGGAAGGCCGGCGGCAGGTCGGCCTGCTCGATCTGGCGGAAGCCGTTCTTTTCATAGAAGCGATGCGCCGCCAGGAACTTGGCGGTGGTACCCAGGAAGATCTGGCGCACCCCCTGCTGCCTGGCCCAGTCCACCGCGCCCTGCAACAAGCGGGCGGCCGTGCCATGCTCCTTGCCGCGATGGGTGGCGGCCACGAACATCTTGCGCAGCGCCACCTGATCATTGCCGATGTCCAGCAGGGAGATGGTACCGACCACCTTGCCTGCCTCCAGCGCCACCCAGAAATTGCCCTTGCCCTTCTGGTAGAAGCCGGGGATGTCCTTCAGGTCGGGCTGGCCTTCCAGGGTGATGGGGATGCCGAACTCCTCTTGCTGGATCGGCAGGATGACGTCCACCACGCCACTGGCGTGGTCGGGCGAGAAAGCTTGAATCTGGATCATGGGGTGCAGACGAAAGAATGGATGAGGGGGATAGGCTTGCGGTGTAGAGCGGATTACGTGAGTTCGTGACCCGGCGTGAGCTCCCAGCAGCGCGGGCTGTGGGCGAATCCGATATGGCCATAGTAGTCGGCGGCATCGGGCGCGGCCAGCAGGCGCAGGCGGCAACGCGGCCCCAGCAGGCTGCGGGCATGACGGATCAATTCCTTGCCGATGCCCTGGCGCTGGTACTGCTCGTCCACGGCCAGCTCCGACAGGTAGCAGGCATAGGCGAAATCGGTCACGCCCCGCGCCACGCCGACGATCAGATCGCCATCCCACGCGGTGGCGATCAGGTTGGCATGCTCGACCATGGCCTGCATGCAGTCACGGTCGTCGAGCGGGCGGCGGGGTCCCAGCGAAGTACGGGAGAGGATATCGATGAACTGATCCGCCGTGAGGCGGACGTCGGTACGGTAGACGATGGGCATGCGCGGGCTCGCTGACAGTCGAAGCCGCCCACGTTAACACAAAATGCCGGAAGGCACGCGGCACCCTGGCCTGCCCGGCGCTGCTTCAGTCCGGGCGCTGATAGACCTGCTGCGCCACCGGCTTGCCGGTGGCATCCACCCTGACCAGCACCATCTCGCCGGAGGCCACGCTGGCACCGGTCCAGCGGGCGATGTTCACGTCATGCGTGACCAGGATCAGCGCCCGCCCCTGCTTGGCCGGCAGAGTGCTGCGCAGGTAGGCCTGCAGACGTTCATTGGCGCTGTCGGCGCGGCCAGCCTGATCATTGAAGAACGAGGCCAGGCTATCTTCTACCAGCGGTGTCCCGAAGCCCAGCAGGCTGGCCGTCTCCCGGGTACGGCACCAGGGACTGGCCGCCACCACCGCGCTGCGCACGCCCTGCTCGCGCAGCCAGGCTCCGATCTTGCGTGCCTGCGCCCGTCCTTCTTCGTTGAGGTTGCGTTGCGTACTGCAGTCCTCCAGCGAGAATCCCGCCGGGTCGCCGATGCCGGGGGCACGGGCGTGCCGCATGATGAGCACCTGGTCAGCAGCGGCCAGGCGCTGGCCGAGGTCGTCAGCCCTTGCGGGCGTAGCAAAGGCAGCCAGGAAAAGAAAGCAGGCGAAGGAAGCGAGGAGGCCTCGGAACAGCAATCCGGTCATGGTCGAAGGTCTGGCGCACAAGTCTGTGGGCCTTCAGTCTAGTCCGGAATGCCGACGCCGCGCCCGCGCGGGGAGCGCGTTTGCGGCGTCAAAAGCAGGTCATGGTGCAGAAAATCTCAGGCGTTCTTCCATTGCGGGCTACGCTTTTCGAGGAAGGCCTGGACGCCCTCGCGCTGGTCCTGGGTATCGAACAGATCGACGAAGAGTTCGCGCTCGGTCTGCAGGATGCTGCCCAGCGGATTATGGCGCGCCCCCTGGATCAGTTGCTTGCTGGCCGCCACCGAGGACGGGCTCTGCTTTTCCGCCTGCAGGGCCAGCGCCAGTGCGCGCTCGCGGGCCTGGCCCTTGGGTACCACTTCTTCCACCAGGCCAATACGCAGCGCGGTCTCCGCATTGACGCGCTCGCCGCACAGGATCATGCGCTTGGCCCAGCCCTCACCGACCAGCCAGGGCAGGTTCTGCGTGCCACCGGCACAGGGCAAGAGGCCCACTGCGGCCTCCGGCAAGGCCATCTGCGCCTGTTCCTCGGCAATGCGGATATCGCAGGCCAGTGCGCATTCCAGGCCGCCGCCCATGGCGTAGCCGTTGATGGCGGCAATCGAGACGCCACGGAAGGCGGACAAGGTCTCGAAGGCTTCGCCGAAGCGACGCGCCATCTCGCGCGCCATGGCCTTGTCACCATCGGCGAAGAGCTTCAGGTCGGCGCCGGCGGAAAAGAATTTCTCGCCCTCGCCGGTGACCACCAGGGTGTAGACGTTGCGGTCGGCATTGAGGTCCCGGACCAGTTGTGTCAGGTCGGCCAGGGCCTCGCGGGTCCAAGTGTTGGCGGGCGGATTGGACAGCGTCAGTACCGCGGTGTGGCCGGTGATGTCCAGTTTCAGGTTGGTGTAGGTGCGCATGCTCGTCCTTGTGTCGGGTCAGCGGATATCGTCCAGGTTGTCGCGTTCCAGCAGCTTGCGCGAAATGATGACCCGCATGATTTCATTGGTACCTTCCAGGATCTGGTGTACCCGGACGTCGCGGAAATAGCGCTCCAGCGGGTATTCGCGGATATAGCCATAGCCGCCATGCAATTGCAGGGCCTCGTTGCAGATGCGGAAACCGAGGTCGGTCGCCAGTCGCTTGGCCATGGCGCAATAGGTGGTGGCCTCGGGCGAACCGGCGTCCAGCTTGGTGGCCGCCAGGCGCACCATCTGGCGCGCCGCCACCAGTTCGGTCTGCATGTCGGCCAGCTTGAATTGCAGGGCCTGGAAATCGGCGATGGGGCGACCGAACTGCTTGCGTTCCTTCATGTAGGCATGGGCCGCATCCAGTGCGCCCTGGGCCGCGCCCACCGAGCAGGTGGCGATGTTGATGCGGCCACCGTCCAGCCCCTTCATGGCGAACACGAAGCCCTCGCCCTCCTCGCCCAGCAGGTGGTCCACCGGGACCTTGACGTTGTCGAAGCTGATGGTGCGGGTGGGCTGGCTGTTCCAGCCCATCTTGCTTTCCTTCTTGCCGTAGCTGATGCCGGGGGTATCACCCGGCACCACGATGGCCGACACCCCGCGTGCGCCGGGGCCGCCGGTGCGTGCCATCACCACCAGCAGGTCGGTACTGCCAGCCCCCGAGATGAAGGCCTTGGAACCATTGATGAGGTAGAAGTCGTCGACACGGCGCGCGGTGGTCTTGAGCGAGGCCGCATCCGACCCGGAACCAGGCTCGGTCAGGCAATAGGAGCCGATCTTCTGACCGGCCGCCAGTTGCTCGCACCATTGCTCCTTCAGTGAAGCCTGGCCCCAGGTGGCCACCATCCAGCTGACCATGTTGTGGATGGTGAGATAGGCGGCGGTGGAGGTACAGGCCCGCGCCAGTTCCTCGAAGACCACGGTGGCATCCAGCCGGGTCAGGCCCAGGCCGCCATCGGCCTCGGGCGTATAGAGTCCGCAGAAACCCAGTTCGCCGGCCTTGGCGATCACGTCCAGCGGGAAATGGGCTTCCTCGTCCCACTTGGCCGCAAAGGGCGCCATCTCGCCGGCCGCAAAGTCGCGTGCGCTTTGCTGGAAGGCCAACTGGTCCTGATTGAGTTCAAAATCCATGCCTGTCTCCTGTTCGTTGTTTTTCCTGGCCGTGCGGGCGCAGGGCATGCCGCCAGTGGCAGTTAGCTTAATGGAAATCGTGCCGGGCAGTTGTCACCGGCGCGACAGTGCCGCCCCCCGGCTGTGACGCTCAGGCCGCCGCCTCCAGCGCGGCCTTGCCACCATTGGCAAAGGCGGCCAGCAGGCTGGCCTGCCGCACCCGCATGGCTTCCACTGCCTTGAGCTTGACATGACCGAAGCCACGCACCTGCTCCGGCAGCTGCGCCAGCTCGATGGCCAGTGCCAGATTATCAGCCGTCAGCTTCGGCAACAGGCCCAGCACCAGCGCACGATACTCGGCGATCAGGGCACGTTCCATGCGACGTTCCTCGGTGCGGCCGAACACATCCAGCATGCCGCCGCGCAGGCCCTTCATACGCGCCAGCAACTTGAAGGCCTGCATCATCCAGCCGCCGTAGCGCGCCTTCTGCAGATGCCCCTGCCCGTCCTTGCGGGCCAGGATGGGCGGCGCCAGGTTGAAACTGAGCGTGAAGTCGCCCTCGAACTGCTGCGCCAGTTCCTTCTGGAACTGGCCGTCGGTATAGAGCCGCGCCACCTCGTACTCGTCCTTGTAGGCCATCAGCCGGGACAGATTGCGGGCCACCGCCATACTCAGTCTTTCGCTGCCCAGCGCCGCCTCGGCGGCGCGCACGGCTTCCACCACCTCGGCAAACTGGCCGGCGTAGCGGGCGTCCTGGTAGTCGGTGAGCAGGGCCACGCGACGCTTGATCAACTGGTCCAGCGACTGCGGCATCTGCAGCACCACCGGCTGGGCCGGCACGGCAATGCGTTCCACCTTCAGCAGGTCGACTGCGGCCCGGCGCCCCCAGCGGAAGGCAGTCTGGTTGGCCTGCACGGCCACGCCATTGAGTTCGATGGCGCGCAGCAGCGAGGCTTCGCTCAGCGGCAGTTCGCCGCGTTGCCAGGCATAGCCCAGCATGAACAGGTTGGTGGCGATGGAGTCGCCCATGAGCGCCGTGGCCAGACGCGTGGCATCGATGAAATCGGCCTGCTGGCCGACCGACTCGACGATCAGGGCCTTGACCTCCTCGAAGGGGAACTGCCAATCCGGGTTGCGGGCAAACTGCCCCGGCGGTTGCTGGTGCAGGTTGACCACCGCACGCGTGCGGCCCGGACGCATCTTGGAGATGGCGTCGAAGGCGCCAGCCGTCAGCATGTCGCACCCCAGCACCAGATCGGCTTCGCCAGTGGCGATACGCTGGGCGCGGATGGCATCGCGCCGCGCGGCAATACGCACGTGCGAGGTGACCGAGCCGTTCTTTTGCGACATGCCCGTCATGTCCAGCACCGAGGCGCCCTTGCCTTCCAGGTGCGCGGCCATGCCCATCAGGGCGCCGATGGTGATCACGCCGGTACCGCCAATGCCATTGATGAGGATGTTGAACGGCGTCTCGCAGGAAGGCAGGACCGGCTGCGGCAACTCGCCGAAATCGTCGGCCGCGTCCTTCTTCGTTACGCCGGTGCGTGACTTCCTGAGCTTGCCACCGGTGACCGTGACGAAGCTGGGGCAGAAGCCCTTCACGCAGGAGTAATCCTTGTTGCAGGACGACTGGTCGATGGCGCGCTTGCGCCCCAGGTCGGTTTCCAGCGGCAGCAGCGAGGTGCAATTGGATTGCACGCCACAATCACCGCAGCCTTCGCAGACGGCGGAATTGATAAAGAGCCGTTCATTGGGATCGGGGTATTCGCCCTTCTTGCGGCGCCGACGTTTCTCTGCCGCGCAGGTCTGGTCATAGATGATCACGCTCACGCCGGCGATCTCGCGCAGCTCGCGCTGCACGGCATCCATCTCCTTGCGGTCATGCACGGTCACGGCGGCCGGCAGATTGGAACGGTCGGCATAGCGGCCGATGTCCTCGGACACCAGCGCGATGCGCTGCACGCCCTCGGCCGCCATCTGCTGCGCGATCATCGGCACCGATACCGTACCGTCGACCGGCTGGCCACCGGTCATGGCCACGGCATCGTTATAGAGGATCTTGTAGGTCATGTTGACCCGGGCCGCCACTGCAGCGCGAATGGCCAGGTAACCGGAATGGAAGTAGGTGCCATCGCCCAGGTTGGCGAACACGTGCGGCACCTTCGAGAACGGTGCCTGCCCGATCCACGGCGCGCCCTCGCCGCCCATGTGCGTGGTCAGCTTGTTGAATTCGGGATAGATGGCCGTGGCCATCACGTGGCAACCGATGCCGGCCAGCGCGAAGCTGCCTTCCGGCACCCGGGTGGAGGTGTTGTGCGGACAGCCCGAGCAGTAGTAGGCCGGGCGCGGTGGCGTGTTGACCGCCTTGGACAGCACCGCATCCTTGGCATCAAGGAAGGCCAGGCGCGCCTTGATCAGATCGCTGGTATGGAAGCGCGCAATGCGCGCCGCGATCACGCGGGCGATCTGCGCCACCGAAAAATCGGCCTTGGAGGTCAGCAACCATTCGCCGCGCGGCGCGACCCACTCGCCCTTCTCGTCGAACTTGCCGATCACCCGTGGACGGACATCGTCGCGCCAGTTGTAGAGCTGTTCCTTCAACTGGTACTCGACCATCTGGCGCTTTTCTTCCACCACCAGGATTTCATCCAGCCCTTGCGCGAACTCGCGCACACCATCCGGCTCCAGCGGCCAGGGCATGGAGACCTTGAACAGGCGCAGGCCGATCTCGGCGGCGAAGGTTTCGTCGATGCCCAGTTCGGACAGCGCTTCCAGCACGTCCAGATAGGACTTGCCGGAGGCGATGATGCCCAGCCGCGCACGGGGGCTGTCGATCATCACGCGGTTGAGTCGGTTGGCGCGGGCATAGGCCAGGGCGGCGTAGATCTTGTAGTCCTGCATCAGCGCTTCCTGCTTGCGCGCCTGCACGCCCAGCGTATCAGTCGACAGCCGCGCATTGAGGCCGCCCTCGGGCATGACGAAATCGCCCGGCAGCCTGATCTGCACGCGGAAGGGATCGGCATCCACCGAGGCGCTCGATTCGACCGTATCGGCCAGGGCCTTGAAGCCCACCACGCAACCGGAATAGCGCGACATGGCCCAGCCATGCAGGCCCAGGTCCAGGTATTCCTGCACATTGCAGGGATAGAGCATCGGGATCATCGATGCCGAAAAGATGTGGTCGGACTGGTGCGGCAGCGTCGAGGAATAGGCGCCGTGGTCATCGCCAGCCACCAGCAGCACGCCACCATGGGCGGAGGTACCGGCGTGGTTCATGTGCTTCAACACATCGCCGCAGCGGTCCACGCCGGGGCCCTTGCCGTACCACATGGCGTAGACGCCGTCATAGTCGGACGGGCCGATCAGCTTGACCTGTTGCGTGCCCCAGACGGCGGTGGCGGCCATGTCCTCGTTCACGCCCGGCTGGAACTTGACGCGGTGTGCGGCCAGGTGCGGCTGGGCATGCCACAGGGCTTCGTCCAGCCCGCCCAGGGGCGAGCCGCGATAACCGGAAATGAAACCGGCGGTATTGAGCCCGGCGGCGCGGTCGCGGATCTGCTGCAGCAGCGGCAGGCGCACCAGGGCCTGGATGCCGGACAGGTAGATCGCACCGGAGGTGGCGGTGTATTTGTCATCCAGGCTGACCGGGGCCAGCGGGACATCCTCGGTGGGGGTGGCAACAACGGTGTGCACGCCGTCTGTCGCGGGGTTGCCGGTTTTCCCTTGCGGGACCGGCGAGTGAGCGCTCACTTGGGTCGCAGCCTGTGCGCAGTCGCCAGTGCCTTCTACGGTCGGCACGGTCGCTGCGGCAGGCTCAGCTGCCGAACGGATCTGCATTGCTTGTCTCCAAAATTTTGATTCAGATAGCGTCTGCCATTACTGCGCCGGGTACGGTGCATCACTGCCAGACACTTCGACCGTGGTAGCGGTCAACACAACAATCTCCGTCTCGAAAACTGCTGTGACTGAAGTCTATCCGCAGGCCCGCAGGAAGCGGAAATACCGAATGAGGATAGGGGTATAAGGAAAAACGATACCCCTGGGATGGGGTCGCAGGGTGCCTGCCTTCGTGCCTGCGCAGACCGGCCAGACACAGACCGGGGTGCAGGCATTTTTTTGCTGCCGAATGGAAAGATGCGGCAAGACGCGTTATCCTTGCGCGCGAAAGCGCCCACCGGCGCGCACTGGAACGCTTCCTGCTTGCCGCACGGCAAGTGCGCTGCGATCAGCGCCCGCGAAAATTTCCCGACCACAAGATTGCACTGGACAGCCACGACTCGCCATGACCCATCCCACACAAGAACAAATGGAACCCGATAGCACGGTCTACAAGACCTTGCTGGAATCGACCAAGGCGATTCCGTGGAAGATCGACTGGAGCAGCATGCAGTTCACCTACATCGGCCCGCAGATCGAACAGCTGCTGGGCTGGGCGCCGGAGAGCTGGAAGAGCGCCGACGACTGGGCCATGCGCATCCATGCCGAAGACCGCGAGGCGGTGGTCAACTTCTGCATCTCGCAATCCAAGGCCGGCGCCGATCACGAAGCCGATTACCGTGCCCTGACCCGCGATGGCGAACACATCTGGATCCGCGACGTGGTGCACGTGGTGCGCAATGAAGACGGCAGCCCCAATGCGCTGATCGGCTTCATGTTCGACATCACCGAGCGCAAGAAGACCGAGGCCCGCCTGATCGAATTGCAGAAGGAACTGGAGGCGCTGTCCTATCGCGACGGCCTGACCAATGTGGCCAACCGCCGCATGTTCGATTCGGCGCTGGAAGTGGAATGGGCCAATGCGGTGAGCTCACGCGCGCCGCTGTCGCTGATCATGCTCGACATCGATTACTTCAAGCAGTACAACGACCGCTACGGCCACATCCGCGGTGACGAATGCCTGAAGCAGGTGGCGCACATCCTCAGCGAAACCGCCACCCGCAGTCGCGATTTCTTCGCCCGCTATGGTGGCGAGGAATTCGTGCTGATCCTGCCCGAATGCGACGAAAAGGCCGCCCTGCAGGTGGCCCAGCGCTGCCGCAACCTGATCATCGATGCGGCCATCCCGCATGCCAGCTCGCAGGTCGCCGAGACTGTCACCATCTCCCAGGGAGTCGCTACCATCGTGCCCTCGCCCATGGACCAGCGCATCGAGTTCCTGGAACTGGCCGACCGTCGCCTGTACCGCGCCAAACAGTTGGGCCGTAACTGTATCGCCGTCGACGAGTGAACTGTACCTGTCTCGTGGCTGGGGCCGTCGCTACAATCGGCGGCCTGACCACCCTGCCGCGAGACCTCCATGCCCACCACCTACGCCTACCGACTGCTTAATGTCTTCGCCGAATCGACCTTCGGCGGCAATCCCCTGTGCGTGTTCGAAGATGCACGCGGCCTGGATGACGCCACCATGCTGGCGCTGGCACTGCAATTCAACCTTTCCGAAACCACTTTCATCCTGCCCTCGACGGTGGCCGATGCCCGCGTGCGCATCTTCACCACCGGCTACGAGATGCCCTTCGCCGGCCATCCCACACTGGGAACGGCCCAGGTGGTGCGCGCGCTGCTCGGCAAGGGCGACGCCCTGACACTGGAATTCAAGGCCGGCGTGGTGCCGGTGCGCGCGCAAGGCGATGTCTGGACCTTTACCGCGCCCTGCCCGGGCGGGCCGAAGACGGCACCCTCCCCCCTGTCGCGCGCCGAGGTGGCCGCCCTGCTGGCACTGGACGAAAGCGACCTGGCCGGCGATCCGATCTGGGTCGATACCGGGGCCGACCAGTTCCTGATCCCGCTGGTCTCGCCCGAGGCGGTGCGCCGCGCCCAGCCCGACAGCGCGCAACTGCAACGCTGGCCGGTCAGCAGCCTGGGACGCAAGACCGCCTACGTCTTTGCCTTCGACGCGACACAGCCTGGCCAGGTGCTGGCGCGCTATTTCTTTACCAAGCAAGGGGGCGGCGTGGCCGAAGATCCGGGCACCGGTTCGGCCTGCGCCAACCTGGGCGGCTGGCTCAGCGCCACCGGCCATGTGCTGCCGGCGCACTTCGCCATCGACCAGGGCGCGGCAGTGGATCGTCCTTCGCGGCTGTACCTGAACGTTGCCGCCGATGGCGCGATCCAGGTCGGTGGCCGGGTCATCGAGATCGGGCGGGGCACGGTCACCATCGATCCGGTCGGCCAGACCATGCTGGCCTGATCGCACCGGCAAGCCCGCTGCGCTCAGCAGCTCGGGTCAGCGCGTCAGCGGGTCAGCGGGTCAGGCCACCCTCCTGCGTGAGCGGGAAGATCAGCGCATGCAGCCAGTCCATGAACTCCGCCAGCCGCGCCGGCACGTGGCGGCGGCTGGCATACATCAGGTTCACCGGCATCGGCGCGGGCCGGTATTGCGGCAAGACCTCGACCAGCTTGCCGCCATCGAGCATCTTGCGCTTGGCCGCGCCCACCAGCGGCAACTGGATCAGGCCCAGCCCGGCCTGACAGGCCGCGTAGTAGGTCTCGGTGCTGTTGACGGTGACGCTGCCGGCCATGGGCAGGGTATGCGTCTGGCGGCCGTCGAACCATTCCCAGCCGGGTGAACGCCCGCCCAGCACCTGGCGGTAATGCACCAGCTGGTGCTGCGCCAGGTCTTCCAGCGTGCGCGGTACACCGTGACGCTTGAGATAGGCGGCGCTGGCGCAATTGATCTGCACCAGATGACCGATGCAGCGTGCCACCAGCGAGGAATCGTCCAGGGTCCCAGTGCGCAGCACGCAATCGAAACCCTCGGCCACCAGATCAACCCGGCGGTCACTGGCCGACAGCTCGATCTCCAGTTGCGGATGCTGTGCCAGGAAGGACGGCAGCGCCGGCAACACCACCTCGCGTGCCATGGCGCTGGACATGTCCACCCGCAGCTTGCCGGTCAGCGGCTGGCCGCCGGCACGGAACATCCCCCGCAGCGATTCGAATTCATCCAGCAACTCCTTGCTGCGCCGGTAGAAGGATTCGCCGTCGGGCGTGAGCTGCACGCGCCGCGTAGTGCGCTGGAGCAGCCGCGTGCCCAGCATCTGCTCCAGTTGCTGGATGGCCAGCGACACGCTGGCATTGGGCAGGCCCAGCTGGCGCGCCGCACCGCTGAAGCTGGCCAGCTCGGCCACGCGCTGGAATATCTTGAGGGTGTCCATCTGGTTCATGTCGCGCCCGGATTATTATCAAATATTGAAAAGTCTAATAGTAAATCAGAAATTTATTAGTAAAAACCTTCTCAATATACTGGGCTCCGTGATACAGCACATCACCCCGACCATCCCGACTTTTCCCACCAAGGAGCCCGACATGAGCAACATCACCACTTCCAGCACCCCGGCGCGCATCGCCGTCATCACCGGCGGTAGCCGTGGCCTGGGCAAGAATGCCGCCCTGCACCTGGCCCGCGAAGGCGTAGGCATCATCCTCACCTACGTCGGCAACCGTGACGCCGCCCAGGCCACGGTGGCCGAGATCGAAGCACTCGGCGGCAAGGCCGTGGCGCTGCAGCTGGACCTGGCCGACAGCACCAGCTTCCAGGCCTTTGCCGCATCGGTGAAGAGCGCACTCCAGCAGCACTGGCAGGTCCAGCACTTCAGCTACCTGGTCAACAACGGCGGCATGGGCATGCATGCCAGCATCGAAGAGACCACCGAGGCGGTCTTCGACGAACTCTTCAAGGTGCATCTCAAGGGCGTGTTCTTCCTGACCCAGGCACTGCTGCCGCTGCTGGCCCAGGGTGGCCGCATCATCAACATCTCCAGTGGCCTGGCACGCTTCTCCCTGCCCGGCTATGCCGCCTATGCCGCCATGAAGGGCGGCGTGGAAGTGATGACGCGCTACATGGCCAAGGAATTCGGTGCGCGCGGCATCGCCGTCAACACCGTCGCGCCGGGTGCCATCGAAACCGACTTCGGCGGTGGCCGGGTGCGTGACAACGCCGAGCTCAACGCCTTCGTGGCCGGCCAGACCGCGCTGGGACGCGTCGGTCTGCCGGACGACATCGGCGCGGCCATTGCCTCGCTGCTGCGCCCGGACAATGGCTGGATCAATGCCCAGCGCGTGGAAGTTTCCGGCGGCATGTACATCTGATGCTGGTAGCGACGCCGGCCCGGCGTCGCGCCGTTTTCCCCGGGCCAGCCCCCCTTCCCAAGAGCCAATTGCAAAGGCTCGCGCATTGTGTTGCGCATTGGAATGTGCTCGGGTAACATCCCCCGACATCTGGTGAGCCGCCAGACCTGCAGCGCCACGGCGTTTTGTCTGCAGGCACAGGTGCTCACGCCACGGTCCGTTCCGGCGTGGAACACAAGAACAGATGGGTAGCGTCGCCACAGCGACGATTCAGGGAAGGACGACCTGCAGGCCAAGGCGATAATCCGCCAGGTCCTGGCTGAGGCGTCCGTGTGGTGGAGTACAAACAGGGGGCGGTATTTTCAGTCACATCTTTGGCAAACGCGCAGTGGCCTGGGCAGGCGCGGCAGCGTTCATGACGGCACTGCTCACCCCCGGTACCGCCAGCCTGGCCGCCAGCCCCACCGGACCGGATTGTTCGCGTCCCTACACCCTGGCCCTGCATGATCACGGCCTGCTCTACTCGGCCGCCACCGATACCGGCATCGACAAGGATTTCGCCGACGAACTGATCCGTCGCAGTGGCTGCAAGGTCAATGTCAGCCTGATGTCGCGCGCGCGCATCTGGCAGCTGATCGAGTCGGGGGCGCTGGACTTCAGCCTCTCCGGCATCACCAACCGCGAACGCGACCAGTACGCCAGCTTCGCCTGGTACTTCAGCAACAAGTATTACCTGCTGGTGCGCAAGGATGCCGGCATCACGCAACTGGCCGACGTGGCCCGCAGCGAAAACTTCCAGCTGGGCGTGATCCGCGGCTTTCGCTACAGCACCAATGCCAACCGCATGGTCGACCGGCTCAGTGGAGCCAATCGGGTCTCGCTTGCCGGCGGCCTGGAGCCACTCTACGAGGCGCTGCTGCAGAACCGCATCCAGGGCATGATCATGGAGCCCTTCGATTATCCGGTGGTGGAAGAAAAACGCATCCGCGATGCCACCGCCATCATCAGCTTCGAGGATCCCTCGGTCCCGCATGGCCTGATCATGTCGAAGAAGGCGCTCACGCCCTCCGAACAGGATAAATGGCGTGCCCTGGTCGATGGCATGCTGGCCGATGGCACGGTGCTGCGCATCTTCACGAAATACTTCAACCCGGAACTGGCAGCTGCCATGGTCCAGTTCCAGAGCAAGCCGTGAACTGGCTGCGCCTGCTCCCGCTCCCGCTGTTGATCCTGGTGACGGGACTGGGTGTGACCTGGACCGCCTGGGACCACGAGCGCGAAGCCGCCAGCAAGGAACTGCATACCCAGTTCTCCTCCGTGCTGCGCGAGACGGTCAGCCGCATCGAGCAGCGCATGGCCGCCTACCAACAGATGCTGCACGGCGTGCAGGGCCTGGTGGGTGCTACCGGCAACATCGACCGCAACCAGTTCCGCGATTACGTGGAGGCCCTGAACCTGGACGCCAATTTCTCCGGCATCCAGGTCATCTCGATCGAAGAGTGGGTCCCCGCCGCCGGGCTGGATGCGCATCTGGCGCGCATGGCGCGCCAGGGCGTGACCGACTACAAGATACGCCCGCCCGGTACCCGTGACGGCTATGCCCCCACGGTACTGCGCGAGCCCTACGTGGGCCGCAATCGCTTCCCCTTCGGCAACGACCAGTGGTCTGATCCGGTGCGGCGCACGGCCATGGAAAAGGCACGCGACTCCGGCATGGCGACCATCTCCGGCAAGCTGGAGCTGGCCCAGGAAGGACCGGCAATACCGGCCTTCATGATGTACCTGCCGCTGTATGAGCGCGGCAAGCCGCAAGGCACCATCGAACAGCGTCGCGCCAGTTTGATCGGCTGGGTGCATGCGGTCTTCCGCATGAGCGACGTGATCGCCAGCCTCTATGGCGAAAACACCCGCACCATCGTCTTTTCGCTGTACGACGGCGTGACCCAGGAGCCCGCAGCGCTGATGTACCGCTCCGCGGTCACCGACCAACAGCTGCCGGCCCGCCTGAAGGCCGACGAATACCTGGTCGTGGCCAATCACAACTGGACGCTGTCGATGCACACCACCGACGCCTTCACCGCCCAGTTTGGCCGCAACGCCGAACCCCTGATCGCCGCCACCGGCATCGGCATGAGCATCACCCTGGCGCTGCTGGCCTGGCTGATGATGTCCAGCCGGGTGCGCGCGGTGCGACTGGCGCAGAAGATGACGGTGGAGCTACGCGCCAGCGAAGAACAGTTCCGTGCCATTGCCGACTGCACCGTCAACTGGGAAGTCTGGTGGGGCCTGGACGGCCGCCCGCGCTGGATCAACCATGCCGTGCGCGACTACACCGGCTACAGCGTCGAGGAATGCCTGGCCATGCCGGACTTCATCGGCTGCATCGTGCACCCCGATGACGAACGCCGCATCCGCGCCGAACTGGCACGCTGCATGGACGGCCAGAAGCGCGAGGATGTCGAGTTCCGTTGCGTGCGCAAGGATGGCACGGTGTTCTGGCTGGCCCTGTCATCGGCACCGATCACCGATTCGCAGGGCAACTTCACGGGCTTTCGTACCAGCAGCCGCGACATCACCGATCGCAAGCAGATCGAAGCCGAACTGCGCATCTCGGCAGTGGCCTTCGATTCACGCGAAGGCATGCTCATCACCGATGCCAACAGCAAGATCCTGCGCGTGAACAAGGCCTTCACCGAAATCACCGGCTATACCGCCGAGGAAATCGTCGGCAAGCACCCCAACCTGCTGCGCTCGGACCGCCACGGCCCGGCCTTCTTCCAGGAAATGCGCGAGAGCATCCGGCGCTTCGGCAAATGGCAGGGCGAAATCTGGGACCGCCGCAAGAACGGCGAGGTCTATCCCGAATGGCTGACCATCTCGGCGGTCAAGAACCGGGACAACCAGGTCACCCATTACGTCAGCACCCATCACGACATCAGCGACCGCAAGCTGGCCGAGGAGCGCATCCGCGAACTGGCCTTCTTCGACGCCCTGACCCGCCTGCCCAACCGAACCCTGCTGCTGGATCGCCTGAAGCAGGCCATCGCCCTGTCGCTGCGCACCCGCACCTGCGGCGCGCTGCTGTTCATCGACCTTGACCATTTCAAGACCTTGAACGACACCGTCGGCCATGAAAAGGGCGACACCTTGCTCAAGCAGGTAGCCCAGCGGCTAGTGGCCAACGTGCGCGAAAACGATACCGTGGCCCGGGTCGGCGGCGATGAGTTCGTGGTGGTGCTGGAAGGGCTCAACGAGCTGCAGCAGGAAGCCGCCACCCAGACCCGTGCCATCGGCGAGAAGATCCTGGCGGCGCTGGGCTCGACCTTCCAGCTGGACGACGTCGAATACCGCGCCACCGCCAGCATCGGCGCTACCGTCTTCCTGGGGCGCGCGGCCTCGGTGGACGAACTGATGAAGCAGGCCGACCTGGCCATGTACAAGGCCAAGGAGACCGGCCGCAATGCGTTGC
Source organism: Herbaspirillum sp. C7C2 (assembly GCF_022627865.1). NCBI lineage: Bacteria > Pseudomonadati > Pseudomonadota > Betaproteobacteria > Burkholderiales > Oxalobacteraceae > Herbaspirillum > Herbaspirillum sp. C7C2. The sequence continues at coordinate 73,254 of NZ_JABXGI010000002.1, forward strand.
GCTTCTTCGATCCGGCGATGCAGACCGCCGTGCTGGAGCGCGCCACCCTGGAAGCCGGCCTGCGCAAGGCCATCGAGGGCGACCAGTTGCTGCTGCACTACCAGCCGCAGGTGGTCGAAGGTGGACGCGTGACCGGCGCCGAAGTGCTGGTGCGCTGGCAGCATCCACAGCGTGGCATGGTGCCGCCGGGCGACTTCATCCCCCTGGCCGAGGAGACCGGACTGATCCTCTCCCTGGGCAACTGGGTGCTGGAGACCGCCTGCAAGCAACTGGCGATCTGGGCCAAGCGTCCGGCCATGGCCGAGCTCTCCATCGCCGTCAACGTCAGTGCGCCGCAATTGCGCGAACCCGATTTCGTGCAGACCGTGCTCGACGCCATCGAACGCACCGGCGCCAACCCGCGTCGCCTGAAACTGGAACTCACCGAAAGCCTGCTGGTGGACAACGTCGAGGACATCATCCAGAAGATGTTCGCCCTCAAGGCTTATGGCGTGGAGTTTTCGCTGGACGATTTCGGCACCGGCTACTCCTCGCTGTCCTACCTCAAGCGGCTGCCGCTGAATCAGCTTAAAATCGACCAGTCTTTCGTACGCGATGTCCTGATCGATCCCAACGACGCCTCGATTGCCAAGACCATCGTCAACCTGGCCCAGAGCCTGGGGCTGGGCGTCATCGCCGAAGGCGTTGAAACCGACGCCCAGCGCTCCTTCCTGGCCGATGCCGGCTGTCATGCCTATCAGGGGTATTTCTTCTGCCGGCCGGTGACGGTGGAGGCCTTCGAGAAATTCGCCCAGGACCGCGAGTTCCATATTTCCGCTGCCTAGGAGCCCCGCATGAGCCATCCCTTGTCTGCTTTCCCCATCGACCAGAAATGGCCGGCACAACATCCCGAACGCATCCAGCTGTACTCGCTGCCCACGCCCAATGGCGTGAAGGTGTCGATCATGCTGGAAGAAACCGGCCTGCCCTATGAAGCCCACCTGGTGAGCTTCGAGACCAATGACCAGATGTCGCCGGCCTTCCTGTCGCTGAACCCGAACAACAAGATTCCGGCCATCATCGATCCCGACGGCCCGGGCGGCAAGCCGCTGCCACTGTTCGAATCCGGCGCCATCCTGCTGTACCTGGCCGAGAAGAGCGGCAAGTTCCTGCCGCAAGATGCCGCCGCACGCTACCAGGTGATCCAGTGGGTGATGTTCCAGATGGGCGGCGTCGGTCCGATGTTCGGCCAGTTGGGCTTCTTCCATCGCTTCGCCGGCAAGGAATATGAAGACAAGCGGCCGCGCGACCGCTACGTCAACGAATCCAAGCGCCTGCTGGGCGTCATGGACAAGCAGCTGGCGCAGCATCAGTGGCTGGCCGGCGACGAATATTCCATCGCCGACATCGCCACCTTCCCCTGGATTCGCAACCTGATCGGTTTCTACGAAGCGGCCGAGCTGGTCGGTTTCAAGGATTTCCCAAACGTGGCGCGTGCGCTGGAAGCCTTCGTGGCGCGTCCGGCCGTGGTGCGCGGCCTGAATATCCCGCCCCGCGGCTGAGTCGGCGGGCAGGTTGGCTGCCGGCGCAGGGTGTAAATCGCTTTGCGCCGGTACGTCATGGGTATTAACATCGTGGGAATGCCCACTATCGTTGACCAATCCTGTTGGTCAACCCTGCCTGCCCACGCATCCATGACGCTTTGCTTCCCGAAACACCACCGTCCCTCACGCGCACTGCGCCGTGCCGTACTGGCGGCCGTGTGCGGCCTGTCGCTGCTGACGGCCCTGCCCGGCCAGGCGGTCGATCTCTCCCTCAAGACCCTGCGCGTGGGCAATCTGGCCCGCGCCTATTTTTCCGAACGCAACGTTGTCGGCGAAGCGCTACCGCTGATCATCGCCCTGCATGCCAGCGGCTCCAGCGGTTCGCTGATGGCGCGTGCCACCGGCCTGACCGAGATTGCCGAGGCCGCCGGTTATATGATCGTCTACCCCAACGGTACCGGTCTGGCCATCGATGCACGCACCTGGAATTCGGGCGGCTGCTGCGGCTATGCGCAGATGCACAAGGTCGATGACGTGGCCTTCCTGCGTGCCCTGGTCGGCAAGCTGGTGGCCGACGGCCTGGTCGACCGCCAGCGCGTCTACCTGGTGGGCGTGTCCAATGGCGGCATGATGGCCTATCGCATGGCGGCCGAAGCCCCTGAACTGTTCAGGGCGGTGGCCGTGGTCAGCGCGGTACTGGACGTGCCGCCCGAGACCGTCAAGGCCCCCATGCCGCTGCTGCACATCCACGGCAGCGACGACCCCTTCATCCCCTTCCTGGGTGGCATGGGCAAGCAGGAAGTCTCGCAGGTGCCGCGCCTGTCGGTGGCACGCAGCATCGAAGCCTTCATCAAGGCCGACGGCGCCAATCCGCGCCCGACCGTCAACGACATCCCCGATACCGCCGGCGACGGCACCACTATCCGCCAATACACCTATGCCAGCAAGACCGATCCGCAGGCCGTGGTGCTGTATGAGGTCAAGGGCGGCGGCCATGCCTGGCCGGGCGGCGTGGTGCCCATCATCAATGGTGGCAAGTCCTCGCAGAACCTGGATACCTCGCGCACCGTGATCAGCTTCTTCAATGCCCATGGCGGAGGCCCCAAGAACGACAACGAGGACGACCAGCTGCCGCCGGGCGCGACACCGATCAAGCCGGCGGCCAATGCTGCGCCCACTGCTCCCATCGCACCCGCCCCCCCTAACGCCGTTCCCAAGGCAGCGCCGACGACACCCCCGGCAGCCAGCCCCGCAGCGCGCTGACGTCACCACGACGAGCAAATCGCACTATCATAGCGGCAGCGTTCAACCCTCATCGCCATGACAATGAAAAGACTCCTGACCAGCATCCTGATCGCCATCGTCCTGTACTTCCTGCTGCCCTTCGTCGGCAAGCTCATTCCCCACTACCGGCTGGCTGTGATCTGCATCACGGCCGGCATTGTCTCCTTCGCCATCTCGGCCTTGATGGACAAGACCTGAGGCCGTTGCCCGTTCCATAAAAAATCGGCCGCGACGCCTTCACGTCGCGGCCGATTTTTCTTGGCTTGACCGGTCTCAGCCGTTCCTGCGGCTGGATCAGCACTCACCCTTGCGCGCATGCCCCGGCGGACAGCCCGGTCCGTGGCCCGGTCCACCACCGGGACCGCGATCATCATGGCGGTCATGATCACGCGGACCCCGACCCGGTGGCGGCCCACCGCGCCAGCCGCCGCGCTGCAGTTCCCAGCCACGCGGCCCTTGATGCCAGACCGGAGCGGCATAGACATACCCGGGCCGTTCACGCATCCAATGGCCCTGACGCCACACATGGCGATGCCCGTCCCAGTCCCAGAAACCCGGTGCCCACACATAGCCATGACGCGGCGGCGGCAACGGTTCGGCCCGCGGTGGCGGCGGCGCGCCGATGTTGATGTTGACCGACACCTGGGCCTGTGCCACCGGCAGGACGGCAGCGGAGGCTGCAAGCGCGAACAGGGTGGCGAATATTGTTTTTTTAATCATATTAATCATCAAAAAACTGAAGGTTCAGCTAAGACCTCAGCCAGGCGGCGCGGTTCCGGCGCCGCCCTGGCTGTGGCCTCAACCGTGGCCTCGACCGTGGCCACGACTTTAGTCTCGACTTCAGACCTGTATCACGCCCCCTTGGCGTTCTTGAACATGGTCTTGATGCCGCGAATGGCCTGGCGGATGCGGGACTCGTTCTCGATCAGGGCGAAGCGCACGTACTCGTCACCATATTCGCCGAAGCCGATACCAGGCGAGACGCAGACCTTGGCCTGCTCCAGCAGGATGCGCGAGAACTCCAGCGAGCCGAACTGGCGATACGGTTCCGGGATGCGCGCCCAGATGTACATCGAGGCCTTGGGTACATCGACCATCCAGCCGGCCTCGTGCAGGCCCTTGACCAGCACGTTGCGGCGCTTTTCGTAGTTGGCGCGGATTTCCTCCACGCAAGCCTGGTCGCCCTCCAGCGCGGCAATGGCCGCCACCTGCACCGGAGTGAAGCTGCCGTAGTCGTGATAGCTCTTGATGCGCGCCAGGGCCGCCACCAGACGAGCGTTACCGACCATGAAGCCGATCCGCCAGCCGGCCATGTTGTAGCTCTTGGAGAGGGTGAAGAACTCCACCGCGACCTCGCGCGCGCCCGGCACCTGCATGATGGACGGCGCTTTCCAGCCATCGAAGGTGATGTCGGCATAGGCCAGGTCATGCACCACCAGGATCTGGTGTTCCCGTGCCAGCTTGACCACCCGTTCGAAGAACTCCAGTTCCACGCATTGCGCGGTCGGGTTGGAAGGGAAGCCCAGGATCATCATCTTCGGCTTGGGATAGCTCTCGCGCACGGCGCGTTCCAGCTCGTCGAAGAAGTCCACGCCCGGGCTCATGCGCACCGAGCGGATATTGGCGCCGGCGATGACCGCGCCGTAGATGTGGATGGGGTAGCTGGGATTGGGGACCAGGACCGTATCGCCCTTGTCCAGGGTGGCCAGCATCAGGTGCGCCAGGCCTTCCTTGGAACCGATGGTGACGATGGCCTCGCTGTTGGGATCGAAGTCCACCTCGTAGCGGCTGCGGTACCAGTGCGCGATGGCGCGGCGCAGGCGCGGGATGCCCTTGGAGGACGAATAGCCGTGGGTATCGGGACGCTGCGCCACCTCCACCAGCTTCTCGACGATGTGCGGTGGGGTTGGACCATCGGGGTTGCCCATGGACATGTCGATGATGTCTTCACCACGCCGGCGCGCCGCCATCTTCAGTTCGGCAGTGATGTTGAAGACGTAGGGGGGCAGACGCTCAATGCGCGGGAAGCTGACCGGGAAGGCGTCGGCGGGTGCAGCAGAAACGGAGGAAGAGGAAGAAGAGGAAGAAGAAATGTCAGGCGAGCGCGAGGAATCGCGCGAATCGGCGGATTGCGTCATGGAAGACTTTCACGTAAGCGCCCGGAACCGTCCGAGCGACGTTGGAACACATGTTCCGCGAATGATTCTATGCGCGAACCTTCATATGCACAAGCCGGCATGCGACTGATCGCAAGACATTTTGTGCATTCCTCCCTCACCATCGGTTCGGACTGAGCGGACTGAGTAGCGGCGCAGCCGCGTATCGAAGGCGGCGTGACGGCAGCACCGCATGAGCGCCTTCGATACGACCCTGACGGGCCTACTCAGTACGAACGGTCAGCCGCGGCGCGGGCTTGTCCGATGACGAAGCCCGCTGGCAATGCGTTCATTCGTACTTGCGCGCATCCTCGATCACCTTGCCATCGTTGGGCAGGCTGCCCGGCGCCACCAGCAGGACCTCCCCGCGCAGCTTGGTCACATCACGCAGGCTACCGGCCAGCGCCGTGACATCGACCGCCGGATCAGCCGGATCCCCCACTTCGCAATGCAGGGTCATGACGTCATTGGCCATCTCGCCGGACACCACCAGCCGCGCGCGCAGGACGTCGCCATGGCGGCGCAGCACATCGGCCACCTGCGAGGGATGGACGAACATGCCGCGCACCTTGGTGGTCTGGTCGGCGCGGCCCATCCAGCCCTTGATGCGGGTATTGGTGCGCCCGCAGGGAGAGATGCCCTGTACCACCGCCGACAGGTCACCGGTACCGAAGCGGATCATCGGATAGTCGGGATTGAAGGAGGTCACCACCACCTCGCCCACCTCGCCCTCGGCCACCGGATCGCCGGTGCCGGGCCGCACGATTTCCAGGATCAGCGATTCGTCCAGCACCATGCCGGGATGCACGGCGCCGTCGCTCATGGTCTCGTAGGCGATATTGCCGATATCGGCCGAGGCATACAGCTGCAGCACCTGCGGTACGCCGTGTTCATGGAACCAGTGGCGCAGCGACGGCGGCAACGCTTCGGCGCTGACCAGGGCACGCTGCACGCTGGAGATGTCGGCGCCCATTTCCTGCGCCTTCTCGATGATGATCTTGAGGAAGGAAGGCGTGCCGACATAGGCATCCGGCTTCAGGGCCGTCATCGCATTGACCTGCAGCTCGGTCTGGCCGATGCCGGCCGGAATGACCGCACAACCCAGGCGGGCCGCCGCGCCTTCGACCATGAAGGCCGCCGGCGTGAAATGGTAGGCAAAGCAGTTCTGCAGGATGTGGCCGGCCTGCAGGCCGAGCGCCTTCATCGGGCTGGCAAAGCGCCACCAGTCGGCCGCATGGCCTTCGGGATCGTAGATCGGTCCGGGCGAGACGAACAGCCGCCGCAATTGACGTGCCGGCGTGGTGTTGAGCCCGCCGAAGGGGCTTTCGCGGGTCTGCAGTTCCTTCAGGTCCGACTTGCGCGTGACCGGCAATTGCGCCAGGTCCGCGCGCGAACGGATGGCCGCAGCGTCGATGCCCGCCAGGATGCGCGCCCAGCCCGGTGCGGCCTGCGCGCGCGCCAGCAGGGATGGCAAGGCCTGCATCAGCTGCGCTTCGCGCTGGGCCGGATCGCGTCGTTCCAGGGCGTCCAGTTGCTGCATGAATTCGGTGGGATCGGACATGGGCCCTCCCCTTACGCCAGCCAGCGCTTGCGGCGGCGGTAGAACTTCATGTCGCGGAAATTCTTGCGCCCGGCGCCGGACACGCCCAGGTAGAACTCCTTGACGTCCTCGTTATCGGCCAACTCGCGGGCTGCGCCTTCCATCACCACCCGGCCGTTTTCCAGGATGTAGCCGAAGTCGGCATAGCGCAGGGCCACCATGGTGTTCTGTTCGGCCAGCAGGAAGGAGACCTTTTCCTTGCTGTTCAGGTCCTTGACGATCTCGAAGATCTCTTCCACGATCTGCGGCGCCAGGCCCATGGAGGGCTCGTCCAGCAGGATCATCGAAGGCTTGGCCATCATGGCGCGGCCGATCGCCGTCATCTGCTGTTCGCCACCGGAGGTATAGCCGGACTGCGACTTGCGCCGCACCTTCAGGCGCGGGAAATAATCGTAGATCTTTTCCAGTTCATGCTTCACCTCGGCATGGCTGATGCCACGGGTATAGGCCCCGGTGAGCAGGTTCTCTTCCACGGTGAGGTGACCGAAGCAATGGCGCCCTTCCATCACCTGGATCACACCGCGCTTGACCAGGTCATTGGGCGTCATGCGGTCCACCCGCTCGCCCCGGAACTCGATGCTGCCCTTGGTGACGTCGCCCCGCTCAGCATGCAGCAGGTTGGAGATGGCCTTGAGGGTGGTGCTCTTGCCGGCGCCATTGGCACCCAGCAGGGCCACGATCTTGCCCTCGGGCACATCCAGCGAGACGCCCTTCAGGACCAGGATCACGTGGTCATAGATCACTTCGATATTGTTGATGGCCAATGCCTTGGCCACCGCCGGGGCGGCTGCGCTGTGGACGGTGCTGGCACTGGTCGGAATCGGTGTGGCATTCATGGTCTGTCGCATTTCCAAAAAAGCACCGGCGGCGGTGGGAGACGAGCAAAGCCGCCGGCGCAAGCGCCTACTTCATGCAGGCAGGAGTGATGCCTTTTTCTTTTGCGTATTTCGCAGCGGAAGCCTTGAACAGCGGGTGGATCAGGTTCTTGTTACCCTCGATCCAGTCCGACACCAGCACCCACTTGCTGCCGTCCCATTGCTGGATCTTCACCTTGCCCGATCCTTCGTGGTTGTCGCAGGAGGTCTTGATCTCCGGCAGCAGACCGGTGGCACCCAGGGCCTTCAGACGGGCATCGGTGATGTTGAGGTTCTCAAAGCCCCAGCGCACCTGCTCGCCGCTCATGACCTTGCCTTTGCCGAACTTGTCCTGGGCGGTGCGCACCGCTTCCACGGTGGCAATGGCAGCCGACACGCCACGGTTGTAGAGGATGGAGCCGAGCTTGTTCTTGTCCTGCATGTTGCCCTTGCCCGCGCCATAGACCACCTTGTCGATATCGGCGATCACCGGGACATCCTTGCCGGCCACGTTCCAGGTCGCCGACAGATAGCCCTTGGCGGCTTCGCCTGCCGGAATGGTGTCTTCTTCCGATCCGGCCCACCAGGAACCGACGATCTTGTCACGTGGATAACCGACCTTCTGCGCCGCCTTCAGCGCGGTCTGGTTCATCACGCCCCAGCCCCAGAAGATGACGTAGTCCGGGTTTTCCTGGCGGATTCGCAGCCACTGCGCGCCCTGTTCGTTGCCGGGGTGGGCCACCGGGATTTCCACCAGCTTGAACTTGCCGATGGAGGACTCGGCCTGCAGCGCCACGATGGGCTCCTTGCCATAGGCCGAATCGTGGTACAGGAAGACGATCTTCTTGCCGGCCAGCGAGCCATTGTTCTTGCCGGCCAGGTACTTGACGATGGCCGAGACCTGCATCTGGTAGGTCGTCACCAGCGGGAAGGCATACGGAAACACCGAGCCGTCCACCGCATCGGTACGACCATAGCCGATCATCACCAGCGGCACCTTGTCTTCGGCGGTCTTGTCGATGAGGGCATAGGAGATGCCGGTGGCCATGGGATTGATGGCCGTGCCGTGGGTGACCGTGTTCTTGTTCTTCATGCGCTCGTAGCACTCCACGCCCTTGGCGTTGTTGTACTCGGTCTCGCACTCTTCCCAGGACAGCTTGACGCCGTTGACGCCGCCTTCCTTGAGGTTGACGTAGTTCAGGTAATCGACATAGCCGCCGTAGTAGGACTGGCCATTGGTCCCATAGGGGCCGACGCGGTAGCTGGGGATGGCAATGAACTGGTCATTGGTCTGGGCCAGCGCCGGGGCCGCCGCCGACAGCAGGCTGGCGGCACAGGCGGTCGCCACTACCAGCTGCCTGAGATGCTTCATGGTCTTCATGGTCTCGTCTCCTTTATGTTGTCGTTGCCGACTTTTATCGGGCGCCGGTGATCCGGCCCCCGCCTACCTTGATGCAGTGTTGCGTCACTCGGCGAACCCTCAGTGCGGGAACGGCCAAAGACGCAGTTTTTCCTTGGCGATCTGCCACAGCCGCGCCAGCCCGTGCGGCTCGGCGATGAGGAAGAAGATGATCAGTGCGCCGAACACCATCATCTGGATGTGCGATACGGTGGCATTGGTGAACGGCAGGTGCAGCAGCGCGGCCAGCGGCGGCAGCGCGTTGTCCAGGAAGATCGGCAGCAGCAGGATGAAGGCCGAACCGAGGAAGGAGCCGAGGATGCTGCCCACGCCACCGATGATGATCATGAACAGGATGCGGAAGGACAGGTCCAGCGAGAAGCCGTCCGGCTCCACCGAACCCAGGTAGCAGAAGGCATACAGCGCACCGGCCACGCCGCAGTAGAAGGAGCTGACGGCAAAGGCGGTCAGCTTGGTGCGCATCAGGGGAATGCCGATCACCTCGGCGGCCACGTCCATGTCGCGCACCGCCATCCAGGCGCGCCCGGTGCAGGAACGCACCAGGTTCTTGGCCACCAGCGCCAGCACGCTCACCACGGCCAGCACGAACAGGTACTTGCGCACGGGGGTGTCGATGGCGATGCCGAAGAAATCGATCTTGGGGGTGCTGATCACGCCCGAGGAACTGTTGTTGGAGAACCAGGGGAACTTGGTCAGCGCCCACACCACGAAGAACTGCGCCGCCAGCGTGGCCACGGCCAGGTAGAAGCCCTTGATGCGCAGCGAAGGCAACCCGAAGAGCACGCCCACCAGTGCCGCACAACCGCCCGAGAGCAGCAGCGTGGCGACGATGGGGATGCCCTCCACCCGCAACTGGAAGTTGTACGCCGCGTAGGCCCCCACCGCCATGAAGGCGGCCGACCCCAGCGAGAGCTGGCCGGCATAGCCGGTCAGCACATTCAGGCCCAGTGCGGCCAGCGCGAAGACCAGGAACGGCACCAGGATGGCCGAGAACCAGTATTCGCTGCCCAGCAGCGGCACGGCCACGAAGGCGAACACCATGAACAGCGTGAAGATGATGCGATCCTGGCGGATCGGGAAGATCTGGCTGTCGGCGATGTAGCTTGTCTTGAATTGTCCGGCTTCACGGTACAGCATTGCATCCTCCTTGTTGCTGGATTGAACAGCCCGTTCGGGCTGAGTAGCCGCCCCAGGCGGCGTATCGAAGCCTGTGCACCGGCTGCCGATCACGGAAACTGCCCTTCGATACGGCCGTCGGCCTACTCAGGGCGAACGGCGTCAGATCGCCATCGTTGCTTCGCCCCACTCTCATACCCGGTCGATATGCCGCTCGCCAAACAGGCCTTCCGGCCGCACCAGCAAAAACAGCAGCGCGAACACATACGGGAACCAGCCTTCGATGCCGCCGAAGTTGCCGCCGAAGGCATCCTGCATCACCGGCGGGATATAGATTTCGGCCAGCTTTTCGGAAGCACCGATGATGAGCCCGCCCACGATCGCCCCGGGGATCGAGGTGAAGCCCCCCAGGATCAGCACCGGCAAGGCCTTCAGCGCCGTCATGGTCAGCGCGAACTGCACGCCATTGCGCGAGCCCCAGAGCAGGCCGGCGATCAGCGCCACGAAACCGGCCACGCCCCACACCACGGCCCAGATATGCTGCAGCGGGATACCCAGCGACAGCGCGGCCTGGTGGTCATCAGCCACGGCCCGCAGCGCCCGGCCCACCTTGGTCTTCTGGAAGAACAGCGCCAGCGCCGCCACCAGCGCCACCACCATGCCCGAGGCAAAGAGATCGAACTTGGAGAGACCGATACCGACGCTGTCCATCACCGACTGGATCGGTTCGTCGACGATGCCCAGGTCGATGGGGCGCACTTCGCTGCCGAACAGCAAGGGCCCCAGGCCTTCGAGGAAGAAGGTCAGGCCGATGGTGGCCATGAAGAGCGTGATCGGCGGCTGGTTGACCAGCTTGCGCAGCACGAAGCGTTCGGTGGCCAGGCCCACCAGGATCATCACCACGAAGGCGCCGATGATGGCGGCCCACATCGGCATGCCCTTTTCCATCAGGCCCACCACCGCCAGCGCGGCGAAATAGACCATCGCCCCCTGCGCGAAATTGAACACGCCCGAGGCCTTGTAGATCAGCACGAAGCCCAGGGCCACCAGTGAATACATCAACCCGGAGAGCAGTCCGCTCAGGGTGACTTCGAGGAAGAATTGCATGTCGTCTCCTTGCTACAGCCTTCGATATTGTTTTTATTATTTATATTATTTATTGATGCCCTGCATCGCAGCCGATCCCGTATCAAGCCTCAGTGCGAGGTCCCCAGGTAGGCCTTGATCACTTCGGGATTGCTCATCACCTCCTCAGGCGTACCGTCGCCGATCTTCTTGCCGTAGTCCAGCACCACCACCCGGTCGGAGATATCCATGACCACGCCCATGTCGTGTTCGATGAGCACGATGGTGGTGCCGAACTGGTCATTCACATCCAGCACGAAGCGGCACATGTCCTGTTTTTCTTCCACGTTCATGCCGGCCATGGGTTCGTCCAGCAACAGCATGTGCGGTTCGGCCGCCAGCGCCCGCGCCAGCTCCACGCGCTTTTGCAGGCCGTAAGGCAGGCGTCCCACCGGGGTCTTGCGGATGTGCTGGATTTCCAGGAAATCGATCACCTCCTCGACCTTGTGGCGATGCTCGATTTCCTCGTTGCGGGCCGCGCCCCACCACAGGGCGTTGGAGAACAGGCCCGAACGCATCTTGGTGTTGCGCCCGGTCATGATGTTATCCAGCACCGTCATGCCCTTGAAGAGCGCGATGTTCTGGAAGGTGCGGGCAATGCCCTGGCGCGCGATGGCGCTGGGATGCATGCCCAGGCGCGGCTGGCCGCGATAGAGGATCTGGCCTTTCTGCGGATGATAGACGCCGTTGATGACGTTGATCATCGAGCTCTTGCCGGCGCCGTTGGGGCCGATGATGGCGCGGATTTCATGTTCGCGCACATCGAAGGAAATGTCGGTCAGCGCCTTCACGCCACCAAAGGACAGCGAGATGTTCTGCAGGTCCAGGATGACCTCGCCGATGCGGCGCCCGTTGGCGGCCACGGCCGCTGCTTCTTCATCGGGGCTGGTCACGGGCGGCAGGCCCGAGGGCAGGATTTCGGAAGACAGGTGTCGTTTCATGGTCGTATTCATTCAGCGGTGGTCTGGTCGGGCTACGCTGCTGGCCGGGCCGTTTGCGGGCGCCCGGGACGGGACTGCGTTTTGCTCAGGCGGCGCTTTGCAGCGTCTTGAAGGTCTTGGCCTCGGCGATCTTCAGGTCGGCTGCGATCATGCCCTGGCGACCATCCTCGAATTTGACCTGGGTCTCGATGTACTGCGACGCGCGACCGTCGTAGAGCGCCTCGATCAGCACCGCGTACTTCTCTGCGATGAAGCCGCGCCGGACCTTGCGGGTGCGGGTCAGTTCTTCGTCGTCGGGGTCCAGTTCCTTGTGCAGGATCAGGAAGCGATGGACCTGCGAATCGGCCAGCAGCGGGTCGGCCACCAGGTCGGCATTGACCTTTTCCACGCATTCGCGCACCAGTTCGTACACTGCCGGATTGGCGGCCAGGTCGGTGTAGCCGCTGTAAGGCAGGTTGCGCCGTTCGGCCCAGTTGCCCACGGCATCCATGTCGATGTTGATGAAGGCCATGCACTGCTCGCGGCCATTGCCGAAGGTCACCGCTTCCTTAATGAAGGGGAAGAACTTCAGCTTGTTCTCGATGTACTTGGGCGCGAACATGCTGCCGCAGGCCATCTTGCCGACATCCTTGGCGCGGTCGATGATCTTGAGGTGGCCGTCGCTGTCGAAGAAGCCGGCGTCACCGGTGTGGAAGTAGCCGTTGGCGTCGATGGCCTCGGCAGTGGCGTCGGGGCGCTTGAAGTATTCCTTCATCAGGCCGGGCGAACGCACCAGCACTTCGCCGTTGTCGTCGATGCGCACTTCCACGCCCTTCATGGGCCGGCCCACGCTATCGAGCTTGACGTCGCCCGAGGGCTGCATGCACACCGTCACGCAGGTCTCGGTCATGCCATAGAGCTGCTTCAGGTTGATGCCCATGGAGCGATAGAAGTCGAACAGGTCGGGGCCGATGGCCTCGCCGCCGGTATAGGCCACGCGCAGGCGCGACATGCCCAGCACGTTCTTCAATGGCCCGTAGACCAGCAGGTCGCCCAGCGCATATTGCAGCCGGTCCATCAGCGACACGCCCGGCTTGCCATCCAGGATGCGCATGCCGACCCGACGTGCCACGCGCATGAAACCGTGGAACATCTTGCGCTTGAGCCAGCCCGCATCCTCGATGCGGATCATGACCTGGGTCAGGATGTTTTCATACACGCGCGGCGGCGCGAAGTAATAGGTCGGGCCGATCTCGCGCAGGTCGGTCATGACGGTATTGGGTGACTCCGGGCAGTTCAGGCAGAAACCGGCAACGTGCTGCTGGGCGAAGGAGTACAGGAAATCACCCACCCAGGCCAGCGGCAGGTAGCACAGGATGTCGTCGTCCTGGTCCAGGTGATCGAACTCCACCAGCGTGGTGGCGGTGGTGATCATGGCCCGGTGCGAATGGCACACGCCCTTGGGCTTGCCGGTGGTGCCGGAGGTATAGAGGATGATGGCGACGTCGTCGGGCGAGCCGGCCGCGACTTCCTTCTCGAAGAAGTCGGGATTGGCGTGCTCGTAGGCGCGCCCCAGTTCCTGCACGCGGGCAAAGGACAGCAGCTCGGGCTGGTGGTAGTTGCGCATGCCACGTTCGTCGTCATAGATGACGTGGGCGATGCGAGGCAGGTTTTCCTTGATCTCGAAGACCTTGTCGACCTGCTCCTGGTCTTCGGCCATGACGAAGTCGACGTTGGCGTCGGCCAGCACATAGGCCATGTCGGCGGCCGGTGCGTCCTGGTACAGCGGCACCGGCATACCACCCAGCGCCTGCGCGGCGCTCATGGCCCAGTACAGGCGCGGGCAGTTGTTGCCGATGATGGCCAGGCTCATGCCGCGCTTGAAGCCCAGGGCCGCCAGGCCGCAGGCAAAGCTGCGTACCTCGTCGGCCACCTGGCGCCAGGTCGTGGTCTGCCAGATGCCCAGGTCCTTCTCGCGGAAGGCGGCCCGCTCGGGGCGTTGGCGGGCATGCGCCTGCAGCAGCCGCGGAAAGGTCGCGGCCTGGTTGTCTTGTCTCGTCTCCACCATCTTCCCACCTTCTTGTGCAGGTTCGAAAGATTCGCCCGTTCACTTTTCCGTGTATCGAGGCGAATCCGGTGTCGGATCAGTCTGTGCTGCCAGGCTTACGCTGCTCTTACTGCGGCAGTCATTGTGTCGGGCATGCCAGCTGTCCTGTCTCTATGATTGGCCTGGGTTTGGTTCAGGCCTTTTTTGCGATGATAGTAGAGTGAGAGGTTGCCAGTGGATGTCATCTCACCGACAATTGACAAACTTTCGATATTGCGACGCATCATCATGGAGACATCAATTCGACGCATGCTGTCCAAGAGCATCTGGGCGCAGGCGCTGACCGAAGAGCAACTGGCCCGGGTGGAATCCGAAGTGGTCAGCCGCAAGATTGCCGCCGGTGGCTATGTCTGCCGCAAGGGTGACCCGGTGGCGCACTGGATCGGCGTGCATGAAGGCTTGCTGAAGATGAGCAGCGTCTCGCCCGAGGGCAAGACCGTGTCCTTCGCCGGCATGGCCAATGGCGGCTGGCTGGGCGAAGGCTCGCTGCTCAAGGACGAGCCGCGCAAGTACGATGTGGTGGCACTGCGCGAGAGCGAATTGCTGTACATGCCCAAGGCCACCTACATCTGGTTGCTGGACAACAGCATCCCCTTCAACCGTTTCCTGGTGACGCAGTTGAACGAGCGCCTGGCGCTGTTCATTTCGCTGGTGGAATACGACCGTATGCTGGAGCCGGATGCCCGCGTGGCACGCTGCCTGGCGGCCCTCTTCAATCCCTACCTGAACCCGGGCATCGGCCGCAACCTGCAGATTTCGCAGGAGGAAGTCGGCAATCTCTCCGGCACCTCGCGCCAGCGCGCCAACCAGGCCCTGCAGGTACTGGAAAAGGCCGGCCTGCTGAAGGTGGATTACGGCAGCATCACCATCAACGACCTGGATGGCCTGCGGCAATTTCCGGGGTGAAACCCCGGGCCTGGCCCGTCCACCCGTCCACGGTCTCGGCCTGCAGCACGGCATGAAAAAAGCGCGGTCACAGCCGCGCTTTTTCGTTGGGACAACGGCCTGGCGACCGGTGGCTCCTCTCAGGAAGCTGCCGCCGGGGATGCCGGGGCATCTTCACCGTTACGTGCCGGGCGGTTGCGATTGCGCCAGTAGATGCCGGTATCGACCACGGTGCCCATGAATTCCTTGGGGTCGGTGGACTTGACGACGTAACCATTGGCGCCCAGTTCATAGCTCTGGTTGATGTCGCGCTGGTCGTCCGAGGAAGAGAACATCACCACCGGGATGTGCGAGGTGGCGGCATTGGACTTGATGATCTTCAGGAAATCGTGACCGCTCATCAGCGGCAGGTTCAGATCGAGCAGGATCAGGTAGGGGTGCAGGTCCTTGCGGTGTGCATATTCCCCCTGGAAGAAGAACTCCTCGGCCAGTTCCGCATCGGCAAACCAGGTCAGCTTGTCGGCCAGCTTGCGGCTGCCCAGCGCCAGGCGAGTCAACTCGGCCACTTCCGGGCTGTCGTCGACGAGGATGATGTCATATTGCTCGATATCCATGGATGGATCGCTTTCTTCAGTAAATTTCAAGCTGGAACTATTCTTGCCGGACCGACCACATCTGGCCACCACCGAAAGACGTCAGGGACGTCGGGAACTGACCTCCCCTAGTTTCCAGCATCGGCGATTCGCTGGAACACCAGTACCGACGCCGATCCCGGTACTGTCAGGGGATTATTGCACAGGCGATTTCAAAAAAAATCAGATTTTTCCTTAACCAGGTAAAGCTGTCACTTGTCCGGGGTGGCAATCCCGGTCCGGATGGCGTACCGCACCAGGCCCGGCACATCGCGGATATCCAGCCGGTCCATCAGCTGCGCCCGGTGGGTCTCGATGGTCTTGGCGCTGACATTGAGCTGGTAGGCGATCTCCTTGGTGTTGTTGCCCTCGGCGATCAGTTGCAGGATTTCGCGCTGGCGCGGAGTCAGCACCTCCACCGGCGTGCCGTTCTGGGCGACCCGCTTCATGTAGTTGTCCAGGGCCTCGCGCGAGATGTGGGAGTCCAGGTACTGGCGGCCGTGCTTGACCTCGTAGAGCGCCTTTTCCAGCTCGGTGGCGGCGGAGTCCTTGAACAGGTAGCCGTTGGCACCGGCATTCAAGGCCTGCATCACGTATTCCTCGCTGCCGTACATGGACAGCATCAAAAAGCGGATGGTGGGGTATTCGCCGCGCAGGCGACGTAGCGCTTCCAGGCCATTCATCCCCTTCATGGCGATGTCCAGCAGCACCAGGTCGGGTTTCAGCTGCGGGATCATCTCGATGACCTCGGCGCCATCGGACGCCTCGCCCACCACTTCCACGCCCGGCATGGCGGTCAGCAATGCCTTGATGCCACTGCGCACCAGGGCGTGGTCGTCGGCCAGCATGATTCGTGTAAGCATTACAACCTCCTGACGATAGGAGCGACCGGCAGGTGCATGACGATTTCCGTCCCTGCGCCGGGCGCTGAAGTGATATCCATGGAACCGCCTACCAGCACGGCCCGCTCCTCCATGTTGAGCAGGCCGAAACTGGTGCCGGAAATGGCGTTGCTGCGGGCACGCTCGATGTCGAAGCCGCGACCGTCATCGCGGATGCTGAGATAGACCTGGTCCTGCTGGCGGTCGATCTTGACCCAGATGTTCTGGCACCTGGCGTGACGCAGGATATTGGTGACCGCTTCCTGCACGATGCGAAAGGCGGTGTTTTCGATGTCGTGGTGCAACTCGCCGTCGTGGCCGCTGCTTTCGAACCAGCCATTGACGTTGGCCAGCTTGGATTTCTGCTCCACGTAGGAACGCAGGGCGGCGATCAGGCCCAGGTTGTCCAGCTGCGGCGGACGCAGGTCCAGCGACAGGCTGCGCACCTGGGCCAGCACGGCGGTGACGATGTCGATGCCGTTCTGCAGCGACGGGCCTTCCAGGGTGCCGGTCTTCTTGATGGTTTCCAGGTTGATCTTGAGTGCCGTCAGGGACTGGCCGACGTCGTCATGCAGGCCGCGCGCCAGGTGCTGGCGCTCGCGCTCCTGTACTTCGATCACCCGCGACGATAGCAACTGCTGACGCTGGATCGCCAGCTCCAGCTCGCGCCGTGATTGCTCGCGCTCGGTGACGTCGATGGCCAGCCCGGCCACCATGTCACCCTTGCCCTCGCCGCTGATGGGAAAACGCACGACATCGAGGATGCGGGCATTGTGGTTGTGGTCGAAGATGGTTTCCTGGGTATGCAGTTCGACCTTCTCGTCGAGCACCTTGCGGTCGTACTCCTGGGAGGCCTGGGCCGCGCCGGTACTCATCAGCTCGGCGTCGGTCATGCCATCCATGTCATGCGGGGTCATGCCGAAGAAAGCCGACTGCGCCGGGTTGACGTAGCTGTAGCGCAGCTGCGAATCCTTGATCCAGGTCGGCATCGGCGCGGCATTCATGAAGGCGTTGAAGCGCGCCTGCATCTCGCGCAGGGCCTGGGCGCTGGCGCGCTGCTTGCGCCGCGCCTGGGCGTCCCGCAGTTCGCGGTCGACCGCGTGCGGCAGGCGGGCGATGGCGCTCTTGAGGAAGTAATCCTGGGCGCCGGCCTTCATCACCTCCACTGCGGTCTGCTCGCCGATGACGCCGGAGACGATGATGAACGGCGTCTGGTCGTTGTCGGCCTTGACCAGTTTCAGGGCTTCCACGCCGCTGAACATGGGCATCGAGTAATCCGAGATGACGATGTCCCAGCGCTGCTCGTGCAGTGCCGCCAACAGGGCCTGTTCGTCGTCGACCCGCTGCCAGGTCGGTTCGAAGCCGCCGCGCTTGAGTTCGCGCACCATCAGCACGGCGTCTTCTTCCATGTCTTCGACGAACAGCACGCGTAGGGGAATGCTCATGGGGCAGGTCTCTCTCGGTCAGACTCTTTGTTCAGAATGCGGCTAGCACATTGGTTCATACGATATTGCTCTCATGCCGGGCCTCGATCATGCCACTTCAGCGCACATCACCCAGGCTGGGCATGACACCCTTGCGCGGCAGCGAAAAATAGAAGCTCGCGCCCACCTTGGGAGTGCTCTCGGCCCAGACCCGGCCGGTATGGCGGATCACGATGCGTTGCACCAGCGCCAGCCCGATGCCGGTACCTGGATATTCTTCCTGGCGATGCAGGCGCTGGAAGGTGCCGAACAGCTTGTGCACATAACGCATGTCGAAGCCCACACCGTTGTCATGCACGCCATAGATGTATTCTTCGGGGCCGACTTCCATGGTCACCCGCACCAGCGGCTGGTCGTTCTTGCTGCTGAACTTGACGGCATTGGAGAGCAGGTTTTCCCAGACCTGGGTGATCAGGCCGCGATTGGCCACGGCGCCTTCCAGCGGCGCAACCTCGAACTGCACGGCCGGATTTTCCTGGCGCAGGCCGGCGATGACCTGGCCCACCACCTCTTCCATCGAAAAACGCTGCAAGGTCAGTTCACCCGTGGTGGACTTGGCCAGCTTGAGCAGGTCGTTGATCAGTTCATCCATCTTGCGCACGTTGCGGCGGATCACCTGCAGCTGTTCGCGGCCCTTTTCGTCGATCACGCTGGCGTAGTCTTCCTCCAGGATCATGGCGTAACCGGAAATGGCACGCAGCGGAGCACGCAGGTCATGCGAGACGGAATAGGAAAAACTCTCCAGTTCCTTGTTGACGCTATGCAGGTGCTGGGCCTGCCGTTCCAGATCGGCGTTGAGGGCCTCGATCTCGTCCTCGGCGCGCTTGCGCTCGGAAATGTCATAGATGACCGTGCGGCTAATGAGTTTGCTGTTGTCGCGGCTGGGGATGGCCGTGGCATTGACCAGGGCCGTGAATTCGCTGCCATCGGCGCGGCGGAAGTCGAGATCGATGCCGTTGATCTCGCGCTTGAGCAGGAATTGCGGATGCAGATCACGCTGGTAACGCTCGGCGCTCACGGGGCTGAGCAGATCGAGCTGGGTCATGCGCCCGACCACCTGCTCGCGTGTGTAGCCCAGCCACTTGAGTTCGGTATCGTTGATCTTGATGATGGTCTTGTCGGTCTCATCGACCGAGTGATAGCCGCAGGGCGCGTTGTTGTAAAGGTCTTCGATCTCGTCGGAATAGGCCTGGGCGCGCTGCTGCGCCTCCACCCGACGGCTCATCTCGCGGCGCAGCTTGCTGTAGACCATCACCAGCAAGGCCATGCTGAGCAGACTGCCGCTGACCACCATGATGATGGTCAGGTCGGCGCTGGCGGCGGTGTCATGGGCACGCCGGGCAAGCAGTGCATTCTCGTTGCTCTTCATCTCTTCAAAGCCGTTGCGGATGCGATCGCTCAGGTCCTTGCCTTCCAGTACCCGTTGGCGCCCTTCGTCTGGACTGAGCTCCATCAGGCGACGGGAGAGGCTGATCCGCTGTGATACCAGATCTTCCGTGCGGGTCAGCAGTTGCAGCTGCTGCTGATTGTCGCTCATGAGCCGGCGCAGATCCTGCAGAAGCACCTCGATTTGCCTGACGCCCGCCTCGAAACCGGCCTGGTATTCCTGGTTGCCAGACAAGGCATAGCCGCGTGAATTGCTGACCGCGTCGCGCACGGTCGAATTGGCGACTTCCAGCTTGTTGATGACGGCGTGACTATGCTGCAACCAGACTGCGCGCTGCTCGAAATCGCGCACGCTGTAATAGGAAAATGCTGCCACGCCCAGCGAGAGCAGCAAGGCCAGCAGGAAGAAGAGGCCGGTACTGGCGCGTGCCAGCCCGCTTTGTCTAGTTATCGGCATGTATCATATGATCAGATCGGTCACATCGGTCACATCGGTTACTTTTCATCGGTCTGGCGGTCACGTCCTGAAGTTGCGGAGCGGTTACCTGATCGCCCGCCTGCATGACCGGCGCGCAAAGCGATGCGCGGGCATGGTCTTTTCGCAGGATCTCCATTCCGGGCGCGCGGCGGTGCTGCGCCCGGTCCCCCATTGCACGGTCAGCAGCGCTGCCGTGGGTACGTCTCCTTGCTGTCTGCAGCGATGCCGGAATGTGACGATCTGGCATCAATTGTTCTCTTTCTGTCAGCAAATCGAAGCAAATTCTTAAAATTTGCTGAAAACGGTGTTGCTTGCCTGCACCTTTGACTCCGTTTTCAGAGTAAATACTCAAATTAATTCTATAATATATTCCAGCTTTTACAGACATTTGCCGGCATCGCATCATGATGAAAAAATCACCCGCCCTCTTCCTTGCCGTCGGTCTCCTGGCTGGCCTGAGCGTGAATGCCGTGGCCGTCTCCACCACCGGCAAGCTCGACATCAGTGCCATCGTCCCGGCCCAATGCGTGGTGCAGAGCGCCGCCCTGCCCTTTGGTGTCTATGCGTCCAGCGCGCTGCAACAGAACGCCCAGATCGGCGTGGCCTGTTCCGCCGGCACCAGCTACACGATCAGCCTGGATGCCGGCACCGGCGCAGGCGGCAATGTCGCCACTCGCAAGCTGACCACTGCCGACGGGGCCAATTCGCTCAACTATGGCCTGTATCAGGATGCTGCCCGCACCCGTGCCTGGGGCAACAGCAGTGGTAGCGACACGGTCGCCGGGGTCGGTAACGGCAGCGCCCAGAACGTGCCGGTCTACGGCTATATCCCGGCGGGCCAGACAGCGCGAGCCGGTAGCTACAGCGACGTGGTCGCCATTACCTTGTCCTACTGACTACCGAATTGGCCGGCGCAGGCCATGCGCCAGCAGGCAGGCACCGCCTGCGATCACTTCCCTACCCGCACCCTCCATGCATGGCGCGACTTTTCACATGAAGTCGCGCCATTTTTACGTCCGCGCCAGACGTACATCTTCCATCCCAATACGCAAGTTGACGAAAGGAAATATTTAACTTTCAGTTAAATTCTGTGGCTGCCTTGCAACTTTTTGTTTGACCTGTCGCGGTTTCGTTTTAATCTAGCAAAAAATTGACAAATACCTGACAACCAGAATGGGGATTTCGTAGCGTGACGAGATCAGAAACCATGTTGTGGCGGCTCGCACGTGTCTGTGCAATGGGCTGCCTGATGACGGCAGGGGGATGGCAACAGGCGCAGGCCTCCAATTTCGAGATTGCCCCCGTGGTGCTGGAGCTATCCTCCTCACGCACGGCAGGGGTGATCAAGATCGTCAATAACGACAATCACAATGTGTCGCTGCAGATCCGTGCCTACGACTGGAACCAGGTCGACAGCAAGGATGATCTGCAACCTACCCAGAACCTGATCATCAGCCCGCCGGTGTTCAACCTGGCGCCGGGTGCGTCCCAGGTGATCCGCGTGGTGTCGCGCCAGGCAGCGGGGGCCGGCGAGATCGCGTTTCGCCTGCTGATCGACGAAATTCCCTCCGCGGCGGAAGGCGCCACCATCAATTTCAAGTTCCGGATTTCCATGCCGGTGTTCATTGCCCCTACCGGCATGCCGAAGCCGCAGCTTGACTACCAGTTACGCTCAGGCAAGCCGGCGCGTCTGGTGGTGCAGAACCTGGGCAACCGACGTGCCCGCTTGCTGGACCTGGCGCTGACCCTTCCCAACGGCAAGAAGATCACCGCACCGGCAGGCGGCAACCCCTATACGCTGGCCGGCATCACCCGCCAATACCTGATCGACACCGAGACCCCGCTTGCCGTAGGCAGCAAAGTCAAACTGACTGCCAACAGTGATGCCGGGCCGATTGATACCGAACTCACCGTGGCGCCTTGAAACGGCTGCTGCTGCTCTGGCTAATGCCTCTGATGCTGGTGCTGCTGGGCGCCACGGCGACCGTGGCACGGGCCGCCACCGGTGACGAGGTGCTGCTGCTGGAAGTGTCCATCAACGGCCGCGGCACCGATCTGGTGGCGCAATTCACGCGTCGCCAGCAAGCCCTGTATGCGACCGCGGCCGAACTGCGCAGTCTCAAGCTGCGCGTGGATGGTGCCGACGACGAACTGATTCCCCTGCGCGCCATCGCTACCGGGATCGACCTCGACGAGGGCGCTGCCCGGATCAACCTCATGATTGCGGCCCGTTTCATGAATACGACCGACATCGACGCCACCAGCATTGCCAGCCGGGTTCCCTTGTCGGAGGGCGGGCGCGGGCTGGTCCTGAACTACGATCTGCTGGCCACTTCCAGCCAGAACCAGCATGCCCTGGGCGGGCTGTTCGATGCGCGCTGGTTCAGCGGCAGCGGCGTGCTCAGCTCGACCGGGCTGGGCTATACCGGCAACAGCGGCGGCGTATCGGCCCGCCTGGAAACCACCTATACCTATTCCCAACCGGCCAGCCTGACGCGTTACCGCCTGGGTGACGTCATCAATGGCAGCCTGGCCTGGACCCGCTCGGTGCGACTGGGCGGCTTCCAGTACGCGTCGGACTTCAACCTGCGTCCGGACCTGGTGCGCTTCCCCACGCCTTCGCTGGGCGGCGAAACCGTGGTGCCATCCACCGTGGACCTGTTCGTCAATGGCGTGCGCCAGCTTTCGCAACCGGTGCCGCCCGGCCCCTTCGAGATCCGCCAGCCTCCTATCGCCAGTGGCGCCGGCCAGATCGCGGTGGCGGTCACCGACGAACTGGGACGGCAGACCCTGCGTACCATCAACTTCTACGCCACCGATCGCCTGCTGAAACCGGGCCTGTCGTCCTATTCGGTCGAGGGTGGCTGGGTACGCCGCCGCTATGGCCTGCGCAGCAATGACTACGGGCAGTTCGCCCTGTCCGGCACGGCCCGCCAGGGGATGAGCGACATCCTTACGCTGGAGGGCCATGCCGAGGCCATGCGCAGCCTGAAACTGGCCGGTGGTGGCGCTGTCTTCAATCTCGGCAACCGCGCCGTGCTGGCCACCTCGCTGGCCGCCAGCAGTGCCGACAGCGGCTCGGGCCAGCAGGTGTCGCTGGCCATCGAACGCAACGCCGATCCGGTGAGCGTGTCATTGACCCGCACCCAGTCCACCCGCAACTACCAGGACATCGGCGCCATCCAGGGCGCGCCGGTCTCGCGCGCGGCCACCATCGCCACGCTGGGCCTGAACCTGGGCAGCGGCGGCTCGCTGAGCATGGCCTATGCGCGCAGCAAGAGCCCGCTGCTCTTTACCGATACCGGCACCAGCGGCCTGGCCGACAGCGAGACGGTGACGGTGACCTGGTTCAAATCGGTGGGCAGCAGCTCCAACATGTACCTGACCGGCTACCGCGACTTCCGCAACAGCGGCTATGGCGCCACCATCGGCCTGATCATCCCCTTCGGCGGGCGCGATGTGGCCGGTGCCAGCGTGAGCAACAACAATGGCCAGCGCACCGCCACCCTGCAGGCCAGTCGCTCGACGGTGGCCATCGGCGACCTGGGCTGGCAGTTGCAGGACACCGAAGGCAGCTATCAGCAGCGCATTGCCCAGCTCAACTACAAGAGCCGCTATGGCAGCCTCACCGCGGCCGCCTCGCAGGCAGCCCATACCACCAGCCAGCGGCTGGGGGCGCGCGGCTCGGTATCCTTCATCGATGGCGGCAGCTTCGCCTCGGACTGGATCGAGGACAGCTTTGCCGTGGTCAATGCCAGCGGCGTCAAGAACGTCGGCATCTACAACGAGAACCGCTACGCTGGCCGCACCGACGACAACGGCCAGTTACTGCTGACCGACCTGCGCGCCTACGACGTCAACAAGATTTCGGTGGACGTGCTGGACCTGCCGCTGACACTGCAACTGGACCAACCGGACCAGTACATCCGGCCGCGCGATCGCTCCGGCGTAGTGGTGCATTTCAATGCACGACGGGCCTCGGATGTGACCATCATCCTCAAGGATGCAGTGGGCCAGTTCATTCCGCTAGGCGCCAGCATCCGCGTGCGCGAGACCGGTCTGCAGGCGCCCGTGGGCTATGACGGCGTGAGCTACCTGCAGGAACTGGCACCGGTCAATACGCTGGACGTACTGCTGCCCTCGGGGGCGCAATGCCACGCCACGCTGACGCCGCAACCGCGCAGCGAAGGCGGCATGAGCAACGAAGTCGTGATCTGCCATTGAAACGCGACCGGCATCATGGAGAACACATGAAGACGATCCCTCCAATCCGCCCGGCCCTGGCCTGGGCCCTTGTCCTGCTGGCATGCGCCCCGGTGCAGGCGCAACAGATCTGCTCGTCGGCCACAAATCCGGTGGCGTTCGGGCTGTATGACCCGCAGTCCAGTGCGCATCTGGACAATACCGGCAGCATCACCGTGACCTGCCAGGCCACGGTGTCGTTGCTGATCGGCTATACCGTCAAGCTCAGCACCGGCAGCAGCGGCGCCTATGCGCAGCGCAAGATGCTCAGTGGCGCCAACAGCCTCAACTACCAGGTCTATACCAACTCGGCACGGACCTCGACATGGGGTGACGGCTCCTCCAGCACCAGCTTCATCACCGATGGCTATCTGCTGCAGGTTCTCACACCCGTGGTCAAGACCTACACGGTCTACGGCCGCTTGCCGGGCAGCCAGAATGCCAAGGCCGGCAGCTATCTGGATACGTTGACGGTATTGATCACCTATTGAGCGCTTGGCGCCGGCCGTATCGCTGGAAGTCGCTGGACGTCGCTGGGCATAGCCGATGTGGCGGCTCAGGTTTTCCCTGACGCAGATTGGCGGGTGGCTAGGGAATCGCCGGATGTCGCTGGCGCCGCCCGGAAATTAAAGTGTCTCCATACCAGCGCTGCACAGGGAAGTTCTTGCAAGGGGCAAGGACGGGCGGCCAACACCGGAGAAACCAAATGTTTTTTGCCAAGAAGAATCGTTTCGTTGCAGCTTCCATCGCCGCCGTCGTCCTGGCCTCCAGCGCTCCGGCTTCCTTCGCCGCCACCGCCAGCGGCACGCTGACCATCAGCGCCTCGGTGGTTGCCGCCTGCACCGTGGTCGGCTCGGCCATCGCCTTCGGCGCCTACACCCAGAGCGTGGTCAACCAGTCCGGCACCATCACCGTGCTCTGCACCAATGGCACCGCCTACAACGTCGGCCTGGATGCCGGCACCGGAAGCGGCTCCACCGTCAGCAGCCGCAAGATGAGCGCGGCCGGCGGTGGCACCCTGAACTATGCCCTCTACCGCGATGCAGCCCGCACCAACAACTGGGGCTCGACCATCGGCACCGATACCGCCACCGGCACCGGCTCGGGCCTGACCCAGACGCTGACCGTCTACGGCCAGATTCCCGCCGCCCAGACCCCGCTGGCCGGCGCCTACTCGGATACCGTCACGGTCACGCTGACCTACTGAGACAAATACGCTGCACGCGCCCGGCAGCCGCATGCCGAAGCGCCTTTGAAGCCGGACTTGAGCAGCTGCAGCACGAAAGTTACTTGACTAAAGCTTAACTTGCGGACTACAACGTCAACACGACCAGATAACCGGGGAAAACCGGAGGGGGTAAACGGTGCACTTCGCGCAGAAGTGCACCGTTTTTTTTCGCCCTCCTTCGCCCTCCTTCGCTCAGCCTTGAGCAAAGACCGCTTGCACCAGGCTTGCCTGCTGGGCGTAATGGCTGGCCTTGGAGGCGGTCGGCCCAGAGGCGGTATCCGGGCGATAGACCGCACGCAGGCGCACCGTCTCCGGCAAGGCGGCTTCGATGGCATCGCGCACGCACAGCCAGGCACCCTGGTTACGCTCTTCTTCCTGTACCCACACCACTTCCTGCAACTGCGGATAGCTGCGCAGGACGTCACCCAGTTGCGCCGTCGGGAAGGGATAGAGCTGCTCCACCGGCAGCAGCGCGGTGTCCTGGTCCTGCGCGCTGGCGCGGGCATCGGCCAGGTCGTAGCGCACCTTGCCGCTGCACAACACGACACGCCGTACCGCGGACGCTTGCGGCCCCTCAGGGTCGCCCAGCAGCGGCTGGAAGCCCTGCTCCAGCAAGTCCGATAGCGGGGAACTGGCACGCGGCTCCCCATGCAGCACCGACTTGGGCGTAAAGACCACCAGCGGCCGGTCCGCATGCAGGGCCTGATCGCGCAGAAGGTGGAACCACTGCGCCGAACTGGAGGGATAGGCCACCCGGATATTCTGACCCGCGCACAGCAGCAGCATGCGACTGAGATAGCCGGTGGAATGTTCCGGCCCCACGCCTTCGTAGCCATGCGGCAGCAGCATCGTCAACGCCGACGCATAGCCCCACTTGCCACGACCGGAGGTGATGTACTGGTCGATCATGATCTGGGCGCCGTTGACGAAGTCACCGAACTGGGCTTCCCAGATCGTCAGCGCATCCGGGCGCGCCTGCACGCTGAAGCCGTACTCGAAACCGACCACCGCTTCTTCGCTCAGGGGCGAATTGATCACTTCCAGGCTGGCGCGGGGTGCTGCGACTTCGCGCAGGGGCAGGAAGGACCGCTGCTGCGCCTGCGCCTCATCCACCGCATGCCACACGGCATGACGTTGCATGAAGGTGCCACGCTGCACGTCCATGCCGGAAATGCGGACGCCGTGACCGACACTGAGCAGGGAGGCATAGGCCATGTTCTCGGCAAAATTCCAGCTGCACGGGTGCTCGGGCGCGGCCACGCTGTGCTGCCATTGCGCGATCAGCTTGACGATGGCCGGATGTGGTTCGAATCCAGCCGGCAGGCGTGTCATCCGCTCCACCCATTGCCGCATCTGGTTCAGGCTGGGCGCGGCTGCTGCTTCGGAGGTCTTGTCCTGCGTACGCTCCGAGGTGGAGGTCGCCGCCGACGCTGCGGCATGACCTGGACGGCTGGCCCTGAAGGCGGCCAGCGCCTGCTGGCTGCTGGTGGCCAGCAGGGCGGCTCCCGCATCAGAACCAGGCCATCCGGATTGCGCGTACAGCCGGGTCACCGAGGGATGCTTGTCGATGAAGCCATGCAGCAGCGGCTGGGTCACGGTAGCCGTGTCCTGCTCGGCGTGTCCCCAGCGGCGATAGCCGACCAGGTCGATGACCACATCGGCGTGGAACTGCATGCGGTAGTCGAAGGCGATGCGCGCCGCGCGCAACACCGCCTCCGGCTGGTCGGCATTGACGTGCAGCACCGGCGCGCCGACGATGCGGGCGATGTCGGTGCAGTAGCCGTGGTTTTCCGGATCCAGCGGGTTGGGTGTGGTAAAGCCGATCTGGTTGTTGACGATCACGTGAACCGTGCCGCCCACGTCGTAACCCGGATGCTGGGCCAGCTTGAGCGACTCCATCACCACGCCCTGGCCGCAGAAGGCGGCGTCGCCATGGATCACCACCGAGGCGGGCGGCGCTGCCTTGGGGTGACTGGCGCGGTAACCGCGGGCCATGCCCAGCAGGACCGGATAGGCGCTCTCCAGATGCGAGGGGTTGTGCGCCAGGAACAGACCGACCTGGCCCAGTGCGGTATGGCGCACGGCCTCGGCACCCAGGTGGTAAGGCAGATCCACCGCACTGGCGGCGGCCAGGGTGGTTTTGCTGGCATCGAAGTAGGCCACGATCTCGGCGGCCGGCATCTGCATCAGGTTCACCAGCAGGTTGAGGCGGCCACGATGCGGCATGGCGAAGAACAGCTTGTCCAGCTGGTAGAAGCTGCAACGCTCCACCAGGGTATCCATCAACAGGAGCAGGCTTTCGCAACCTTCCAGGGAAAACCGCTTGGCCTGCGGATAGTCTTGCTGCAGATAGTTTTCCCACTGCTCGGCGGCTGCCAGGCGGGCCAGGATGGCGGCGCGTTCCAGTGCCTGCGGCTCGGCGCCGGGGTCACGGGCAGCAAGACGCGCCAGCAGCCACTGACGGCGCGGCTCGTCACGCACGCCGCTGCAGTCCAGGGCGAGCGGGCCGCAGAACAGCCGGCTCAGGTGATGGGTCAGCTCCTTGACATTGGTCAGGCCCAGGCCGTCGAGGAAGCGATGCTGTGCCAGCGCGATGTCCTCGTCCTCCAGCCCGTGCGTCTGCGGCAGGAGAGCCGCAATGTCGGGCACCGAGATCGTGCCCAGGGGATCGATATCGGCGATGCGATACCCCTCGTTGCGGTAGGCATCGATGAAGGACTGGATGCGGGCATACGCCAGGGCCTGGCGCGCTGTGGAGGAAGTCTGCCCGAGTGAACTCGGAGAATGAAGTGGCATGGCGAACCTTTCTAGGCAAGTGCACGGACATGTCGCATCACGCTCGACAACGAGCTCGAGATCATTTCGAAATCGAAATTGCGGACATGCCCTTGACGGAAAAGACGATGATCGCGTCCTCACCCGCAATGCCTGCGGATGGGACGCCTTGTTCTTGTCACGACCGGCCGTGAATGGCCGGCCATGGTCTCCTCACGGCCCCTCTTACCACACTGCGTTCACACAAAAACGGGTAACCCTATCCGTCTACTAGCCCTGGATCAGGGACAGCTCGGGCTGGATGATCTTTTCGCGCACGCCACCGCGTGCCGCACCGGCATATCCGGAATGGGCGATCAGTTCGCTCAGGCGGAAACGTCCCATCAGGGCCGACAGCTGCTCGGCCTGGGCCTGCAAGGCCTTGGAGGCGGCAGCGTTCTGCTCCACCAGGGCGGAATTTTCCTGGGTCATCTGGTCCATCTGGCTGATGGCCTGGTTGATCTGCTCGATGCCTTCGCTCTGCTCCTTGCTGGAGGCGCTGATGTCGGTGATCAGATCGGTCGCATGCTTGATGCTGGCGATGACTTCATCGATGGTGGCCACCGTTTGTTCGACGATGGTGCTGCCAGCCTTGACGTGACTGACCGAACCTTCGATCAGGGATTTGATTTCCTTGGCGGCCACGGCGCTACGCTGGGCCAGGCCACGCACTTCGCTGGCCACCACGGCAAAGCCGCGACCGTGTTCGCCGGCACGGGCTGCTTCGACTGCCGCGTTCAGGGCCAGTAGGTTGGTCTGGAAGGCGATGCCATCAATCACGGCGATGATGTCGGCGATCTTGCCGGAAGAAGTGCTGATGGCGCTCATGATGTTGACCACCTGCTCGACCGAAGCGCCGCCGCGCACGGCCACGTCCGAGGCCGAGACGGCGAGGTGGCTGGCTTGCAAGGCGTTGTCGGCATTCTGGCGCACTGCCGAGGTCAGCTGCTCCATGGCCGAGGCGGTTTCCTCCAGGGAGCTGGCCTGCTGTTCGGTACGATCCGACAGGCTCAGGTTGCCCTGCGCCAGTTCGCGTGCGGCCATGTCGATGGCCGAGGTGCCGTTGCGCACGTTGGAGACGGTGTCATGCAGGTTATCGCTCATGTGCTGCAGCGCCTGCAGCAGGCGGCTGATCTCGTCCTTGCCCTTGGCCTGCAGGCGATAGGACAAGTCACCCTGTGCCACGGTCTCAGCCAGCATGACCGCGTGACGTACCGGGGCGGTGATGGAGCGCGTGATCAGCACCCCGACCACCGAGGCCAGCACCACGGCCACGGCCGACAGCACCAGCATCTGGATCACGGCCATCTGGCCGTCTTCGGCTGCCTGGCCGGCATCGACCACCATTTCCTTGGCCAGCGAATTGACCATCTTGTCGACCATGACGAAGTAGTCCAGCTGGAGCTTGGACATGTCGCCCTGGTACAGCGTGGTGGCGGCAGCGCGGTCCTCATTCTTCATCAGTTCGAAGAACTTGCGCACGGCCACGCCATAGGCTGCGCGGGCAGTGGTCTGCTCGGCGTAGAGGGCCTTGGTCTTGTCGGAATCGAGCATGCCTTCAAGCTGCTTGTAGGCCTCGGTGTTGGCCTTGCGCAGGCCGGCGTATTCGTCCATGTACTTGGCCGATGCTTCCGGTGTGGCGGCCAGCAGGATGTTGCTCAATACTGCGTTGGCCTTGTAGCCATTGTTCTTGATCTGGTTGCTCAAGGCGATGAGCTGGTACTTCTCGTTGACGATGCTGTTGATTTCAGCGTTGTTGGAAGACTGGTTCCGGATCCCGACCGTGGCGGTCACCACGATCAGCAACAAGACCACTGCAAATGCTGCGCCCAAGCGGACGCCAATGTTGAAATTGGCGAGCTTCATCGCTACCCCCTCTTAATCCCATTAGATGCCAAACGTGCAGGCCATCGCAGGAAGACGATACGATTGGTCGTCACCCTGCTCTTGCTGTCACTGCACTACGCGCGAATCCGCTACTGCATCTCGATGGGTTCTTCTTACATCTTTGGGGAGCGGCTCAAGCCCTCTTCCTCAGCCTGTGTGACAGGCCGGGTTCCCTCAAAAACATCATTGCGCCCCGGCGTATGCCGGTCTCCTGTTTTGAGAAACTGCAAATTCCGGCTTAGTGTAAGCATTTCCGGATGGAAATAGTACGGAAAACTCAAATTTTTTCTAGCGTGTCGCGTAATCTTCCCAGTCGGTAACTGTGTCTTTTCCAAATAGGGGTCGGCGTGCTAGAGATTCGTCTCCTTGCCTCCCAATTTTCTGCGCAAAAACAAAAACAAAAGCGCCCCGTTCTTGCGAACGAGGCGTTTTATCTGGCGCAGCGGCAGGGGCTCTCCTACACCTGCGCAGGCCGCGGAATCGCTTGCAAGCGATTCCCTTCTCGCCCCGCCGGGAGCCGCGCAGGCGGCTCCCTCCACTCCGCTGGTTTTTGCTGCGCAAAAACAAAAACGCCCCGTTCTTTCGAACGAGGCGTTTTATCTGGCGGAGCGGACGGGGCTCGAACCCGCGACCCCCGGCGTGACAGGCCGGTATTCTAACCAACTGAACTACCGCTCCTAAACTGGTGCCGACTGCAAGATGCTGGTGGGCGCTGAGAGGCTCGAACTCCCGACCTAAGCCTTGTAAGGGCTCCGCTCTACCAACTGAGCTAAGCGCCCGGCAACCTTAACAGTCTCGTTGCTCTCTTACCGCTGCAACGAAAGAACATTATTTTATAGCATCTTTTAATGCTTTGCCAGCTTTAAATTTAGGAACCTTGGACGCCTTGATCTTGAGGGCCGCTCCGGTCTGGGGATTGCGTCCAGTCCGGGCCGCACGCTTGCCAACGGCGAAGGTGCCGAAACCCACCAGGGTCACGGTACCGTTCTTTTTCAGCGTGGTCTTGACTGCCCCAATGAATGCGTCCACTGCACGTCCAGCCGCTGCCTTGGAAATATCCGCTGCGCCGGCAATGTGTTCTATCAGTTCGCCTTTATTCACTTACGCCCCTCGAACAAGTATTTGATCTGTTTGAATTCAAACGACATCGCCCGGGCTCCGACATATCGCGACCGAGCCCTGCTGCCCGTCGATTGCCTTACGGAAAAATTCCGTAGCGGCTATTAAACAAGCCGCATCCCCAGGTGTCAAGCGGGCTTCCGGGATTGTCGCGATTTTCAGTGAGGATCCTTACCTTCATCCCAGCAGGCAGGAACCTGAATCATCAAGCAAACGAGCATAAAAAAAAGCGCCTCTCATGAGGCGCTTTTGACAAACCGCTGTGCAGTAGGCTACCTGCACAGCCAGTCCGACATGTCAGACATTTCAGTGCTTGACGACCGGATCGGTCTTGTCTTCCTTGGCGGCAACCGCCGTGTCGACGATGGCCTCATCTTCACTCAGCGGCACCGGCTGACGTTCCAGGGCAACTTCCAGCACCTTGTCGATCCAACGTACCGGGATGATTTCCAGCTTGTTCTTCACGTTGTCGGGAATCTCGGCCAGATCCTTCACGTTCTGCTCCGGAATCAGCACGGTCTTGATGCCACCACGGTGCGCAGCCAGCAGCTTTTCCTTCAGGCCGCCGATCGGCAATACTTCGCCGCGCAAGGTGATTTCACCGGTCATCGCCACGTCCGCACGTACAGGAATACCGCTGAAGATCGAGACCAACGCTGTCGTCATCGCGATACCGGCAGACGGACCGTCCTTGGGCGTCGCACCTTCCGGCACGTGGATGTGGATGTCGCTCTTCTCGAACACTTCGCTCTTGATGCCCAGCTTGCGAGCACGGCTGCGAACCACGGTGCGAGCGGCTTCGATCGATTCCTTCATGACATCGCCCAGGGTACCGGTGCGGATGATCTGGCCCTTGCCGGGCATGTTCACCGCCTCAATGGTCAAGAGGTCGCCACCCACTTCGGTCCAGGCCAGGCCGACCACCTGGCCGATCTGGTTTTCCTTCTCGGCGATGCCGAAGTCGAAGCGACGCACGCCCAGGAACTTGTCCAGGTTACGCGAGGTGACGGTGACCTTCTTCTCCTGCTTCTTCAGCAGCAGCATCTTCACGACCTTGCGGCAGATCTTCGAGACTTCGCGTTCCAACGAGCGCACACCAGCCTCGCGGGTGTAGTAGCGGATGATGTCGCGGATGGCCGATTCGGCCACGCTGATCTCGCCTTCCTTCAGGCCGTTGTTCTTGATCTGCTTGGGCAGCAGGTAACGCTGCGCAATGCTGGTCTTTTCATCTTCGGTGTAACCGGACAGGCGAATCACTTCCATCCGGTCCAGCAGTGCCGGCGGGATGTTGAACGAGTTCGAGGTCGCCACGAACATCACATCCGACAGGTCGAAGTCGACTTCGATGTAATGGTCGGAGAAGGTGTGGTTCTGTTCCGGATCCAGCACTTCCAGCAAGGCCGACGACGGATCGCCACGGAAATCCATGCCCAGCTTGTCGATCTCGTCGAGCAGGAACAGCGGATTGCGCACGCCGACCTTGGACAGGCTCTGCAGGATCTTGCCCGGCATGGAACCGATGTAGGTACGACGGTGACCACGAATCTCGGCTTCGTCACGCACACCGCCCAGTGCCATGCGCACGAACTTGCGATTCGTGGCGCGGGCAATCGACTGGCCCAGCGAGGTCTTGCCAACGCCCGGGGGACCGACGAAGCACAGGATCGGCGCCTTCAGCTTGTCCACGCGCTGCTGGACGGCGAGATATTCCAGGATGCGTTCCTTGACCTTCTCCAGGCCATAGTGGTCGCCTTCCAGCACCTTCTCGGCATTGGTCAAATCGTTATTGACCTTGGACTTCTTCTTCCAGGGCAGCGCGACCAGGGTGTCGATGTAGTTGCGCACCACGGTGGCTTCGGCCGACATGGGCGACATCAGCTTGAGCTTCTTCAGCTCGGACTGCGCCTTTTCCAGGGCTTCCTTGGGCATCTTGGCGGCCAGGATCTTCTTTTCCAGCTCTTCCAGATCGGCACCGTCTTCGCCTTCGCCCAGTTCCTTCTGGATGGCCTTGACCTGTTCGTTCAGGTAGTACTCGCGCTGCGACTTTTCCATCTGGCGCTTGACGCGGCCACGGATGCGCTTTTCCACCTGCAGGATATCCAGTTCGCCTTCCAGCTGGCCGAGCAGGTGCTCGTAGCGCTTGGCGACGTTGAAGATTTCCAGGATGACCTGCTTCTGCTCCAGCTTCAGCGGGAGGTGCGCGGCAATGGTGTCGGCCAGGCGACCGGCATCATCGATGCCGGACAGCGAGGTCAGGATTTCCGGCGGGATCTTCTTGTTCAGCTTCACGTACTGGTCGAACTGTTGCACGATGGTACGGCGCATGGCTTCGACTTCCGCCTCGTCACCCTGCTCGGATTCCACCGGGGTCAGGTCGGCGACGAAATGGGTTTCCAGTTCGCTGATGTAATGGATGCGTGCACGCTGAGCACCTTCGACCAACACCTTCACGGTGCCATCGGGCAGCTTCAGCATCTGCAGGATATTGGCCACACAACCGATTTCATAGATGTCCTCGGCCGAAGGTTCATCCTTGGCGGCAGCCTTCTGGGCCGCCAGCATGATGCTCTTGCCTTGCTCCATGGCCGCTTCCAGCGCCTTGATCGACTTCGGGCGGCCGACGAAGAGCGGGATCACCATATGCGGGAAGACAACCACATCCCGTAAGGGCAACAGCGGCAATTGCGATTGTTCTGTGAGTATAGGAGTCGTCATGGCGGGCCTTATCAATAAGTACTGTGAATGATGTTGGCACGAGTGACCAAAACACAAGTCCGGCAGACTAAATATTCGCCGGTTGCGCGTTGTCATGATCGCAACAAAATAAAAAAGCCACACACGAAGCTAGCTCCGGGTGGCTTTTCGATGGAAGCCAGTGTATGTGCGCCGGTTTATTTTACCGTGTTTGCGGTGACCGGACTTCGGGGTGGCTTCTTGCTACGGTGTGGCCAGCCCCAAAGACCTCCGGGGCCGCACCACACTTTACTGCTCAGGCCTGTTGCAGCCCGGGCGATCAGCCGCCCGAGACCTTTGGCTGGTCGTGGTAGATCAACAGCGGCTTGGCACCATTGGTGATGGTGTTTTCATCCACGACGACCTTGGCCACGTTCTGCTCGCTGGGCAATTCATACATGACATCCAGCAGGGCGTGTTCCAGGATGGAGCGCAGACCACGGGCGCCGGTCTTGCGTGCCAGGGCTTTCTTGGCGATGGCGTGCATGGCGGCCGGACGGATTTCCAGCTCAGCGCCTTCCATCTGCAACAGCTTGGCGTATTGCTTGATCAGCGCGTTCTTGGGCTCGACCAGGATCTGGATCAGTGCTTCCTCGTCCAGCTCGTTGAGCGTGGCGATCACAGGCAGACGACCGACCAGTTCCGGAATCAGGCCGAACTTGACCAGGTCTTCCGGCTCCGCGTTCAGGAGCACTTCGGAATTGCTCTTCTGGGTCTGGCTCTTCACGCTGGCCGAGAAACCGATGCCGCTCTTCTCGGAGCGATCCGAGATGATCTTGGCCAGACCGTCGAAGGCGCCACCGCAGATGAACATGATGTTGGTCGTATCGATCTGCACGAAGTCCTGGTTCGGATGCTTGCGACCACCTTGCGGCGGCACCGAAGCCATGGTGCCTTCGATCAGTTTCAGCAGCGCCTGCTGCACGCCTTCGCCGGACACGTCACGGGTGATCGACGGGTTGTCCGACTTGCGGGAAATCTTGTCGATCTCGTCGATGTAGACGATGCCCTTCTGGGCTTTCTCGACTTCGTAATTGCAGTTCTGAAGCAGCTTCTGGATGATGTTCTCGACGTCCTCGCCGACGTAGCCGGCTTCAGTCAGCGTGGTCGCATCAGCGATCACGAAGGGGACATTGAGCATGCGCGCCAGGGTCTGCGCCAGCAAGGTCTTGCCGGAGCCGGTGGGGCCGACCAGCAGGATGTTGCTCTTGGCCAGCTCGACATCATCCTTCTTGCCGAGGTGCTTCAGGCGCTTGTAGTGGTTGTACACCGCCACCGACAGGATGCGCTTGGCAGTAGCCTGTCCGATCACATACTGGTCCAGCAGGTCGGTGATTTCCTGTGGCGTGGGCAGATCCGACTTGGCGCCGGCTACGCTTTCCACGCTGGCAGCTTCATCACGGATGATGTCGTTGCACAGGTCGATGCATTCGTCGCAGATGAAGACCGAAGGACCCGCGATGAGCTTTTTGACTTCATGCTGGCTCTTGCCGCAGAAGGAGCAGTAAAGCAGTTTTTCGCCGCTGGAGGATTTTTTCTCAGACATAGAGCTACTAGGATAGAAGTTACGACCCGATCATACCCGCGAAATCCGGATTCGTCACGGCTTGGTCATTTAAGCTGCCCCTTATTGCTTCAGAGGACTGCCGTATGACCGTTATATGTCAGCGAGAGTGCCATTTATCAAGCAAACAGAAGCAGAAAACCCGCTCTGTGCCAAATTCGTCAAAATTTGATAAAAAAAATGCCCGAACATGTTCCGTTCGGGCATTTTTTGCGGCCTTGCACTGAAGCAAGAAGATGCAGATCAAGCGCGCTCGGTCAGCACCTTATCGATCAGGCCATATTCCACGGCGGCGTCAGCCGACATGAAGTTGTCGCGATCGGTGTCCTTGCTGATCTGTTCGACGCTACGGCCGGTCTTGTCAGCGAGGATGCTGTTGAGGCGCTCGCGCAGGTACAGGATTTCACGTGCCTGGATCTCGATATCCGACGCCTGGCCCTGGGCGCCGCCCAGAGGCTGGTGGATCATGATGCGAGAGTTCGGCAGCGAGAAACGCTTGCCCTTGGCGCCAGCGGCCAGCAGGAAAGCGCCCATGGAGGCAGCCAGACCCGTGCACAAGGTCGACACCTGCGGCTTGATGAACTGCATGGTGTCGAAGATCGCCATGCCGGCCGAAACCGAACCGCCAGGCGAGTTGATGTACAGGGAAATGTCCTTGTCCGGGTTTTCGCTTTCCAGGAACAGCAGCTGGGCCACGATCAGGTTGGCCATCGCATCATTGACCGGTCCGACCAGGAAAATGATGCGTTCCTTCAGCAGGCGCGAATAGATGTCGTAGGCACGTTCGCCACGACCGCTCTGTTCGATCACCATCGGCACCATGCCGAGCATTTGCGTATCCAATGCAGATTGCTTCATCAGACCTGTCATGTATGCATCCTTAAGCGTAAGAGTTTTCTGATACTACTAGAGAAAACCGGATTACGCTTGCGCCTGATTACCCATCAGTTCGTCGAACGAAACCGGCTTTTCCGAGACCTTGGCTTTGCCGAGAACGTAGTTGACGACGTTTTCTTCCAAAACAAGGGCTTCGACTTCAGCCAGGCGACGACGGTCGGAGAAGTAGTACTTCAGCACTTGTTGCGGGTCTTCGTAGCTCTGGGCGAAGTCTTCGATCTGGGCCTTGACCTGTTCTTCGGTGGCTTCCAGCTTGTTCTGCTTGACCACTTCAGCCAGGATCAGACCCAGGCGCACGCGACGCTCGGCCTGGGCAGTGAACAACTCCTTGGGCAGTTGCATGACCTTCGGATCCATGCCGCGCTGGGCCATGTCCTGACGTGCCATTTCGGACAGGCGCTCGACGTCCTGGTCGATCAGGGCAGTCGGCACGTCCAGCTCGGAAGCCTTGATCAGGGCGTTCATCACGCTGTCCTTGGTCTTGGCCTTGGTGCGGGCAGTGACTTCGCGCTCCAGGTTCTTCTTGATGTCTTCGCGCATCTTGGTCAGATCGCCGTCTTCGATGCCCAGGGATTGGGCGAAGACTGCGTCGACTTCAGGCATGTGCGCCCACTCGATCTGCTTGACGGTGATGGTGAACTCGGCGGTCTTGCCGGCCACGTCCTTGCCGTGATAGTCCTCGGGGAAAGCCAGCGGGAAGGTCTTGGATTCGCCGACCTTCAGGCCGATGGTCGCGGCTTCGAATTCCGGCAGCATACGGCCTTCGCCCAAGACGAACGGGAAGGCATCAGCCTTGCCGCCCTGGAATTCCACGCCGTCGATCTTGCCGACGAAGTCCACGGTCACGCGGTCGCCATTCTGGGCCGACTGGTCGGCACCACCGTCGCCGTGCGCGCCTTGCTCGCCCTTGACGTGGTAGTGCACGCGCTGCTTGCGCAGGATGTCGATGGTCTTGTCGATTTCGGCGTCGGAGACGGCAGCGGTGGTCTTTTCGACTTCAGCGCCGGTCAGGTCGCCCAGGACCACTTCCGGATAGACTTCGAAAGTGGCGTCGAAGGCCAGCTTGCCTTCGCCGGCTTCTTCGCTGGTCTTGGGTTCGATGCGCGGGAAACCTGCCACGCGCAGGTTGTTCTCGACGGCGGCGTCGTTGAATGCGCGGCCAACCTTGTCGTTCAGGACTTCGGTTTCGACCTGGTAGCCGAACTGGGCGGCAACCATCTTCATCGGCACTTTACCCGGACGGAAACCCGGCGCCTTGGCGGTACGGGCGCGCACCTTCAGGCGCTTTTCCACTTCAGCCTGAACATCGGCCAGCGGGAAAGACAGGGTCATACGACGTTCGAGTTTGCTCAGGGTTTCGACTGCAGTTGCCATTTAAATCGTCCAAATGTTAAGAATTCCGTAAGCCGGAGCATTCCTGCTGTGTCCCAATCGAATGACTGCAGACGACAAGCGCCCTGCCCGGCCGCGCTAAAGCTCGCTATTTTATACGCAAAAAGCGCCGATAGTCCAAAAATGGGCTTGCCACCCTGCAAACAGAGGGAAAACCGGGGCACAGCCCGTCTGGCCAGCCTGCAGGCGGGCAACGATGCAGCCGACCGTACCCGCTCGCGCTGCCGCTGCGCCCATCTATAAAGAATTTAGTGAATTTTTTCTATTTCAACGGAATCGGGGTGGACGGCGACACCGGCACGGCCGTCACGGCGTTCA
The DNA here is from genome assembly GCF_022627865.1 of Herbaspirillum sp. C7C2. Classification (NCBI taxonomy): domain Bacteria; kingdom Pseudomonadati; phylum Pseudomonadota; class Betaproteobacteria; order Burkholderiales; family Oxalobacteraceae; genus Herbaspirillum; species Herbaspirillum sp. C7C2. The sequence continues at coordinate 111,299 of NZ_JABXGI010000002.1, forward strand.
TCGGACTGCCATCGATGAGCTTGTCCGAATAGGTCAGATAGACCAGCGTATTGCGCTTGGCATCAACCACCCGCACCACGTGCAGCCGCTTGAAGAGGATGGACATGCGCTCGCTGAAGACGTCTTCCTGTACCGGCAGCTTGTCCTGGAACTGCACGTTGGGAGCCACCTGGCGGCAAGCGATGGAGGCCTCGGACTTGTCTTCCGCCAGTCCCACCGTTCCCTTCACGCCACCGGTGCGGGCGCGTGAGACATAGCAGGTCACGCCGACCACCTTCGGGTCGTCATAGGCCTCGATAACCACGCGGTCATTCTTGCCCAGCCAGCGGAAAGCCGTGCTGACGTCGGCCAGCTCTTCCGCCGAAGTCGGCGGAACAACAGCAACAGCGAGAAGAGCCGCGGAAAAGGCCACCCCAGCCCGCAGGCATACTTGAAGATTCATATGAAATGATGAAAAGCCGAATAAGTTAAAGGAAGGTTCTGCAAATAGACCGACAAAGCCGAGCATTGTTCAGCTCGGCCACTCCGCGACACAGCTTTGCATCGCCTTCGCCATCCAGACGCCGTGCCTTGCCTCATTCCTCGATCTTCTGAAAGCGCGGCACCTGCTTGCCCTCCACCTCCACCATCTCGAAGAACACCTCGCGCGGGCGCAGCCACAAGCGCCCATCCGCCGCACGATAAATGATCATGGGCGTCAGATCAGCTTCCAGAATGGCCTCATCGACATATTCGTAAATGCCGCCCTTGTAATGACGATAGCGTGTCATGCAAACCCCGGTCCGTGATAAGCCAGCCGGCATGGTACTACCGATGGATTCACAGCAGAAAATGTCCGCGCAGAAAAACGCAGACAGCTGCAACGGCTTGCAGTACAATGGCGCGCTTTGACAAAATGCTACCTGCATCGGTAGCGGCAAATCTGCGGCAAACCTGCTTCCAGACTGCTATCGCGCCGATGCCCGACACCTTCAGCGAGGATGGCGAAATTGGTAGACGCACCAGGTTTAGGTCCTGACGCCAGCAATGGTGTGGGGGTTCGAGTCCCCCTCCTCGCACCAGAATCACGCAGCGCCACCATCGGCCCGACACGACAGGATCACCATCCCGTCGGGCAGGCCGATCGTGTCCCCAACACCCCCGCAAGCAGATAGCGCAGCCCCGCTGCCGTATCACTTCACCGCACTGTTTCCCCCATCCGCAAACAGCGCCGCGCCCGTCACGAAACTGGACATCGGACTGACCAGGAACAGTGCCGCTGCAGCGATCTCTTCCGGTTGCGCGATCCGCTTCATCGCATGCAGGCCGGCAGCCCACTGCTTCTGCTCCGGGCTGCCGCCCATGTCGGTATCGACGCCACCAGGCAGCAAGGCATTGGCCCGTATCCCCTGCACCGCATAGTCGGCCGCAATGCCCTTGACCAGCCCCATCAGCCCGGCCTTTGCCGTGCCATAGGCCGCCATGCCGGCAATGCCTGCGCTGGTCCCCACAAAGCTGGAGGTGAACACGATGGCGCCCCCACCACGCGCCAGCATGGCCGGGATCTGGCTGCGCGCGCCGAGGTAGGCAGCGGTGAGATTGGCATGCAGGGTATGTTGCCATTCGTCCGGGGTGATCTCCGCAAGCGGCTTGAGCGCTCCCAGTGCCCCTGCATTGTTGACGGCGATGTCCAGCCCGCCGAACTCCTTCATGGCCAGCTCCACGCACTGCTGGTGGGTCGCGGGCTGCCCGACGTCTCCTGCCAGCAAGCCAGCCTTGCCGCCGCTACTGCTGATGGTGGCCGCAAGCTGCTCCAGGCCTTCCCGGTTCCTCGCATTCAGGATCACCGACGCGCCCTGCGCGGCCAATAGCAAGGCAGTCGCCCTGCCGATCCCGGCTGACGCTCCAGTGACGAGCGCGACCTTTCCTTCCAGTAGAGCCATGGTGTTTCTCCTTCTGTTGTCATCGGAGACCGCACTCTATGGGGCTTGCCGCTCGGCGCCACTCGATTTCTTGCTATCGAAATCGACCGGCCGACCGGCTAAGCCACATCACCCCCATAGCTGCTACAATCCGCGCCTTTGCGGGGCGCGCGTCCGTTTGAGATCGCCCACCGTCCAGCCCCAACCTCCGAGGATCTCCCATGCCTACCCAGGAAGAATTCGACGCACTCAAGCAAAGCCACAATGCGCTGCTGAACAAGTTCATCGAGAACAACACCGCCGACCAGATCCTGTTCTCCACCCTCTTCACGGCCGCAGCCGTGCTGTCCAAGGATGGCAAGCAGTTCACCGAAGGCGCCATGGGCATCGCCCGCTCGCTGGCCGCGCAACTCAATGCCGGTGGCACCATGCCCAAGGCCCTGCTGGAGACCGTGGAAACCCGCATCGCCACCATCGAGGCGCTGCTCAAGGACAAGTTCGACTGAGCCGCCACTCTGAGCTCGCCCCCCTCATGGCCGTCGACCATTACGAGAACTTCCCCGTGGCCTCGCTGCTGCTGCCGGCGCACCTGCGCCCGGCGGTGGGGGCGATCTATGCCTTCGCCCGCAGCGCCGACGATATCGCCGATGAAGGCGATGCCGAACCGGCGCAGCGGCTGGCGGCCCTGCAGGCCTACGAAGCACAACTGGATCTGATCGCCCCCGGCAGCCGCTGCACCACGCCGATCTTCCAGCGCCTGCAGCAGACCATCGTCGACCATGCGCTGCCGCTGCAGCCGTTCCGTGACCTGCTCTCGGCCTTCCGCCAGGATGTGGTGACCACCCGCTACGCCCGCTACGGAGACTTGCTGGATTACTGCCGCCGCTCCGCCAATCCGGTCGGCACGCTAATGCTTCACCTCTACGGCGCAGCAACTGAAGAGAACCTGCGCGATTCGGATGCCATCTGCAGTGCCCTGCAATTGATCAATTTCTGGCAAGACGTGGCCATCGATTGGGAAAAGCAGCGCATCTACCTCCCCCTGGAAGACCTGGCGCGCTTCGGCGTGAGCCCGCAGGACATTGCCGACGGCTGTAGCGCACCACGCTGGCAGCAACTCATGCAGTTCGAGATCATACGCGCACGCAACCTGATGCTGTCCGGCGCACCGCTGGCGCGCCGACTGCCGGGGCGCATCGGGCTGGAACTGCGCATGGTGGTGCAAGGCGGCCTGCGCATCCTGGAGCGCATCGAACGCGTGCAGGGGGATATCTTCAGACAGCGCCCCAGGCTGGGCAAACGCGACTGGCTGATCGTCGGCTGGCGCGGGCTGACCAGATAGCTGCGGCCGGACATGAAAAAGCCCCACAACGCGGGGCCTGTGGGGCTCGGCATCCACACCCGTAGAGGGTGTGCAACAACGACTATCGATTCAGACCAGCAGCGCTGCCGTCAAGGTACGGATCTGCTCTTCCGAATCATCCAGCATCTCGCGCAGCGATTGATCGCCGATGTAGTCATCCACCAGGTTTTCGCCGCCGATGCCGGCTTCGGCCACGGCCGCGCGCTGCAGGGGTGAGGGCACCGGCGAGAGCTCCTTGGCCAGCAGCAGCACGTCGCCGATGGTCTGCGGCGGCAAGACGCGTACGCCATGCCACAGCGATTCGATGGCATCCACCACCGGCTGCGGCACGCCCAGCTTCTTGAGCACGGCGCGGCCGATCATCTTTTCGCCGTATTCCATCCAGTCCTCGGTACCGCCGTCGAGCAGGCCCGGATAATCATCGGTCCGCGACAACAGGTAAAAGCCCCCGACCTCGTGCACGATGCCGGCAAACATCGCCGTCTCCGGGTCAGCCTTGGTCAGCTTGGAGGTCAGCACATAGGCAGTGGCGGCCACATGGGCGCAGTGCTCCCACAGCTGCGCGGACTTGATGCGCATGCCCGGGTTATTGATGGTACGGCCCAGCTGGCGCACGATCACCGAGGTGGTGATGGTATTGAGGGTACGGAACCCCAGGCGCATCACCGCCGCACGCACGTTGTTGATTTCCCCGCCGGAACGGTTGTAGGCCGCCGAATTGGCGATGGCCACCGTCCGTGCCGACACCAGCGGCTCGGCCATGACCAGCTTGGCCGCCAGCTCCAGGTGGCAATCGGGGTCGGCCAGGGCCTTCTGCAGCTTGATCGACGCGCTGACGTTGGCCGGGAACACCAGCTCCCCCCGTCCGGCCTGCGAGGCGATATTACGAAAGATTTCCAGTCTGTCCATGATGTCTCCAGCCTCCTGTACGTCGTCCAGTCCCGCTCGGGGTGACTTTTGCTGCGCCGCAGCTGTGATGCCGTTGCGGCGGGCGGTGCTTCCTGTCCATTATCGGCAAAATTCATCCGGATTTGATGTTATGTGAATTTATTTTCCGGATGACATCGGCTTGAGCTTAAAGGACAACGTCAGGCGCCGCAACACATGCCCAATGAGCAAAGCCCGATTTGCCCTGCCGGGCGCACTCGGCTAGCATAGCGCCTTTGCCGCAACCGGCCTCAATGGCGCGTTTGCGGCCCGCATCAACCGCAGCCACGCATCCATGTCTCCAGACGAATACTGCCAGCAGAAGGCCGCCGCCAGCGGTTCCAGTTTCTATTACAGCTTCCTGTTCCTGCCGCCGCAACGCCGGCTGGCGATCACGGCGCTGTATGCCTTTTGCCGCGAAGTCGACGATACCGTCGATGAAATCGAAGATCCCATGGTGGCGCGCACCAAGCTGATGTGGTGGCGCAAGGAAATCGCCGCCATGCTGGAAGGCCAGCCCACCCACCCGGTGACCAAGGCCCTGCATCCCCACGTGGCCACCTACCAGCTCAAGGGCGAGCACCTGCAGGCCATCATCGATGGCATGGAAATGGACCTCGACCAGAGCCGCTACCTCGACTATCCCGGCCTGCAGCGCTATTGCTGGCACGTGGCCGGCGTGGTGGGTGTGCTCTCGGCCAGCATCTTCGGCCACACCCAGCCCGGCACCCTGCTCTTCGCCGAAAAACTGGGGCTGGCCTTCCAGCTCACCAATATCATCCGCGACGTCGGCGAAGATGGCCGCAAGGGCCGCATCTACCTGCCGGTCAACGAACTGCAGCAATTCAACGTCACCGCCGCCGACATCCTCAACGCCCGCCACAGTGAGCGTTTCGAGGCGCTCATGAAATTCCAGGTGGAACGTGCCCAGGCGGTCTACGACGAAGCCTTCGCCCTGCTGCCCAAAGAAGACCGGCGCACCCAGCGGCCCGGCCTGATGATGGCCGCCATCTACCGCACCCTGCTCGACGAGATCACCCGCGATGGCTATCACGTGCTCAACCAGCGCATCTCGCTCACCCCCATCCGCAAGCTGTGGCTGGCCTGGAAGACCTATGTCTTCGGCTGATCGCCGCGCTACGCCGGCATGAGCGACGCCCCGCGCCACTACGCCGTGATCGGTGCCGGCTGGGCCGGTTGCGCCGCTGCCGTGGCGCTGTCCGCCGGTGGGCACCGGGTCAGCCTGTTCGAAGCTGCCCGCACCCTGGGTGGCCGGGCGCGCCGCCTCGAACTCGATGGCCGTACCCTGGATAACGGCCAGCACATCCTGCTGGGCGCCTACCGCGCCACCCTGGCCCTGATGAAGCAGGTCGGCGTCGATCCGGCCACGGCCCTGCTGCGCCTCCCCCTGCAGATGCGCTACCCGCTGGCCAACCAGGCCGACGGCATGGACTTCGTCGCACCACGCCTGCCCGCGCCCTGGCATGTGGTCGTGGCCCTGCTGCGCGCCAAGGGGCTGACGCGCGAGGACAAGATGGCCTTGGCCCGCTTTTCCACCACGGCACGCTGGATGGGCTGGCAATTGCACGAGGATTGCAGCGTGGCGGACCTGCTGCAGCGTTTCGACCAGACTGACCGCGTCACCCGCCTGATGTGGCGCCCGCTGTGCATCGCCGCCCTGAATACGCCCCCCGAACGGGCTTCGGCGCAGGTATTCATGAACGTGCTGCGCGATAGCCTGGGCGCGCGCCGTGCCGCTTCCGACATGCTGATCCCGCGCTGGGACCTGGGCGCCCTGCTGCCCGACGCCACCGAAGCCTACCTGGCCCGCCACGGTGGGCTGGTGCGACCGGGCGTGGCGGTCACGCGCCTGCTGACGGGCAGCGAGCCAGGCAGCTGGCGTCTGGAAGACCGCCTGGGCGAAAGCCTCGGCGAATTCTCCGGCGTGGTACTGGCCACCGGCCCCGAGGCAGCCGCGCAACTGCTGGAGGGCCTGCACGATACCCACCTGCTGCAAGCCCTGGAGCATGAACCCATCACCACCTGCTATCTGCAGTATGGCGAGCAGGTGCGCCTGCCCGCGCCCTTCCTGGCCTTGCTGGACGCGCCGGAGCGCCAGGCCTGGGGTCAGTTCGTCTTCGACCGTGGGCAACTGGGCGGCGACCCGGGTCTGCTGGCCGTGGTGGTCAGTGCCGCCGGCCAGGCCATCGCCGACGGTCATGCCACCCTGACGATGGGCATCACCCGCCAATTGGCGCAAGACTTCAGCCAGCCGGCCCTGGCCACGCCCCAATGGAGCAAGGTCATCACCGAAAAGCGCGCCACCTTCGCCTGTACCCCCGGACTGCAACGGCCCGACAACACCGCCATGCCAGCCGGGCTGGCGCTGGCCGGCGACTACGTGGCCGGCGACTATCCCGCCACGCTGGAAGGCGCGGTGCGTAGCGGCGGCGCAGCGGCCCGGCTGCTGGTGGGCTAGACCGCCCGCAGCGGCTGGCCGTCCCTAAAATTTTCATGGATGACGGCAAAGGGATTCACCCTATCCATGCCGGCGATGCACTACGATAGCGGTCCATCTGCATTACGCATCAGCAGTCCCGATTCCGGTTCGTGTCTGCACCACCATCGCCCGGCGGCGCCAAGCCGCGTTGAATAAATTACGGAGAAAACAATATGCCGGTCATGACCTGTATCGAAGACTTCCGCCTGCTGGCCAAGAAACGTGTCCCCAAGGCCTTCTACGACTACGCCGACAGCGGCTCCTATACCGAGAGCACCTATCGCGCCAACACCAAGGACCTGGCCTCGCTCAAGCTGCGCCAGCGCGTGGCCATCAATGTCGACGAACGCAGCACCCGCACCACCATGATCGGCCACGATGTCAGCATGCCCGTGGCCATCGCCCCTACCGGTCTGACCGGCATGCAGTGGGCCAACGGCGAGATGCTGGGCGCGATCGCGGCCGAGAAGTTCGGCATCCCCTTCACCCTGTCCACCATGAGCATCTGCTCCATCGAGGACGTGGCCAGCGTCACCACCAAGCCGTTCTGGTTCCAGCTCTACGTGATGCGCGACCGTGGCTTCGTGAAGTCGCTGATCGATCGCGCCAAGGCTGCCAAGTGCTCGGCACTGGTGCTCACGCTGGACCTGCAGATCCTCGGCCAGCGCCACAAGGACCTCAAGAACGGCATGTCGGTCCCGCCCAAGCTGACCCTGGAAACCCTGCTCGACCTGGCCAGCAAGCCCGGCTGGGCGCTGCGTGCGCTGGGCGGCCGCAAGACCTTCGGCAACCTGGCCGGCCACATCAAGGGCGGTGAAGGCGCCGGCGGCGTGCAGACCCTCTCCAAGTGGACCGCCAGCCAGTTCGACCCCACCCTGAACTGGGACGACGTGGCCTGGATCAAGGAGCAATGGGGCGGCAAGCTGATTCTCAAGGGCATCCTCGACGTGGAAGATGCCAAGCTGGCCGTGCAGACCGGAGCCGACGCCATCGTCGTCTCCAACCACGGTGGCCGCCAGCTGGATGGCGCGATGTCCTCCATCGAAGCCCTGCCGGCCATCGCCGAAGCTGTGGGTGACCAGATCGAAGTCTGGTTCGACGGCGGCATCCGTTCCGGCCAGGACGTGCTCAAGGCGGTGGCCTTGGGCGCGCGCGGCACCATGATCGGCCGTGCCTTCCTCTACAGCCTGGGCGCCATGGGCGGCGACGGCGTCTCGCAGATGCTGGAAATCATGCGCAAGGAGCTCGATGTCAGCATGGCCCTCACCGGCACCAAGGACATCAAGGATGTCGGCCCGCAGATCCTGATCCGCTAAAGCCCCCATCCCATCAAGAAAACGTCCCGGTCCACCGCAAGGTGGCCGGGACGTTTTTTTGACTCTGCGGGATCAGCCTGCGGCTACTGGCGCGGCTTTTCGTTCAGGGCATCGATCACGCCCTCCTGGCCGTAGCGTCGGGCCAGGTCCATGGCGGTGAGACCGTCCTTGTTCTTCAGCGTCAGATCGGCGCCATTGTCACGCAGCACCTCGACTGCCGCCACCCGTCCGCGCATGGCGGCGAGCATCACCGGCGTCATCTTGTCGTCGGGCGATTCGGCATCCACGTAGGCCGAGGCATCCAGCAAGAGCTTGACGATCTCCGAGCTGCCGTTGATGGCCGCATAGTGCAACGCCGTCCAACCCGGACGATTGACTTCCACCTCGCGCGAAAGCAACAGCTTGACCACCGGTATGTTGCCGTAGAAGGAGGCCAGCATCAGCGGCGTGTCGCCATTGGTGGCCTGGGCCTCCAGGTTGACGTCCGGGGCATTGACCAGCACCTCGAAAGCCTTCATCGAGTCTTCGCGGATGGACAGCATCAGGCCGGTGTAGCCGCGCTTGGGCTCGATCAGGTTGGGGCCCATGCCACGCTGCATCAGTTGCTTGAGGAAGTACACGTTATCCATGCGGATGGCCTGGAAGTATTCTTCATAGGCACCCGCACGGGCCGCGCCCGGCAACAACAGCGAGGTGTAGAGCACGATGCGGCCCAGCCCGCGCCAGCGGGAACGCAGCTTTTCCAGCAAGGTCATGGTGTGATTCCGAACAGCTTGAAGAAATTGTCAGAGGTCTGGCGTGCCACCTCGGCCACCGGGATGCCGCGCAGGTCGGCGATGAATTCGCCGACGTGACGCACATAGCCGGGCTCGTTGGTCTTGCCGCGAAACGGCACCGGTGCCAGGTAGGGCGAATCGGTCTCGATGAGCATGCGCTCCAGCGGAATGGTGCGCGCCACCTGTTGCAGGTCCTTGGCGGACTTGAAGGTGACGATGCCCGAAAACGAGATATAGAAACCCAGCGCGATGGCCGCATCGGCCACTTCCTGCGATTCCGTGAAGCAATGCATGACCCCCGCCGCTCCACCGGCCGCCGGGCTGGCGCCTTCTTCGCGCAGGATGCGGATGGTGTCCTCGGACGCCGAACGGGTATGGATGATCAGCGGCTTGCCCGTGGCGCGCGAGGCGCGGATATGGGTGCGAAAGCGCTCGCGCTGCCATTCCAGGTCACCCTGCAGGCGGTAGTAATCCAGCCCGGTCTCGCCGATGGCGACGATGCGCGGATGGTCGGCCAGCGCCACCAGCTGCTCCACCGAGGGCTCCGGCGTGTCTTCGTAGTCCGGATGCACGCCCACCGAGGCGTAGACGTTGGGATACTGCTCGGCCAGGGCCAATACCTGCGGGAAATCAGGCAGGTCCACCGACACGCACAGGGCGTGGCTGACCTGGTTTTCGGCCATCTTGCCGAAGATCTCCGGCAAGCGCGCCGCCAGGTCGGGAAAATTGATGTGGCAATGGGAATCGATATACATGGCCGCTATTGTAAAGCGATGCCGACAGCCTGTCGCCCCTGAGCGCGGCGCGCTTACCTTTGGTTACAGCCGCGCCGGCGTGTCCGGCGCCCGCCCTCAGCGCGCCACCGGGCGCTTGGCCAGCTTGCGCTGCAGGGTGCGGCGGTGCATGTTCAGCGCCCGCGCGGTGGAAGAGACATTGCCCTCATGCTCGGCCAGCACACGCTGGATGTGTTCCCACTCCAGTCTTTCCAGCGACAGCGGCGACGCCTCTTCCATCGGCGGCACCGGTTCGTCGGTGCGCTCGCCGCCACTGGCATGGTTCAGCGCCGAGAGGATGGAATCGACATTGGCCGGCTTGGCCAGGTAGTTGTCGGCGCCCGACTTGATCGCCTGCACCGTGGTGGCGATGCTGGCGTAGCCAGTCAACACCAGCAGGCGGGCCTCAGGCAAGGCCTGACGCAGCGGCGACACCCACTGCAGGCCGGAATCCTTTTCCAGCTGCAGGTCGATGGTGGCGTAGTCGAAGCGTTCACGACGCGCCGCTTCCAGCGCCTCCTCGCCACTGTGCGCCACGGTCGGGCGGAAACCCCGACGCGCCAGCGACCTGGCCAGGGTACTGGCAAAGACATCGTTATCGTCGAGGATCAGAAAAGCTGCACTCATCAAAAAGCCTGCAATATAAGAAACATCACATCAGTCGATCAAGACAGGAAACAAAAACATTCAGCGCAAGGGGAAGCGCAACTGCGCCACGGTGCCCTCACCCGGCACGGAACGCAGGCGCAGCTTGCCTCCCAGGTGCGTGGCACTGGCAAACGCCAGCATCAGACCAATCCCCGAACCGCCGGAACTGCTGACGACCGGGCCATGACCCAGGCGTTGAAGCAGCTCGGGCGCAATACCGCTGCCATTGTCGGAGACCTCGATGATAGCCGTCTTCTTGCCCGACCTGGATGACGCCCCGCCAAACGAAGATGGCGCTTCGGCGACCTTGGTGGCATCGCCAGCATCAGCGGAGAGCAACCGCAGCCGGATCTCTCCCTGATGCCCCCGCCCGCGCACCGCATGGGCGGCATTGTCCAGCAGGGTCAAGAGGATCTGCGACAGGTCCTGCAACTGGCTGGCGACCCAACCCGGCTGGTGTATCTCGGCCACCAGCAGCACGGCGGGGTGACGCAAGCGCCAGCCCTCCAGCAGGCTGGTCAGCCAGGGCGTGATGGCCGCGCTGTCCTCGTTGCGCAGCTGGGCGTCGGCGTCCAGGCGCATGCTCTCCAGCGCTGCCTTGCAGACCGCAATCTGTTCCTCGACGATGCGCAGGTCTTCGTCATAGACACTCAGCGCGGGGTTGTCGGCCATCTCGCGTCGCAACTCCCCGGCGATCACCGCCACCGTCGACAACGGCGTATTGAGTGCGTGGGCCGCGCCGGCGGCCTGGGTGCCCAGCGCCAGGATGCGATGGCTCTGCAGCTGGCGTTCGCGGGCCTGGCCCAGTTGCCGGTCGCGCGAGCGCACCGCCGCGGCGATACGGCTGACGAACCAGGTGATCAGCAGCGCCGAGATCGAGAAATTGATCCACATCCCCGCCAGGTGATAGGCCATGGCCTGGCCATGGTCGTGGATGTGTAGCGGCTGGTAGAAATACACCAGCCCGGAATAGCCACCCAGCGCGCACAGCGCCAGCAGCAAGGCATAGGGCCAACTGAGGGTAGCCGCGCCGGCCGCCAGCGCCGGCAGGTAGAAGGACACGAAGGGATTGGTCGAGCCGCCCGAGAAATACAGCAAGGCCGTCAATACCGCCACATCCAGCCACAGCTGCATGAACAGTTCGCCCTGCTCCGCCGGCCGGGCCCAGCGCATGCGCAGCCAGGTTCCCCCATTGATGAGCAGCTGCAGCAGGATCAGCGCCAGCAAGGGCGACATCGGCAAGGCGATATGCAGCCAGACGTGGGCACCGGCCAGCACCAGCAACTCGCCGGCCACCATCGCCCAGCGCAGCCAGAACAGGCGCGACAGCAGCAGATGCTGTGGCGGATCGGCAGGCAGCGATGCCGCCGCCAGGAAGGAGCTCGGGGAATTCATGGCCGGAATTATACGGGCTGGGCGCGCCCGCCTGGCCTCGGGCCACCTTGCCGCCCTGATTCAGCCGGCGACGACCGCCATTTCATTACTTTTTCCCAACACGTCACATCTATTCATTAAAAAATGAATGTAAATGATAACGATTTTTAATTATACTTTGCGCCGTTTTGTAATACTTATTCATTCCCACAAGAAATTCTAGAAAGAATCTTCATGTCCATGCCCTTCACTGCGCGCCTCAACCCGCTGGCCGCCGCCCTCGCGCTGGCTTTCCTGGCTCCCCTGCCGGCGCTGGCCCAGGCCACTGCCACCACTGCCACCACCGAGTCCAAGGACCAGACCGCGCTGCCCACGGTCACCGTCAATGCCTCCGCCGACGCCTCGGCCGATGGCTTGCCGGCCGAGTTTGCCGGTGGTCAGGTGGCGCGCGGTGGGCGCGTGGGCATCCTCGGCAACAAGGATTTCCTGGAAACGCCGTTCAACAGCATTTCCTACTCTTCCCAGTTGATCAAGGATCAGCAAGCCAAAGGCGTCGGAGACGTGCTGCTCAACGATCCGACCATCCGGGTGACGCGTGGCTACGGCAACTATCAGGAGTCGTACATGATCCGTGGTTTCATTACCAACTCGGACGACCTGGCCTACAACGGCCTGTATGGCCTGCTACCGCGTCAGTACGTGGCATCGGAAATGCTGGAGCGCGTGGAAGTGTTCCGCGGTGCCAGCGCATTCCTCAATGGTGCCACCCCGGGCGGCAACGCCATCGGCGGCACCATCAACCTGCTACCCAAGCGTGCAAGCTCGGACCCGATCACCCAATTCAGCACCGGCATCGAATCCGGCGGCCAGACCTACGCCGCAGCCGATATCGGCCGCCGCTTCGGTCCTGAAGATCGCCTCGGCGTACGCGTGAACGCCGTGCGTCGTGCCGGCGGCACCGCGATCGCCAATGAAAACCGTGAACTGAACATGGCTACCGTCGGCGTGGACTATCGGGGCAACAGCTTCCGCCTGTCGGCCGATATCGGCATGCAAGAATACGACCTGAGCTCCACCCGTCCCAGCGTGCGCATCGCCACCGCCCCTGCCGGCTATGTCCCGTCTGCACCCAGCGCATCCTCGAACTACGGCCAGAGGTGGTTCTATTCGAACGAGCGCGACATCTTCGGCACTGTCCGTGGTGAGTGGGATCTGGCGCCAGACGTGACGTCCTGGTTCGCACTGGGCATGCGCCAGGGTACAGAAAATAACAGTCTGGCGACGCCCAACGTGAACAGCACCAATGGAAACTTCACCTCCAACCGCTTCGACAATGCGCGTGAAGACTCCGTGTGGACCGGTGAAGTCGGCATCCGCGGCAAGTTCAACACGGGTGGCGTCAAGCACAACGTGGTCGCCAGCGCTTCCAGCTACTGGCAGGATTCGCGCAATGCCTACGCCATGGCGCTAGGCACCGCGACCACGGGCAACCTGTATTCACCGACCCAATCGGCACAGCCTGCACTCAATTTCTTCGGTGGCAACCTGGCCAACCCGCAGACCACCATCAAGACGCAGTTGTCTAGCCTGGCTCTGGCCGATACGCTATCGGTGCTGGATGACCGCCTCCAGGTCACCCTGGGTGGACGCTACCAGCGCCTCAAGACCATCAACTACGACTACAACACACACCTGCAAGGCGATTACTACAACGACGGCACGGTCACCCCGGTGGCAGGCATCGTCTATCGCCTGACCAAGGAAGTGTCGGTCTACGGCAACTACATCGAAGGCCTGCAGCCGGGTACCAAGGTATCGGACACTACCGCCACCAACTTCGGTTCCATGCTGGCGCCGTACAAATCCAAGCAGAAAGAAATCGGCATCAAGTACGACGCGGGCAAGATCGGCTTCACCGTCGCCGCCTTCACCATCGAAAAGCCGAATGTCATCAAGGAAGGTCCAGCGACTACCCCGACCTACGCCACCAGCGGCAAACAGGAAAACCAGGGCGTGGAAATCGGCGCCTTCGGCGAACCTGTACGCGGCCTGCGCCTGCTGGCTGGCCTGACCCTGCTGGATGCCAAACAAAAGCGCACCCAGAACGGCACCTACGACGGCAAGGATGCCATCGGCACCGCCAAGACCATGGCCAACATCGGTGCCGACTGGGATATCCCGGGCGTGAGGGGGCTGAGCGTCAACAGCCGCGTGATCTACACCTCCAAGCAATACGTGGACTCGGCCAACACCCAGGCGATCCCGGCGTGGACCCGCATCGACCTGGGCGCGCGCTACCTGACCGAGATCGGCGGCAAGGTCGTGACCCTGCGCGGCGGCATCCAGAACGTGGCCAACCGCAACTACTGGGAATCGGCCGGTGGCTCTTCTGCCCTGGGCTACCTGGTGCAAGGCGCGCCGCGTACCTTTGTAACCTCCGCTTCGGTCGATTTCTGATCGCCGCGTGATTCAGTAAAAAAGGGAAGCGCAAGCTTCCCTTTTTTATTGTCCGCTCCGCCCAGAGACGCAGCCCGAGCGCATGTGCCTACTCGAACATCCGCGCGTAATCGATCAGCATTTCCTCGATGAACAGCTTGGCCGACAAGGGATGGTCAGCGATGGCGCGGCGGTCACCCATGCCACGCAGTGCCCTGGACAAGGCCAGTGCATCGACCCGTTCGGCCAGCCGCCCCAGTTCCTTGCCGTAGCGCGGATAATAACGCACCACCCCGGCCGATTTCAGTGACAGCAGATCATAGAGCCAGCGCTGCACCCAGCCCACCAGCTCGGCGGCGGGCGTCTTCTGCAACTTGTCAGCGGCACGCAGGGCGCCATCAACGCCAGGCTGGGCCAGTTGCCGCAGCAGCTCGTCGAGCGCCTCGCGCCCCTCGCCCTGTGCCGCCTCCAGCGCCGCCAGCGGCGCCCCACCCTGCTCGGCCAGCCAGGCATCGGCATCCTTGACGCCCTGCTGCTTGAGCCAGGCCAGCGCCTCGTCGTGGCCCGGCGCGTTCAGGGCGAACTTGCGGCAACGCGAGAGGATGGTCGGCAGCAACCGATCCAGACGATTGGACAGCAGCAGGAACATGGTCCCCGGCGGCGGCTCCTCCAGCGTCTTGAGCAAGGCATTGGCCGCGGCGGTGTTGAGCGCCTCGGCCGGATACAGCATCACCACCCGCAGGCCGGAGCGGTGGGTGGAAACGTTCATGAAATCGGCCAGCGCACGGATCTGGTCGATCTTGATGTCCTTGGAAGGCGCCTTGCTGGCCTTGGCGGTCTTCTTTTCCTCGCCGCTGTCGTCCTCGCCGGGTTCGTCCTCCAACACCTCCGGGCGTACCCGGCGATAGTCAGGATGGTTGGATTGCGAAAACCAGTTGCAGGACGGGCAGACGCCGCAGGCATGCGCCTCGGGTGTAGGCGACTCGCACAGCAGCGACTTGGCGAAGGCCTCCACGAAGCGGGTCTTGCCGGTGCCGGCCGCGCCATAGAACAGCAGCGCATGCGGCAGGCGCTCGCGCAACTGCTGCAGCTGACGCCAGCTCTCGCCCTGCCAGGGCAGCAAGGGATCGGTCGAAGTCACGGACATGCGGCGCCCCTCACAGCGCGGCCACGATGGCGCGCAATTCGTCCTGGATCACCGGGATCGGACGGGTGGAATCGACAATGCGGAAACGCTGCGGGAATTGCGCGGCACGGCGCAGGTATTCGGCGCGCGTGTTGGCGAAGAAGTCCGCCTTTTCCTGCTCGAACTTGTCCAGGGTGCGTTCCGCATCCAGGCGCGCACGTGCCACTTCCAGCGGCACATCGAAAAGCAGCGTCAGGTCCGGCTGCAGATGCGGATGCACCCACTGCTCCAGGCTTTCCAGCTTGTCCAGGGCCAGCTTGCGGCCGCCGCCCTGGTAGGCGAAGGTGGCATCGGTGAAACGGTCGGAAATCACCCAGTCGCCGCGTTCCAGCGCCGGGGCAATCACCTGCGCCAGGTGTTCGCGCCGCGAGGCGAACATCAGCAGGGCCTCGGTCTCCAGGTGCATGGGATGATGCAGCACCAGTTCGCGCAGGCGCTCGCCCAGTTCGGTACCACCCGGCTCGCGGGTGGCCACCACTGTCAGGCCGCGCGCGCGCAGCAGCTCCGTGACAAAGGGAATATGCGTCGACTTGCCGGCGCCGTCGATGCCTTCGAAGGTAATGAATTTGCCTGATGCCATGAAGGTATCGCTACAGAATGAATCAGTGAAAAGAAAGGCGGATCAACGCTGGTAGCGGTTGACGGCCTGGTTGTGCTCGTTCAGGTTGCTGGAGAAATGGCTGGTGCCATCGCCACGCGCCACGAAGTATAAGGCCTCGGTCTTGTCCGGGTTCAGCGCCGCCGCCAGCGAGGCTGCCCCCGGCAAGGCGATCGGCGTGGGCGGCAGGCCGGCACGGGTATAGGTGTTGTAGGGCGTATCGGTCAGCAGGTCGACCTTGCGGATCTTGCCCTGGTAACGATCGCCCATGCCATAGATCACCGTCGGATCGGTCTGCAGCAGCATGCCGGTACGCAGGCGGTTGACGAACACACCGGCCACCATGCCACGCTCGGATTTCTGCCCGGTCTCCTTTTCCACGATGGACGCCATGATCAGCGCCTCATAGGGCGTGCGATACGGCAGCGACAGATCGCGTCGCGCCCAGGCTTCGTTGAGCTTCTTGCTCATCAGCGCGAAGGCCTGTTTATAGACCTGCATATCGCTGGCGCCCTTGGCGAAGAGATAGGTATCGGGGAAGAACAGGCCTTCCGGATAGGTGTATTCGTTGGTCAGCTTGACCAGGATCTGCTGGTCGGTCCAACTGGCGGTATCGTGCTTCAGCGCCGGCTGGTCGGCGATGGCGCGGCGCATCTGCTTGAAAGTCCAGCCCTCGATGACGGTCAGCGCCTCCTGCGCGAACTCGCCGCGCACCAGTTGCAGCAGCAGCCGCTGGGGCGTGTAACCGGGCTTGATCTCATAGCTGCCGGCCTTGATGCGGCCGCCTTCGCCGGACAGGCGCGCATACAGCGTGAACAGGTCCGGATTGAGCGGCACCCCGGCCGCCGCGATCTGCTGGGCAGCCCCCGACACACCCGCCCCCGGCGTGATGGTAAAGGCGATCAGCTGGCCATTGGCCGGCACGATGGGCTGCTTGGTCCAGTAGAGGCCGGCACCGGCCACCAGCGCGGCCAGCACGAACAATGTTGCCAATAACTTCTTCATACCTGATGCGAAATCCCTGTAGTTCCGACGCGATTTTTCGGAGATCACTATAATCGAGGCATCAATGATAATCGCTGGCACGACAGTTGCCTAATTTGCCGGGGACTTCACCCCGGCAAGACGTAATCCGACGTAATCCGTAAAAGATTTCCTATGACAGACATCACCGCATCGCCCTCCGCCTGGCGCGACTTCCTCACGCAGCAAGGCGCCCAGTTTGACGACCAGGGCCAGGACGTACTCGGCTTCGACCCCGCTGCCGCCGTCCCGCAGAGCCTGGAAAGTTTCGTGGCCCCCCTGACCGACCTGGGCCTGATCGCGGCCACCGGCGAAGAAGCCGCCGCCTTCCTGCACGGTCAGCTCACCAATGATGTGCAGCACCTCACCGCCGATTCCGCCCGCCTGGCCGGCTATTGCTCGCCCAAGGGCCGACTGCTGGCCACCCTGCTGATGTGGCGCGACGAAGCCGGGATCTTCCTGCAGCTGCCGCGCGCGCTGCAGCCTGCCATCCAGAAGCGCCTGCAGATGTTCATCCTGCGCGCCAAGGCCAAGCTGGCCGACGTCAGCGCCGAACGCGCCGTGCTGGGCCTGGTCGGACCGGCCACCGCCAACGCCCTGGCCGAGTGGTTCCCGGTCTTGCCAACCGCCCCCTATGACAAGCTCAACAACAGCCATGGCACCCTGATCCGCCTGGCCGATGCCGCCGGCAGCCCGCGCTATCAATGGATTGCCGCCCTCGACACCCTGAGCACCGCCTGGCCCAAGCTGGTACAGCACTTGAAGCCCACCGCCACCCTGGCCTGGCGCCTGTCCGACATCCGCGCCGGTGTACCCGGCATCCTCGCCGCCACGCAAGAGCAGTTCGTGCCGCAGATGATCAATTTCGAACTGATCGGCGGCGTCAATTTCAAGAAAGGCTGCTACCCCGGCCAGGAAATCGTCGCCCGCAGCCAGTACCTGGGCAAGCTCAAGCGCCGCACATTGCTGGCCACCATCGCCAGCACCGGTGCCCGGGCCGGTGATGAAGTCTTTGCTGCCGCCGATCCCGGCCAGCCCTGCGGCATGGTGGTCAATGCCGAACCGCTGGACCAGGATCACGCCCTGGCCCTGGTGGAAATGAAACTGGCCGCCGCCGACGATACCGTCCATCTGGGCGCCGCCGGTGGCCCTGCCCTGCATTTCCATGACCTCCCCTATGAGCTGGCCGATCCGCAATAAGCGGCGTGCAGCGCTCAAGCCATAGGGAATCACCATGGACCTCTACATCTACTACCGGGTCGCCAGCACCCACGCCCCAACACTGCTGGACAAGATCCGGGGCGTACAGGCCACCCTGCAGGCGCGCCAGCAGGTGACCGGCGCACTCAAGCGCCGCCCTGGCGAACAGGACGGCCTGCAGACCTGGATGGAAATCTACCAAGGCATCGCCGACACCGATGCCGAGGGATTCACCCGCGCCCTGGAGCAGGCCCTGGCCGAGACCGGTGCCTTGTCCCTCATCAGCGGTGCGCGTCATGTAGAACAGTTCGAGGATATCGCCCCATGTGCCTGATCATCTTCGCCTGGAAAGTCATCCCCGGCATGCCGCTGATCCTGGCCGCCAATCGCGACGAGTTCTATGCCCGCCCGGCCGCTGACGCCACCTGGTGGAACGACCATCCCAAGATCTACGCCGGCCGCGACCTGCAAGGCGGCGGCACCTGGCTGGGCGTGACCCGCGATGGCCGCTTTGCCGCCCTGACCAACGTGCGCGCCCCCTCCGAACGACGAACGGATGCCCCGACCCGGGGCCAATTGGTCGCCGACTACCTGGTCGGCGACATGACGCCGCAGGATTACCTGCGCCAGATCGAACCCCGCGCCCAGCAATACAACGGCTTCAACCTCCTCGTGGGCAATCCCGAGACCATGTTGTGGTATTCCAATCGCGGAAATGAAGATCCCCGCAATGGCCAGCCGCTGGAATACGGCGTCTACGGTGTCTCTAATGCCCTGCTCGACACCCCCTGGCCCAAGCTCACCCGCGCCAAGGCGCAATTCGCCAGCCTGCTGTGCCAGGGCGCACCGGAAGAGACCTTCTTCGAAATGCTCACCGATGGCACCCGCGCCAACGACTGTCGCCTGCCCGACACTGGCATCGGCCTGGAAAAGGAGCGCATGCTCTCGCCCATCTTCATCCGCTCGCCCGACTACGGCACCCGCTGCTCCACGGTCCTGCGCGTGCCCATCGTCGGCGAACCGGTCCTGACCGAACACGTGGTCGATCCTATGGCGATGCAATATAGTGGCGAGGCCGCCACCGACAAGGCCTGCCGTATCCCCTGCAAGCCCAGGGTGCAAGAAGCTTCACCCGGCGGCGACCAGCCTGGCGCAAAGCCGCACAGCGCATGATCCGGGGCCTTCATTCCTTGCCCATGTGAAATAACCAAAGCGTATATCTGATATTTGGAAGATAAATTTGCCTGATTTGATGCGGAGCAGTAAAGTTACACCTGTCTCCTCCAATTTCCTCCTAAAGAATTGGATTCAAGCCCACACCGCAAGGTCGTGGGCTTTTTTTTTCGCCCGTACCGAACGCCAGCGGCTGCCTCACGTCGACAATGCGTTCCATGCAAATGGCATCGTAGGCGCATCTTTCCGTTGCCCCCCAGTCCGGCGGGTGTCACCAGCTTCACGCCTGCATGATCGGACCCTGCGATTTTCGATTATTGCGATTTTCGATTATTGCGATTTTCGTTTGTTTCGAATAGTATGGCCGCTCAAGTATTTCCTGGAGCCCGCCATGACCCCGTCCGCAGCCACCATGTCCCTGCCCGCCGCCAAGGATGTCGAACTGGCCGTGCGCGGCCAACGCGCCCTGGCAGCCTACCTGAGCACGCAGGTCGACACTCAGCACATCCAGATTTTCGACGCCCAGAACCGGGCGCATGAAGTCGAACTACCGACGTCGGCGTTGCGCCTGCTGGTGGAGATACTGGCCGAACTCGCCGACGGCAACGCCGTCAAGGTCGTACCGGTCCACGCAGAACTGACCACCCAGGAAGCCGCTGACCTGCTCAATGTTTCGCGCCCCCACTTCGTCAAGCTGCTGGAGGATGGCGTCATCCCCTTCCATCGCGCCGGCAAGCACCGTCGCGTCAAATTTGCCGACCTCATGCAGTACAAGACCGAGCGAGAACAGGCCAGTACCGAGGCCATGGCCGACCTCGCCCGGCAGTCACAGGAATTGGGACTGGGATACGAATGAGGCATTCGCCCTTCACCGCCGTCTACGATGCCTGCGTGCTCTACCCTGCGCCATTACGGGACTTCCTGATGTGGCTGGGCCTGTCGGGACTGTTCCGGGCGCGCTGGAGTCGGGTCATTCATGAGGAGTGGAAACGTAATCTGCTCATCAAACGCCCCGATCTCACCCGCACCCAACTGGATCGGACCTCAGCCCTGATGGATCGCGCCATTCCCGACAGCCTGGTGGAAGGCCACGAAGCCTTGGTCGCCGGGCTGCACCTGCCAGACCCGGACGACCGCCACGTTCTGGCGGCCGCCATCCGCTGCGGCGCCAGTGTCATCGTGACTTTCAACGAGCGGGATTTCCCAGCCCAGGTCCTCGCTCCCTACGGCATCGAAGCACAGCATCCCGATGAGTTCGCCCACAATCTGCTGGACCTCGACGCAGCCGCAGTCGCCGCCGCCGCGCAGCGGCAACGCGCGCAGTTGAAGAATCCATCGGTGGACGTGGATCACTACCTCGACATCCTTTTGCGCCAGGGTCTAGCGCAGACGGTCAAGGCACTCCGCGCCTATCGCGCCGTTCTCTAGACCGGCCGCTGCAGCTCGCCGCAATCTCCGCCAGTCAGTCCCCAAAAACACATCGGCCCCACCACCACACCAGACAAGGCGCGGGGGTGGGGCCGATCAGGCCAGCCTGGCGGGAGCGACTCCCGCTGTGATGACTTAGTGATGCATCTTGGCTTCGGTGCGGTCCAGGATGGCTTCCGGTGCCTGCGCATCTTCCACGGTCTCGTTGTTCAAGACCTTGGTCAGGCGCTCGCTATCCAGTTCGCCGCTCCACTTGGCCACCACCAGGGTTGCCACGCCATTGCCGATGGTGTTGGTCAGGGCGCGTGCTTCAGACATGAAGCGGTCGATACCCAGGATCAGCGCCAGGCCGGCCACCGGCACGTGGCCCACCGCCGACAGCGTCGCCGCCAGCACGATGAAGCCGGAGCCGGTGATGCCCGCCGCGCCCTTGGACGTCAGCAGCAGCACACCCAGCAGCGTCAGTTCCTGCACGAAGGTCATGGGCGTGTTGGTGGCCTGGGCGATGAACACGGCCGCCATGGTCAGGTAGATCGCGGTGCCGTCCAGGTTGAAGGAATAACCGGTCGGAATCACCAGACCGACCACGGTCTTCTTGGCACCGGCATTTTCCATCTTGGCCAGCATGCGCGGCAGCACCGATTCCGAGGAAGAGGTACCCAGCACGATCAGCAGTTCTTCCTTGATGTACTTGACGAACTTCCAGATCGAGAAGCCGTGCAGGCGGGTGATGATCCCCAGCACCACGAAGATGAACAGCAGGCAGGTCAGGTAGAAGGTGCCCATCAGCTTGGCCAGCGAGAACAGCGAACCCACGCCGTACTTGCCGATGGTGAAGGACATCGCACCGAAGGCGCCGATCGGAGCCACCTTCATGATCGCGCCCACCACCGAGAACAGCACGTGCGAGATCTTTTCGATGAAATCGAACACCAGCGTGCCGCGGCCGCCGAACTTGTGCAGGGCGAAGCCGAACAGCACCGCCACCAGCAGCACCTGCAGCACGTCACCCTTGGCAAACGCGTCCACCATGCTGGTGGGGATGATGCCCATAACGAAGTCGGTCACCGAACCCATCTTGCCCGGGGCGGTATAGGCCGCAATGCTCTTGGTATCCAGCGCCGACGGATCGACGTTCATGCCCACGCCAGGCTTGAGGAAGTTCACCAGCACCAGGCCGATGATCAGGGCCACGGTACTGACCACTTCGAAGTACAGCAAGGCCAGACCGCCGGTCTTGCCGACCTTCTTCATGTCTTCCATGCCGGCGATGCCGATGACGACGGTACAGAAGATCACCGGCGCGATGATCATCTTGATCAGTTTGACGAAGCCATCGCCGAGCGGCTTCATGGCTTCACCCGTGGATGGGTAGAAATGGCCCAGCAGGATGCCGATCACGATGGCAACCAGAACCTGGAAATACAGCGATTTGTAAAGGGGCGGTTTTTGCGCCGTCATTATGATTTCTCCAAGAAACATCGAATATCAGCCGGTCCCTGGGGACCCGCCGCCTGCCGTTGCCGGATCGTCGTCCGTTCGGGCATTTGCTTGTTTTTTTGCTTGCTTTTGCCAGCAATGCGTCCGGGAGAACTCCCCCTCCCCGGTTCGGCCGCAAGTATCTCGCAGTCGCTACGGGGCGGGTATTGTGGGAAACCACATAACTTCAGTAAACAGCGGTTCAAACTGCTCTTTTCTTCATTCTGCAATGCAATAGGATTCGCTATAGTCTGTGCTGGACTGAACGAAAGCTCACGGGCACTCACAAGGAAAATATCGTGCGACGAAAATTGACGGTCACCGCCCGCCTCGGGATTCTGGTAGCGGTGCTGTGTGGCAGCGTGGTCCTGCTGGCCTGGCGCGACATGCTGGGCATGGCCTCCAGCAACGACAAGCTGCGCTATGTCTACGAAGACCGGACCATGGCCCTGATCCACATCGCTCGCGTGCGCGATGCCTTGTACATGAACCGCGACGTCATGGGCCGCGCCCTGATGATGGCCAATGTGCCGACCGAACCGGGTCCCGATGGCGCCACCGGCAATGAACAGATCAAGCAGTGGCTGGGCCGCCTGGCCGGCCTGGACGCCAGTTTCGACCAGGGCTGGCAAGCCTACCGCGCCACCCGCCTGACCCCCGAGGAAATCACCGAGGCCGCCCGCTTCGAGCAAAGCTGGAAAACCTACCTGAGCGAACGCAACCAGGTCATCGAACTCATCGCCAGCACCCAGGTATTGCAGGCCAACCGCAGCTGGACCCAGCTCACGCCGCGCCTGTCGGCCCTGGCCACGCAACTGGCCACCCTCGGTCACCTGCAGGAAACCATGACCCGCGGTGCCTACGACAATGCCCTGCAGGAATACGGCGAACTGCGCCGCCACAACCTCGAAATCGCCTGCGTGGCCCTGATCCTGGGCATTGCCCTGGCGCTGTGGATCATCATCAGCCTGCGCCGCCAGCTCGGGGGTGAACCCGATTACGCCGCCGACATCGTGCGCCAGATCGCCGACGGCAACCTCGGCGTGGCGGTGCGACTGCGCCGCAATGACCGCGGCAGCCTGCTCTACGCCATGCACACCATGCGTGAACGGCTCACCGACATCATGCGCAGCGTCACCCTCTCGACCCAGTCGCTGGGCGACTCCTCACGCCAGCTCAACGCCACCGCGCACGCCCTGGCCGGCGCCTCCAGCGAGCAGGCAGCGGCGGTAGAAGAAGTCCACAGCGCCATTGCCAGCATGAGCCTGGCCATCCAGCAGACCGGCGAACACGCGCGCCGCACCGACCAGATCGCGCTGGCCGCCGCAGCCGACGCCGACAAGAGCGGCGCCGCGGTACAGACCACGGTGGCTGCCATGCGCGGCATCGCGCGCCAGGTCGGGGTGATCGACGACATCGCCTACCAGACCAACCTGCTGGCCCTGAATGCCGCCATCGAAGCCGCCCGCGCCGGCGAGCACGGGCGCGGCTTCTCGGTGGTGGCTGCAGAAATCCGCAAGCTGGCCGAGCGCAGCCAGGGCAGCGCCCACGAAATCAGCGTGATTGCACAGGAAAGCGTGGACATGGCCGAGGAAACCAGCCAGCGCCTGGCCGAAGGCACCCTGCAGGGAATCCGCGAAGCCTCGCAGCAGATCAACCAGATCACGCTGTCCTCGCGCATGCAGGAAGAAGGGGTACAGGAAATCGGCGCCGCCGTCGCGCAGCTCAACGACACCACGCAGCGCAATGCGGCCGCCTCGGAAGAACTGGCCTCCACCGCCGAAGTGGTGGCCGAACGGGCGCGCGAACTGGGCGCCCAGCTGTGTTATTTCCGACTGGAAGACGGCAAGCCGCCAGCGCGCGTGCGGCCGGCCTGAAACGTTGGCCCTGTCGGACCTGTCGGACCTGCCGGCCCCGACGGCTAGGCCTGCCGCTGCAGGCTGGCCCGCATGGTGATATGGGGGATGCCGGCTTCCATGAACTCGTCACCCTCACGGGCAAAGCCGTGGGCATTGTAGAAGCCCTCGGCATGGGTCTGGGCATTGAGGATCACCTCGCCGTCACCGCGCTCCCGCGCCGCCTGGATCAACGCCTGCAACACCGCCCCGCCCACGCCCTTGCCGCGCCCGGCCTTGCGCACCGCCATGCGGCCGATATGGCCGTCCGGCAGCAGGCGACCGGTGGCCAGCGGCTGGCCGGCCTCGTCATAGGCCACTGCATGCACGCACAGCGGGTCCATCTCGTCCAGCTCGATCTCGGCTGGCACCTTCTGTTCATCGACAAAGACTTCGAAGCGGATAGGCTGGGCGTGTGCGCGCAGCGCTTCCCAACTGCCTACGGTGATTTTCATGCGGGAATTCCTGCTGAGGGTTGAAACGGAAACGCCATGAGGGCCTACGGGTGAAAGACGGCTCACTCGTGATCCAGCTTCCTGGAAATATCCAGGCGGCGGATCAGCTTGAAGGTGCCCATGGCCTTGGCCACCAGTCGCTCGCCATTCCACAGTTCGGCCTGGCAGAAGCACATGGTGGTGGAGCGATGGTAGGTATGGCCGCGCGCCACGATGGTCTCGCCGGCATGACCGGCCGGCTGCAGGAAGCTGGTGCTCATCTCGACGGTGGCCGAGGACTTGGCGTCCGGCACGCCGGCCCTGGCCGACAGGCCCATGGCCACGTCCAGCAGGGTCATCGAGATGCCGCCCTGCGCCACCTGCCAGCTGTTCATGAACTCCGGCTTGAGAAGCAGCGACATCACGGCGCGGTCGTCGCCATATTCCAGCACCTCCACGCCCAATGCCTGCAGGTAGGGATTACCTTGCGGGAAGACCTCGGTCAACGGCAGACTCATCGCAGCGGCCTCAGATCTCGTAATCCATGCACTGGCGCGCCTCGCGCACGGCACCGATGAAGGGCTTGATGGCGATATGGTCGGGATGGTCCTGGTAGGCATCCAGCGCCGCCCTGGATTCGAACTCCGAATACAGCACCACGTCATAGGTGGCTTCCAGACCCGGTTGCGCCAGCACCGCTTCGAACTTCAGGATGCCCGGCACCACATTGGCACAGCTGTCCAGCAATTGCTTCATCTTCAGCAGGTTGGTGGCCTTGTCAGCGCCTTCTGCGTGGTCCTTCAGTTTCCACATCACGATATGCTTGATCACGATCGGTCTTCCTTGGTCGAAAATTGGATAAACCGCAATGATAAGCGAAAGCGCCGACCACGACCGGCACCCCGTCAGCCACGCGCAGCGATCTTCATGAAGGACCCGACCAGCCGCCCTTCGCGGCGCTCGGCCAGGCAATAGACATAGGTGTGGGTGCTCACCGGGTCGCCCTCGATGCGCACCATGCGAAAACGCTCGTCCGGAATGAACTCCGCCTCCGACACCGCCGCCAACCCCAGCCCGCGTGCCACCGCCTCGCGCAGGGCTTCGCGGCTGCCGATCTCCATCACCACGCGGGGCTTCACGCCGGCCTGCTGCAATACCTTTTCCAGCGCCAGCCGGGTGGTCGAGCCCTGTTCGCGCATGAGCATCGGCTGCTGCTCCAGTTCGGCCAGCGCGACCGTCTCGCGCTGGTAGAAGGGATGACTGCGGTGGGCAAACAACACCACCGCGTGATCGGCATAGGGCAGCGCGTGGAACCGCGCATCGTCGGTCACGCTGGCCAGCACCGCGACATCGGTCACGTAGTTCTCCAGATCGGCCAGCGACTGCGCCGAGTTGCCCAGCTTGATCGACAGCTCCACCTGCGGATAACGGGTTCGGTAGGCGTCCACCATCTCGATCACGTGGAACGGACCGACCGCGCCGATGCGCAGATGCCCCACATGCAGCGCTCCCGAATTGACCAGCAGGTTCAGCGCGTCCAGCTCCAGCTCGGCAATGTTCTGCGCGATCGGCAACAGGCGCTGCGCCGTCTCCGACAGGTCGACCCGCCGCCCCCGGCGGAAGAACAGTTCCACATTGTGTTCGCGCTCCAGCGATTGCACCTGGGTGGTCAGCGTCGGCTGGCTCACGCCCAAGGCCCGGGCCGCCGCCGAAAAACCGCGATGGCGGGCCACGGCGAGGAAGGCACGCAGTTGTGAAGGAGTCATCTATAGCCTCAATCAATAGCTTCGTCGAATTTTAACGATTATATCGATAATAGGGCCGTCATAAAGCCCCCGTAAGCTCCCTTCCTGTCAGTACCGGCCCGAGCAACTCGCCCGGCACTGCGCCGCCGATCACCCACTGCGTCCACCACCGGACGCCCACGACAAGGATCCACCATGCAACGACGTTCCCTGCTCGCCCTGTGCCTGGGCGCCCTGACCTCCCTCCTGCTGAGCCAGCCGGTGCGCGCCGCCCAGCCCCTGACCGTGGGCCTGATCCCGGCCGAAGACTCGCAGGCCATGCTGGAAAACAGCAAGGCCGTCATCGACAGCCTGCAGCAGCAGCTGGGCATGCCGGTCAAGCCCTTCATCGCCACCGACTACAACGGCATCATCGAGGCGCTGCGCTCGCGCAAGCTGGATGTGGCCTACCTCGGCCCCTTTTCCTACGTGCTGGCCAGCTCGGTGGCCAATGTCGAAGCCTTCGCCGTGGCCGAGACCAAGAAGAGCGGCCGCAGCTTCTACAAGAGCCTCATCATCACCCGCAAGGACAGCGGCCTGCAGAGCGTGGAGCAGTTGAAGGGCCGCACCATGGCCTTCGTCGACCCGTCCTCGGCTTCCGGCCACCTGTTCCCCAGCGCCGGCCTGCAAAAACTCAATATCGATCCCAACAAGTATTTTTCCCGGGTGATCTTCTCAGGCTCGCATGACGCCAGCATCCTGGCCGTGGCCAACAAGAAGGTTGATGCCGCTGCCGTGGCCGACCGCATCCTGGCGGCCGCCGTGGCCAAGGGCGTGGTCCAGCAATCGGACCTGAACGTGGTCTGGACCTCGCCCGACATCCCCGAGTCGCCCATGGTCTGGCGCCGCGACCTGGACCCGGCCCTGAAACAGAAGATCGCCACCGCCTTCGCCAACATCAAGGACGTGAAATGGGGTGACCAGGGCGTCCTGAACGGCTTCGTCCCCACCACCGACGGCGCCTACGACGTGGTGCGCGAGACCGCCAAGATCCTCAACCTGGACCTGAAGGCCATGAAATGATCCAGCTCCGCGCCCTCGCCAAGCACTACGGCAGCCATGCCGTGCTGCGCGGGATCGACCTGGACGTCCCGGCCGGCCAGTTCCTGGTGGTGCTGGGCCCGTCCGGGGCCGGCAAGTCCACCCTGCTACGCTGCATGAACGGTCTGGTCCAGCCCAGTTCGGGTGAACTCCGGATCGCCGGCTTCGACGCCACCGATCCCCGCGCCCGCCAGGTCCGCCAGCTGCGCCGCCAGGTGGCGATGATCTTCCAGCATCACAATGTGGTGCCGCGCCTGTCGGTGCTGAAGAACACCCTGACCGGCCGCCTCGGCCAGGTCCCGACCTGGTCTTCGATCCTGCAACTGTTCAGCCGCCAGGACGTGGCCCTGGCCATGGACTGCCTGCGCCGCGTGGAACTGGAACACAAGGCCCACCAGCGTACCGATGCCCTCTCCGGCGGCCAGCGCCAGCGGGTCGGCATCGCCCGCGCCCTGGCCCAGCAGCCGCAGGTGATCCTGGCCGACGAACCAGTGGCCAGCCTGGACCCCAAGACTTCGCGCCTGGTGCTGCACTACCTGCGCGCCGCCTCGCGCGAGCTGGGTATCACCGTGGTCTGCAATCTGCACCAGGTGGACTATGCCCGCGAATTCGGCGACCGCATCATCGGCCTGTCCGGCGGCGAGCTGGTCTTCGACGGCCCCGGCACCGCGCTGGACCAGCATCACCTGGACCGCATCTATGCCAGCCCCGGTCATGTGCCGCACCCGGCTTCCCACGCCACCGCCACCGCTGCCACCGCCGCCACCAGCCTGGCACCGGCGATCCAAGGAACCTGACATGAACAGTCCCTCCTCCTCTCCCTCTGCCGCCCCTTCGTCGACCGCCCCCGGCTATCTCTGGACCGGCCCCCGGCCGCAGACGCTGCGCGCCTGGCTGGGCTACGCCGCCCTGGTGGCGCTGATCGCCTGGCTGCTCGGCTGGAGTGCCCAGGGCACGCAACTGTCGTGGAGCGAACTGGCCAATGGCCTGCCGCAGATCGGCGACTTCCTGGCCCGCTCCTTCCCGCCCAACTGGTCCTTGCTGCCAGCACTGCTGGCCCCGGCCATCGAGACCCTGCAGATCGCGCTGTGGGGAACGCTGCTGGGCGTGCTCGGCGCCGTACCGGTGGCCCTGCTGGCGGCACGCAATCTCAACCCCAACCGCACCCTGCACGCCCTGGTGCGCCAGGGCCTCAACGTCACCCGCAGCATCAATGAACTGATCCTGGCGCTGGTGTTCGTCTCGGCGGTGGGGCTGGGGCCCTTCCCTGGCGTGCTGGCACTGGCCGTACACGGCGTGGGTATGGTCGGCAAGTTCTTCGCCGAAAGCATCGAGGAAATCGACCAGGGTCCGCTGGAAGCACTGCGCGCCACCGGCGCCAGGCCGCTGCAGGTGATCCTCTTCGGCGTACTGCCGCAGGTGGCCACGGCCTGGATCGCCACCGTGCTCTACCGCTTCGAGGTCAACCTGCGCCAGGCCACCGTGCTGGGCATGGTCGGAGCCGGCGGCCTCGGCTTCGAACTGGTCAACAGCCTCAAGTTGTTCAAATACCAGGACACCGCCACCTGCATCGTCGTGGTGACCCTGATGGTGGTGGCCGCCGATGCGCTCTCCAGCCACCTGCGGCGCCTGATCCAGGATGGCAGCACGCATTGAGCAACGAGCACTGAGCTCGCCCATTCAACATCGCGAAACCCGAAAACCCCGAGAACAGACTCATGTGGAATTTCCATAACCCGGTCGCCATCCACGCCGGCGCCGGCAGCCTCGCCACCCTGCCGCACCTGCTGGCCGGCCGGCGCGCCATCCTGATCACCTTTCCCGAGGCCGCCGCGCTGGGCCTGGAGCAGGCCATCGCCGCCCTGCTCGGGCCGCAGCTGGTGGCCATCGAAAACAACGTGCAGCCCAATCCCGACGTCGCCTGGCTGGGCGCGATGCACGAGCGCCTCTGGCAGCAGCACCCCGACGTCCCCTGCCTGATCGCGCTGGGCGGCGGCAGCGTCATCGACTGTGCCAAGGCCATGCTGGCGCCCACACCCTCGGGCCGCTTCGAGGAACTGCTCACCCATCTGCGCCAGGACAGCGCCTTCCAGCCCGACCCCGCCCGCATCAAGACGCTCATCGCCATTCCCACCACCGCCGGCACCGGCAGCGAAGTCACGCCCTGGGCCACCCTGTGGGATGCGGCAGGCGGTCACAAGTATTCCCTGCATCGTCCCTGGACCTGGCCCGAAGCCGCCCTCATCGATGCCGAACTGATGCGCAGCCTGCCCCCGGCCGCCACCCTGGCCAGCGCCCTGGACGCGCTGTCGCACGCCCTGGAGGCGATCTGGAACCGCCACCGCAACCCGGTCTCCTCGACCCTGGCCGCCAGTGCCGCGCGCAGCATCCTCGCCACATTGCCGGCCCTCATGCGTCAGCCCGACGCACTGGCCCTGCGCGAGCAGATGGCAGTGGCGGCGCTACAGGCCGGCCTGGCCTTTTCCAATACCCGCACCGCCCTGGCGCACTCGCTGTCCTATGACATCACGCTGCGGCAAGGGGTGGTCCACGGCATCGCCTGCTCGTTCTCGCTGCCGCACATCCTGCGCCTGGCGCTGGGCCGCGATGCGTCCGTGGATGCGCTGCTGCTGGACATCTTCGACGCCAGCGACGCCCACCAGGCCGTGGCCCGGCTCACCGCCTTCCTGGAAGCGCTGGGCGTGTCCACCGACCCGGCCCGCTATGGCCTGGGTGAAGGCGAGCGCTGGGACGCCGCCCTGCAGCAGGCCCTGCAAGGCCCACGTGGTCGCAACTTCATCGCTGCAGCCCCCTGACCGGCACGCCCCGATCGACAAGACAGCCCACCCAACACTGCACATCGCCATCCGACAAGGAGAATATTCATGCACACCACCCCGCAGCCCGGCCGCAACCTGCAAGCCGTCATCTTCGACTGGGCCGGCACGCTGGTCGATTTCGGCTCCCTGGCGCCGACCCAGATCTTCGTGGACGCCTTCAAGAGCTTCGACATCGAGATCACCCTGCAACAGGCACGCGGCCCCATGGGCCTGTCCAAGTGGCAGCACATCCGCGTACTGCTGGACGACGCCGACATCGCCGCCCAATGGCAGCGCCACGCCGGCCGCCCGGCCAGCGATGCCGATGTCGACGCCATCTATGCCCGCTTCATGCCCATGCAGATCGCCAAGGTCGGCCAGTATTCGCAACCCATCGAGGGCGCGGCCCAGGTGCTGGCCTGGCTGCGTGGACAGGGCCTCAAGATCGGCTCCTGCTCCGGTTATCCGCGCCAGGTGCTCGACGTGCTGCTGCCGCTGGCAGCCGAACAGGGCATCCGCCCCGACCACGTGGTGGCCGGCGACGAACTGCAGGCCGGCGGCCGCCCCGGCCCCTACATGGCGCTGGCCAACATGTTGGCGCTGAAGATCGATGACGTCGCCGGCTGCATCAAGGTAGACGACACCGTACCCGGTATCGAGGAAGGTCTGCGCGCCGGCATGTGGAGCGTGGGGGTGTCGCTGTCGGGCAATGAAGTGGGACTTACCCAGGCAGAACTGCTCACCCGGACGCCGTCCGAAGTGACGCACCTGAAGCAACAGGCCGAAGCGCGCCTGCGCGCAGCCGGCGCCCACTATGTGATCGATTCGGTGGCGACGCTGCCGGAGGTGGTGGCCCACATCCGCGCCCGCCTGGCCAGCGGCGAACGTCCCTGAAGCCGAGTCTCCGAGGCCCCCGGATCAGCTGCGCGGCTTGCGCGCCCGGGGGCTGGTCGCGGCCGCCTTCTTCGGCGCCGCGCTGCGCTTGGCGGGAGCGGCCTTGGCCGCTGCGGTGGCTGGCTTGACCACCTTGGCGGGCTTCACAGGCTTGGCCACTGCAGCGGGCGCCTTGCGGGTGCTCTTGCGCGGCGTCGCCGGGGCCTTGCGTGATGATGCAGTGGCACGATCGCCCCCATCGTCCGCATCGGCCGCATCGGCATCAACCGTGATCTCGTCACGGGCCTCACCGATGGCCGTGGTCAGCTTGCGCGCCAGCGCGATCACCTTGCCGGGATCGACGTCCAGCGTGCCGATCAGCAGCTCGATGATTTCCGAGCGCGGGTTGGCCAGCGTCGGCTCGATCATCATCACCGCCGCCGACAAGGCCAGCGCCCGTTCGCGGCTGGCGCGGTCGGGCAGCATCTGCTGCAGGGCATTCAGGGCTTCCACCGGCGCCACGGCGGTCACGCGCGCCTGCTCCTTCAACAGTTGCACCCAGTTGGTCTGGGGCGACACGCTGGCATGCATGCCCGGCAGCTGCGCCAGCAGGCGCGCCAGGCGCAGGCTGCGCCGCTCGAACACGCCCACCGAGATCATCCCGGCGATGACGATGCGGCACACCGCCTCGGCAAAGCCGCCATTGGCGATGTCCCCGATGACGGCGCTGCGATAACGTCCCAGTTCTTCCTGCGCCCAGCGCTGGGCGACCTCGGCATCGGCCTCGCGTGGCGGCAACACGGCGCCCAACCCGTTGGGGCCGAACACCTGGCGCGTCATGCGTACCGTGCGCGCATCGCGCTGGTCACGCCAGGCATTGAGTTCATCGGTGATCTTCTGCGCCATGCGCTGCTCGTAGCGCTTCAGCGGATGCTGGGCATCCAGCTGCACCCGCCGGGCCCGCGCCTGCGCGGCCTGCTGGCGGATGAACGACGCCGCCGGGTGTGCATCCGAAAACAGTTGGCGCTGCATGCGCAGCGGGTTCAGGCGCATCAACGCATTGGCGCTTTCGCGGGTGGCCGTCATGCGCACCCAGGGGCGTACCCAGGTCTTGTAGAACTGCGCATTGATCTGCGACCACTGGCTCACCGTCGAGAAGACGGATTCCTCCTCGCGCCCCTCGGGATTGAGCCGGCGCAAATCGTCCATGGTGCGGTGCTGGTATTGCACGGTATAGTCGCCCGGCTCCAGCGCGTCCCAGCGCTGCGCCTGCTGGCCATCCTTGCGCTCCAGCTTCATCTCGTACAGGCCCGGTGGCAGGCTTTCGATCACGTCCAGCGAGCTCACCAGCTGGTCGTGTTCCTTCAGCGCCACCGATCCCCCCACGAAGATGCCCAGGTGGCCCACGCTCTCATGCAACACGTAGATGATGGTGCGCCCGGCAGCAGCGATGGCGCGCTCGTCGCCCCAGGTATCGATGATCCAGTTCAGGGCCTGCGGCGGCGGCGTGATGTTGTCGCCCCAGGAGGCGAAGACCACGATGGGCGCCACGATGTCGCGCAGGTTCACCGCCTTGCCGCGCACCTCCAGCTCGCCCCGCGCCAGCTTGTTGCCGACGAACAGGTTCTCGGTGATGGCCTCGATCTCGGCCCCGGTCATGCGGAAGAAGCCACCCCACCAGCGTTCGAACTCCAGGAAGCGCGGCGCCTCCTGATCGACCCCGGCCCACAGGTTGTAATACTTGTTCCAGAAGGTATTGGCCGGGTTGAGCTTCTCGAAATTCTCCACCAGGCTGGCGCCATCGAAGCGGTCCGCCCCGAGATCGGCCGCCAGCGAAGCCAGCCAGGTACCGCCCAGCGTGGCGCCGCTGTAGCGCATGGGATTCAAGGTGGAGCTGCCGGCCCAGTAGGAAGCGGGCGCGCCCACCATCATCAGCGGGCCAAACAGTTCCGGCCGCACCGCGTCCAGCGTCATCATGGCCCAGCCGGCCTGGCAATTGCCGATCACCACCGGCTTGGCCGCACATTGCGGATGACGGCGGATCACCTCTTCCAGGAAGCGCGCCTCGGCCTCCATCACGGTGACCAGGGTCTGGCCATCCTCCGGCTCCGGCCGGAAGGTCACGAAATAGACCGGATGCCCGGCCTTCATCGCCATGCCCACCTCGGAATCGAACTTGAAACCGCCAATCCCGGGGCCATGCCCGGCCCGGGGGTCGACCACCACCACCGGCCGCGCTGCAGGATCGACCGGCAGCTCCGGCGGTGGTTGCAGCAATAACAAGGCGTAGTTGCAGGGTGCCGGCAGGTCTTTTCCGTCCAGCACCAGGGTATGGTCGAACTTCAGCAGCGGCGGCGTCCCCTGCTCCAGGTGTTCCAGGTAATCATTGCCCCGATCCAGCAGGGTATCGAGGAAGAGGAAACTGCGCTGCACGCAGTCCTCCACATAGGCCTGCACATCGCCCCAGGCCAGGGCTGGCACGGCTGCAGTATCGGCTGCAGTATCGGCTGAAGCACTGGCTGCAGTACCGGCGGCGGCATCAGGGTGAAGGGATCCAGCGTTCTTGCGACTTGCCATGGACTCGCTCCCGGAGGGGGTTCAGAGGGGTAACCAGTCCATCATACGGAGAAAGGTGAAAGCAAATCGTCCGATCTCTGAGACAATAAAACCGCTTTTCCCTGCTTTGGCCCAGCCGGCACAACAAAATCATTGCGTGGAGGAATTCTCATGGAGCTCAAGAGCCTGGTGGACCAGCCCGGCAAGTTGCCGACCGTTCCCAAGGTGGTGCAGCAACTGATGGCCAGTTTCAATGCCGAGGACGTCTCGGCTCAGGACATCGCCCAGCAGATCGCCGCCGATCCGGCGCTCACCGCCAAGGTGCTGCGGCTGGCCAATTCGGCCTTCTTCCACGCCTCGCGCACCATCGGCACCGTCGACGACGCGCTGCGCATGCTGGGTTTCATCATGGTGCGCAACCTGGTGCTGGGCAACGGCATGGTGGCCGCCTTCAAGAACACGCGGGGCATGGACCTGCACCAGTTCTGGCTGCACACCCTCTATACCGCCGTCGCCGCCCGCTGGCTGGCCATGCACGCCGGTCATGCCGGCGAAGACAATGGCGACGCCGTCTTCACGGTCGCCATGATGCATGGCATCGGCCAGTTGCAACTGCACGCTGTGGCCGCAGCAGCGGTGGCGCCCCTGGACAAGCAATGCAATGTGCTCGACGCCGACCGCGCCGAACGGGAGAAAGCCGCCTGGGGCTTCCACTACGCCGATGTCTCGGCCGAACTGGCCACCCTCTGGCACTTCCCCGACGCCATGACCACCGCCCTGCGCAGCATTCCCGATCCCCTGGCCGCAGGTCGCCTGGAGCGCGCCGCCGCCTGGGTCCACCTGGGTGCCTGGGCGGCCCGGGTGGAGGTGCTTGCGCTGGATGACGCCACGGCCCTGGCCAGCTATCCCGCTGCGCTGGCCAAAAAACTGGGCGTGGACCCGGCATGGCGCCCGGTGCTGGTGAAAAATGCACCCGACCTGGCCGGGCGTGCCATGCCCTCCTTCAGCGAGCTGTCGGCCGGGCTGGACGCCATGCTGGAATAAGGCCGTCACCATGGAAACCTTCATCGGCCTGGTGCTGGGCCTGCTACGCCATCTGGCCTTCAATGCCGTCTTCTACGCCATCGGCTGCGGCCTGCTCAAGCTGGTCACGCTGGGCCGCTACCCGCGCCTGACGCCGCTGCGCGGCGAACACTGGCGCCACCAGGTGCAGGACGTCGACCTGGTCACCCTGCTGGGCTTGCTGGCCACGGTAGCGCTGCTGATCCTGATGGCGCATTGGCTGGGCTGACCCGCTTCGGGCCGCTGCCTGCAGCGACATCAGGTCGCACAGATGCTGCAGCTATGTCCCTTGCAGTTGTGCAGCACGCTGCTGCGTCCCGCCCCGGCATGGGTACCGGGGCCGGTGGCCCCCTGACCGGCCAGTTGTTCGGCGCCGTTGCGCGGTTGCCAGCGATACCTGACCTGCAGCCCCACATGGCCACCGGTGAGCATGGGCGCGGCCGCCGTCGGCTGATTGCAATAGGGACAGCTGGTGTCGCCATGCAAGGCCTGCAGGGGAATCAGTCGTTCGAAGATGCCGTCGCAATGGCTGCAACGAATGTCGTACAAGGGCATGTCCCCTCCTGAAGAATCCCGACCCGAAAAGACCCGACCGGAAAGACCTCCGGCCGGGAACACACTACGCACAACGAAGCCTCAGGCGTCAGCCCTTGCGCCCCCAATAGGACTTGTCGTTCAACATGCCTTTGGGCGTGATGTCCTGATCGAAGATCGAGGTCGGCAGGGCCACCGTGCAGGCGCAGTTGGGGATATCGACGATGCCGCCGATGCGCCCTTCCACCGGCGCAGCCGTGAGCAGCATGTAGGCCTGGCTGCCGGTGTAGCCGAAGTGGGTCAGGTAGTCGATGGCCTTGAGGCAGGCCTGGCGATAGGCCACGGTGGCGTCGAGGTAGTAGTTCACGCCGTTTTCCACGCTGATGCCCTCGAAGGTCAGCCACTGCTCGTAATGCGGCTTGACGATGCTGGGCATGAAGATGGGCGACGTGATGTTGTACTTCGCCATGCCACCCTTGATGAGGTCGAAGCCGACGTGGCTCACGCCATCCATCTCGATGGCACCACAGAAGCCGATCTCGCCATCGCCCTGCGAAAAGTGCAGGTCACCCATCGAGAAACCGGCCCCCTTCACATACACCGGGAAGAAGATGCGCGTACCGGCCGACAGGTCCTTGATATCGGTATTGCCGCCATGCTCGCGCGGCGGCACGGTGCGTGCAGCAACCTTGGCCATCTCGTCGAACTTGGCGCCGGTCAGGCCACGCAGCACGGCGGTGCTCGGATCGGGCGGCTTGGCCAGGCCCTTGGCGGCCAGCGGTGCCTCGCGGCGGTTCCATTCGGCCAGCAGCTCATGCGACGGCAGGCAGCCCATCAGGCCCGGGTGGGTCAGGCCGGCGATGCGCACGCCCGGGATGTGACGCGAAGTGGCGTACAGGCCCTTCAGGTCCCAGATGGCCTTGTCGGCCTCGGGGAAGTAATCGGCCAGGAAGCCGCCGCCGTTTTCCTTGGAGAACACGCCCGAAAAACCGACCGGCGTCACCGGCTTGATGTCCAGCAGGTCGATCACCAGCAGGTCACCCGGTTCGGCGCCTTCGACGTGGAAGGGACCGGTCAGCGGGTGGGCGCGGGTCAGGTCGACATTCTTGACGTCGGAGACGTCATCGGTGTCCTTGATCTGGGCATCCAGGAAGTCCAGCGACTCGATCAGGATGGATTCACCGGGCTTGACCGAGGCCAGGAACGGCAGGTCCGGGTGCCAGCGGTTGTGGCCCAGTTCAGGCTGCTCTGCCAGCGGGACGCCGGGCTTGATCTTGAAGTGTTGCATGCGATCTCCTTGGTGGTGGATAGGTTCGTGACTTGTTGCCAGCGTGCATTGCTGCTGCCGTTCGTCCTGAGTAGCCGCAACGCGGCGTATCGAAGGCGCGCCAGCGGTTGGCGAGCGGCATTTGCATCCCTTCGGCAAGCTCAGGACAGGCTTCGATACGACCCTTCGGGTCTACTCAGTCCGAACGGACATCAGCTTGCCAACCCGAATGACTTGTCAAGCTGCTGGTTCGGTAGGAATCCCCGGCATCGGACATTCAGGCGTGCCGGCGCTGTTGCGGGTAAGCGCCTCGACCTGGGCGCGGGCGGCCTGCGGGTCATTGACCCAGGTGCGATAGAAATCGAAGGGGCACTCGGCCACGCCGGCCGGTGATTCGCCCGAATTGATCTTGCCGGTATAGCCCCGGTGCAGCAGCTTGTAGAGGTGGTTCTGCGATTGCCAGTTGCGGCGCGCATCGCGGATGGCGCCGATGGACAGCTCGGCATACTGGATGCCCATTTCCTCGGTGCCGCATTCGCCCAGCGTGCGGCCGTCGAAACCAACGATGGCCGAGTGGCCGAAGTAGGAATACACGCCGTCGAAGCCGGCCGCATTGGCCACCGCCACATAGAGGTTGTTCATCCAGGCCATGGCCTTGGAGACCATGATCTGCTGTTCCTTGGCCGGGTACATGTAGCCCTGGCAACGCACCACCAGTTCCGCGCCCTTCATGGCGCAGTCGCGCCAGATTTCGGGATAGTTGCCGTCGTCGCAGATGATCAGGCTCACCTTCAAGCCCTTGGGACCATCGCAGACATAGGTCGTGTCGCCCGGATACCAGCCCTCGATGGGCGTCCAGGGCATGATCTTGCGGTACTTCTGCACGATCTCGCCCTGGTCGTTGATGAAGATGAGCGTGTTGTACGGTACCTTGCGCGGATGCTCTTCATGACGTTCACCCGTCAGCGAAAACACGCCCCACACACCGGCGATGCGGCAGGCCTCCGAGAAGATGGCGGTCTCCTCGCCCGGGATGGTGGCGGCGGTCTCGAACATCTCGTCGCGGTCATACATGATGCCGTGGGTGGAATACTCCGGGAACACCACCAGGTCCAGCCCCGGCAGGCCCTGCTTCATGCCCACCAGCATGGCGGCGATCTTCCTGGCGTTTTCCAGCACCTCGCCGCGCGTATGCAGGCGTGGCATCTTGTAGTTGACCACCGCCACGCCGACGGCATCCTTGCTGCTTGAAATGTCTCCGTGTCTCATGGGCTTTCTCCTTCTCGCAAACAGGTGAATTCAGACCGACAGGTACTTGCTGATGGTGGGCGCATCGACATTGGCGCGCGTGTCTTCATAGACGAAGCGTCCCTTGTCGATCACCAGGAAACGGTCGGCAATCTCCAGCGTGAAGCTCAACACCTGCTCCGAGACCACGATGGTGAGCGCGCGAATCTTGCGGATTTCCTTCAAGCTCCTGGCGATGTCCTTGATGATGGAAGGCTGGATGCCCTCGGTCGGCTCATCCAGCAACAGCACCCGGGGATTGGTGGCCAGCGCCCGCGCAATGGCCAGTTGCTGCTGCTGGCCGCCGGAGAGGTTGCCGCCCTTGCGGGTGCGCATGTCGTAGAGCACCGGGAAGAGCGAATACAGCTCGTCCGGCACCTTGCCCTTAGCCGAAGCCGGCAGGCCGGTCTGGATGTTTTCCAGCACCGTCATGTGCGAAAAGATCATCCGCCCCTGCGGCACATAGGCCACGCCGCGCTCCACACGCTGGTGGCTTTCCAGGGCGCCCAGTTCGACGCCGTCGATGCTGATGCTGCCGCCGCGCAGCGGCAGGATGCCCATCAGGGTCTTGAACAGCGTGGTCTTGCCCATGCCGTTGCGGCCCATGACGGCGACGATTTCTTCCTTGGCCACCGACAGGTCGACGTCGTGGATGACCTTGCTCTGGCCGTAGCCGGAGGCGAGTTGCGAGACTTTGAACATGGCAGGCTCCGGGTTGGGTAGGCGTTCAGTGACCGAGATAGACATCGATCACCTTGGGATCGGATTGCACCTTCTCCATGCTGCCCTCGGCCAGGATTTTTCCCTGGTGCAGCACGGTCACCTTGTGGGCGATGCTCTTGACGAAATCCATGTCGTGCTCGATCACCACCACCGAACGGCCCTGGCTGATGCGGCCCAGCAGTTCGGCGGTCTTTTCGCGCTCGGACACGCTCATGCCGGCCACCGGCTCGTCCAGCATCAGCAGTTCGGGCTCCTGCATCAGCAGCATGCCGATCTCCAGCCACTGCTTCTGCCCGTGCGAGAGCAGGTCGGCCTGGGTGTGCAGCTGCTGGTCGAGGAAGATCTCGGCGGCCACCGCCTCCACCCGCGCCACCACGTCCGGCGAGCGCTGGAAGGTCAGCGCGCCGAACACCTTGCGGCCACGCGGGAAGGACATTTCCAGGTTCTCGAAGACGCTGAGGTTTTCGTAGATGGACGGCGTCTGGAACTTGCGCCCCACCCCCGCCCGCACGATGGCGTGCTCGCTCATCTTCGTCAGCTCATGGCTGTTGAACTTGATGCTGCCGGAGGTGGCGCGGGTCTTGCCGCAGATCAGGTCCAGCACGGTGGTCTTGCCGGCACCGTTGGGGCCGATCACCACGCGCACCTCGTTGCGCTGCACGTAGAGATTGAGGCCGTCCACTGCCTTGAAACCGTCGAAGGACACCGTCAAATCTTCGATGGCCAGGACCGGATGGGCATCCGATTCGAAACCGATGGGGTTCTCGCTCATTTGCTGGCCTCCAGGGTGGCGCCGGGCTCGATGCCGTCGCGCTTGGGTTCAGGGGTGGATGGACGGGTCGTCGCGACATTCGTGACAGTCGGGGCCGCAGCGGGGGCGACAGTTGGTGCCACCGCCGCCGGCTTGGGCTCGCCCCGCAGCCGCGCCATCAGCCGCTTGCCCTGGGTCTGCCAGAGACCGGCCAAGCCATTGGGGAAGTACATCACCACCGCGATGAAGAGGCCGCCCATCAGGAACAGCCACAGCTCGGGGAAGGTCTCGGAAAAATAGGTCTTGCCGAAGTTCACCAGCAGCGTGCCGTACACCGCGCCCAGCAGCGACATGCGACCACCGACAGCGGCATAGATCACCATCTCGATGGACGGTACGATGCCCACGAAGGAGGGCGACATGAAGCCCACCTGCAGCGTGAACATGGCCCCGCCGATGGCCGAGAACATGGCCGCCGCGCAGAACACGAAGACCTTGAAGCTGGCCACGTCATAGCCCGAGAAGCGCACCCGCTCCTCCTTGTCGCGCATGGCCACCAGCAGGCGCCCCAGCTTGGAGCCCAGCACATAGCGGCCGAACAGGATGCAGCCGAACAGCAAGGCGGCATTGACGAAGTACAGCACCAGCTTGGCATGGTCGGTACGGATGTCCCAGCCCATCAGGGTCTTCAGGTCGGTGATGCCGTTGACGCCGCCAGTGAGACCCTGCTGGCCAATGATGAGGATGGAGAGGATGGCCGCGATGGCTTGCGTGACGATGGAGAAATACACATCCCCCACCCGGCGCTTGAACATGGCCAGGCCGATCAGCATGGCCAGGATGGTCGGCACCAGCAGCACCGCCAGCACGGTGAAGGTAAAGCTGTGGAAGGGCTCCCACATGGCCGGCAAGGCGGTGATCTGGTTCCAGTCCATGAAGTCGGGAATGCCCGGCGTGGACTGGATCTTGGTGCTGATGGGGTCGGAGGCTTCGAGTTTCAGGAACATGGCCATGCAATAGCCGCCCAGGCCGAAGAACACCCCCTGGCCGAGGCTCAGGATGCCGCCATAGCCCCAGCACAGCACCAGGCCCACCGCCACGAAGGCATAGGACAGGTACTTGCCCACAAGATTGAGGCGGAACATGTCCAGCGTCAGCGGAAACACCACCAGCAACAGCACCGCCATCACCAGCAGGCCCACCGCCCCGGAGCGCCCGCCCAACAGTTTTTCATAGGCTGCATGCATCATCGGACCTCGCACGGGTTGTTGGAGAAAGAGAAGCCGGCCATCACTTGCGCACCTTGGCCGAGAACAGGCCCTGCGGACGCAGCATCAGGATCAGGATCACTGCCGAGAGCGTGAGCACCTTGGCCATGGAACCGGTCAGGAAGAACTCCGCCGTGGACTGCGTCTGGGCAATCGAGAAGGCCGAGGCGATGGTGCCGATCAGGCTTTGCGCGCCGCCGAAGACCACCACCAGGAAGGTATCGACGATGTACAGCGAACCGCTGGTGGGACCGGTGGAACCGATGGTGGTGAAGGCCGCCCCGGCCACGCCGGCCACCCCGCAACCGAGCGCAAAGGTGGTGCGATCAACCTTGCGGGTATTGATGCCGACCGCCCCGCTCATGACCCGGTTCTGCATCGTGGCGCGCACCTGCAGGCCCCAGCGCGAACGGAACAGCAGCACGAAGATGGCCCCCGTCAGCAGCACGGTGATGCCCATCATGAACAGGCCATTGATGGGAATGTCGATGGCGTCGGTCGGCTTGAAGGAGCCCATCAGCCAGTCCGGCAGGGTGGCACTGACTTCCTTGGCGCCGAAGATGGAGCGGAAGGTCTGCTGCATCGCCAGCGACAGGCCCCAGGTGGCCAGCAGCGTATCGAGCGGGCGCTTGTAGAGGCGGCTGATCAGCAGCAGTTCGGTCAGGTAGCCCACGCCATAGGCCACCGCGAAGGACAGCACGATGGCCACGAAGAAGTAGATCGGCTGCAAGGCCGGCGCATAGGTGGTGGTGAGATGCGACAGCAGATAGGTGATGTAGGCACCGATGGTGAGGAATTCACCGTGGGCCATGTTGATCACGCCCATCTGCCCGAAGATGATGGCCAGGCCCAGCGCCATCAGCAACAGGACGCAGAACACCGAGAGGCCATTGAAGCCCTGCATGGCGAAGATGGCGCCGAATTCGGATAGAGAAACCATGTTGACTCCCGATGGGCAAGGATGAATTGACCGAATTGACCGGTAAGGGGCGGCAGCGCCCGCATGTCACTACAGACGCCGCCGCTTTGCTACGCAGTGAAGAGACGCCTACTGCTTACTGGTAACCCTTGGGGAAGGGATTCGGTTCGATCAGGTCGGACTCATAGACCACTTTGAACTGGCCATCCTTCTGCGCTTCGCCGATGCGGGTCTTGCTCCACAGGTGGTGGTTCTCGTGGACCTTGACGTAGCCTTCCGGCGCGGTCTTGAGTTCGATGCCCGGGGAGGCGGCCACCACCTTGTCGACGTCGAAGCTGCCGGCCTTCTCCACCGCCGCCTTCCACAACCAGGGGCCGAGGTAGGCGGCCTGGGTGACGTCGCCGATGACCGAATTGGCGCCGAACTTGGCCTTGAATTCGGCCACGAATTTCTTGTTGTTGGCGTTGTCCAGGCTCTGGAAATACTTCATGGAAGCGAAGAAGCCCTCCACGTTCTCGCCGCCAATGCCCAGCATTTCATCTTCGGTGACCGAGATGGTCAGCAGGTTCTGGGTCTTGGCGGTGACGCCGGCCGCCTTCAACTGCTTGTAGAAGGCGACGTTGGAGCCGCCCACCACGTCGGCGAAGATGACGTCGGGTTTCTTCAGCTTGATCTTGTTGATCAGCGAGCCGAACTGGGTATTGCCCAGCGGATAGTATTCCTCGCCCACCACCGAGCCCTTGAGCACGTTCTCGATGTGCTTGCGGGCGATCTTGTTGGAGGTGCGCGGCCAGATGTAGTCCGAGCCGACCAGGAAGAAGGTCTTGGCCTTCTTTTCCTTGGCCACCCAGTTCAGGCCCGCCAGCACCTGTTGCGTCGCCTCCTGCCCGGTATAGAAGACGTTCTTGGACTGCTCCAGGCCTTCGTAGAAGGTCGGGTAGTAGAGCAGGCCGTTGTCCTTCTCGAACACCGGCAGCACCGCCTTGCGCGAGGCCGAGGTCCAGCAGCCGAAGACGGCCGCCACGCGGTCGTTCTCCAGCAGCTTCTTGGCCTTTTCGGCGAAGGTCGGCCAGTCGCTGGCGCCGTCTTCCTGGATGATCTTGATCTTGCGACCGAGGATGCCGCCCATGGCATTGATCTGGTCGATGGCCAGGCGCTCGGCCTGGATCGACCCGGTCTCGCTGATGGCCATGGTGCCGGTGGCCGAGTGCAGCTGGCCCACGGTGACCTCGGTGTCGGTGATGGCCAACTTGGTGGTATTGACCTTGGCGGTCGGATACTGCTGGGCCGAGGCCATGCCCGGCAGGGCGGCTGCGGCAGCACCGGCGGCCAGGCCCATGAGGACCTTGCGGCGCGGCAGCGAGGGCGGATTGGAAGACGAGGAATGCGACATGCGGTACTCCTTTCGGTCGTTGTTGTTGGATGCCGGCCGGGCAAACGTGGCGTCGTGCAGAAAAAAAAGCCGGTAAAAAACGGAAAAGTGAACAAACGAGGGAAAGGCCCGCCACTGGCGTGGCATTCAGGAAAAAGTCTCCTGACAGATATGAATATTCCTTCAAGCCCGCCTTTAGCTGCGCTGGCCCTGCCCTTCGTTCTGGGAGGCAGAATAGGATCGGCGGTGCAGCGCAACAATACGTTGTTTGACGTAAGCTCCCGGCCGCGGCCGGCCGCCCGCCTGCACAGCTTTTGCCCGCCTGCTGCCTGTTGTTGGTGCAGGCAAATGGCGGCGAGCGTGGCGATGCTCTTGCCGGGGTGGCAATACCTGCTACGGGTCTGCTGTGTTTTGGTGAATTCCCGTGGAATGCGGCAGCGCACATACGTCATTTGACGTATGCCCTCACCGTCCAAATGGTTTGAAAATTGCTTGCGCCTGAACGCGAGCGGTCCGGCAGCCCAGGACCTGACGAGATGACCTGACTTCCCCCCGAGCCAACGTGACCCATCCCGCCACACAACGCATCGTCAAGGTCCGCCGCGACTACAACACCTGGGTCGCCAACGAGACCCTGGAAGATTACGCACTGCGCTATACGCCGCTGTCGTTTCGCCGCTGGTCCGAATTCCGCCTGGCCAACACGGCCCTGGGCGCGACCTCGTTTTTGGCGCTGGAAGCCATCAGCGGCGCCATCACCCTCAGCTACGGCTTCACCAATGCCTTCTGGGCCATCGTCTGCGTGGTGGTGCTGTTCTTCCTGACCGGCCTGCCGATCAGCTACTACGCGGCGCGCTACGGGGTGGACATGGACCTGCTCACGCGCGGCGCCGGTTTCGGCTATATCGGCTCGACCATCACCTCGCTGATCTATGCCAGCTTCACCTTCATCTTCTTCGCGCTGGAAGCGGCCATCATGGCCCAGGCCATCGAGATCTATTTCGGCCTGCCGCTGGTGTATGGCTACGTACTCTGTTCGCTGATCATCATCCCCATGGTGGCCTACGGCATCACCCTCATCAACCGCCTGCAGATGTGGACCCAGCCGCTGTGGCTGGTGCTGCTGGTATTGCCCTATCTGTGCGTGCTGTACAAGGAGCCCGACGCCCTGCGCAACCTGATGAGCTTTGCCGGTCGCGCCGAGGAAGGTAGCTCCTTCAACCTGCTGCTGTTCGGCGCGGCGGCGACGGTGGCCTTTTCGCTGATCGCCCAGATCGGCGAGCAGGTCGACTTCCTGCGCTTCCTGCCGAAAAAGACCGCCGCCAATCGCGGCCGCTGGTGGAGCGCCCTGCTGCTGGCCGGCCCCGGCTGGATTCTGCTGGGCGGCGCCAAGATGCTGGGTGGCGCGCTGCTGGCCTTCCTTGCCATCCAGCACGAGGTGCCGATGGCGCGCGCCGTGGAACCGACCCAGATGTACCTGATCGGTTACCAGTACGTGTTCGGCAATCCGGCCCTGGCGCTGGGGGCGGTGGTGCTGTTCGTGGTGGTGTCGCAGATCAAGATCAATGTCACCAATGCCTATGCCGGTTCGCTGGCCTGGTCCAATTTCTTTGCCCGCCTGACCCACA
Source organism: Herbaspirillum sp. C7C2 (assembly GCF_022627865.1). Lineage (NCBI taxonomy): Bacteria > Pseudomonadati > Pseudomonadota > Betaproteobacteria > Burkholderiales > Oxalobacteraceae > Herbaspirillum > Herbaspirillum sp. C7C2. The sequence goes on from NZ_JABXGI010000002.1 coordinate 155,613, forward strand.
GCCACCCGGGCCGGGTGGTGTGGCTGGTGTTCAATGTCCTGATCGCGGTGCTGCTGATGGAGCTGGGCGTGTTCAATGCGCTGGAACACGTGCTGGCGCTCTACAGCCTGGTGGCCATCTCCTGGATCGGCGCGGTAGTGGCCGACCTGGTGATCAACAAGCCGCTGCGCTTGAGCCCGGCGCATATCGAGTTCAAGCGCGCCCACCTGTACGACGTCAACCCGGTCGGTGTGGGTTCGATGGTGATCGCCACCCTGCTCTCCACGCTGGCCATGTCCGGCGTGCTGGGCAAGACGGTGGCAGCACTCTCCCCGTTCATCGCGCTGGGGACGGCTCTGGTGAGCGCGCCCTTGATCGCGGTGGCCACCGGCAGCCGCTACTACATCGCCCGCCGCGATACCTTGTCCGAACAGAGCTATCGCCCCTACACGCCCGGCCACAGCCCCTCGGTACTGGACTGCGTCATCTGCGGCAATGCCTTCGAAACCCCGGACATGGCGCACTGCCCGGCCTACCAGGGCGCCATCTGCTCGCTGTGCTGTTCACTCGATGCGCGTTGCAAGGACCGCTGCAAGACCCCGCGCGCGCGGCTGCCCAACCAGATCCTGCACACCCTGCGCCAGTTGATCCCGGCGCGCTTCGCGCTCAAGCTCAATACCCGCATCGGCCATTACCTGAGCGTCTTCGGTCTCCTGGCCGCTGGCCTGGCCATCGTGCTGTGGATGCTGTACTTCCAGCAGATGGCCGACCTCTCCGGCCTCACGCTGGCCGCGCCCGACTCGCTGCGGGGTGTCTTCATCAAGCTGTTCTGTCTGTTGCTGGTGGTGGTCGGCGTGGGGGCCTGGTGGCTGGTGCTGACCAACGAAAGCCGCGCCGTCGCGCAGGAAGAATCGGAACGCCAGACCAACTTGCTGCTACAGGAAATCGAGGCCCACAAGCAGACCGACGCCGAACTGCAGCGCGCCAAGGAAGCCGCCGAATCAGCCAACCTGGCCAAGAGCCGCTTCGTGGCCGGCATGAGCCACGAACTGCGCACGCCCTTGAACAGCATCCTCGGCTATGCCCAGATCCTGCACGTGGACGCCACCATTCCGCCGGCCCGCAAGGAAGCCATCGCCATCATCCGCCGCAGTGGCGAACACTTGCTGAGCCTGATCGACGGCCTGCTGGACATCGCCAAGATCGAAGCCGGCAAGATGCGCCTGGCCTCCGACGAACTGGCGCTGGAAGCCTTCCTGGAACAGATCGTGGGCATGTTCGCGCCGCAGGCCGAACAGAAGGGCCTGCAGTTCCGCTTCGAAAAGACCGGCCGCCTGCCGCACATCGTGCATGCCGACCAGAAGCGGCTGCGGCAGATCCTCATCAACCTGCTGGGCAATGCCGTCAAGTTCACCGACCGTGGCGGGGTCACCCTGAAGGTACGCTATGCCCGCGAGATTGCCTGGTTCGAGGTGGTCGATACCGGCATCGGCATCGCCGACGACGACCTGGAGCGCATCTTCCTGCCCTTCGAACGGAGCAACGCGGCCAGCCTGCGCGAAGACATCGGCACCGGGCTCGGCCTGGCCATCAGCCGCATGCTGGTGCACATCATGGGGGGCGAACTGAGCGTGCAGAGCACGGTCGGCAGCGGCAGCAGCTTCCAGCTCAAGCTCTACCTGCCGGAGGTGCATGTGCCGCGCCCCCGGCTACAACTGGAAGACCAGATGTCCGGCTACGCCGGCCCCTCGCGCCATATCCTGGTGGTGGACGACCAGGCCTCGCAACGGCGCCTGTTGAAGGACATGCTGGCCCCGCTGGGCTTTGCGGTCAGCGAGGCCGACAGCGGCCTGGCCTGCATGGAAAGACTGGCGCACGAGGTGCCGGACCTGATCCTGCTCGACATCGCCATGCCGCAGATGGATGGCTGGAGCGTGGCCCGCGCCATCCGCGCGCGGGGCCTGACGCAGCTGCCCGTCCTGCTGGTCTCGGCCAATGCCTTCGAGAACCTGCACGAACGCAACGGCGCGCCACTGGTCAACGACTTCCTGGTCAAGCCGGTGTCGTACAACGAACTGTTGGGCAAGATTCGGCAGCACCTGCAACTGGACTGGGTGGCGCCGGGCATCGCCTCCGCCTCCGCCACCACTCCACCCACCACAGCTACCACAGCCAAGCCACTGATGCTGGTGCCGGGCCAGGACAGGCTGGCCGCCCTGCTGCAACTGGGCAGCATCGGCTATGCCAAGGAAATCCTGCGCCAGCTGGACGCCATGGACCGCCAGAACCCGGCCTACCTGCCCTTCACCACGGAGCTGCGGCAACTGGTCAGGCAATTCCGACTCAACGAATATGTCACCCGCATCAAGGAGCTGATCCACCATGATCTCAACGACGTTCGATAGGCAAGTCGTCCTGATCGTCGATGACATGCCCGACAACCTGGCCATGTTGTCCGACGCCCTCGACGAAAGCGGCCACATCGTGCTGGTCGCCACCGATGGTCTCTCGGCGCTGCAGCGGCTGGATCACATCACGCCCGACCTGATCCTGCTGGACGCCATGATGCCCGGCATCGACGGCTTCGAGACCTGCCGTCGCATCAAGCAACTGCGGCAGGTCAATCACGTACCGGTGGTCTTCATGACCGGCCTGTCAGAGACCGAACATGTGGTGCGCGGCTTCGAGGTCGGCGGCATCGACTACGTGACCAAGCCGATCCGCCCGCAGGAAGTGGTGGCCCGCATCGGCGCCCACATCCGCACCGGGCGCATGATGTCGCAGGCGCGCGGGGTCCTGGAACAGGCCGCGCACGCGGTGATCGTCCTGGGCGGCAACGGCTTGCCGACCTGGCAGACCAGCAAGGCCTCGCAATGGCTGGAGAAGTATTTCGGCGCCCCCGCACCGGGCAGCCAGCGGCTGCCGGCAGCACTGCAGGTGTGGCTGAACGAACAACTGGTGCGCCAGCGCCAGGGCGAGAACCTGGACCAGTTGCCGCCGCTGGTGGTGCGTCTGGATCAGGGCGAACTGCACATCACCCTGTGCGGCCCCGGCCAGGGGCATGGCGCCAGCCTGCTGCTGGAAGAAAAGACCGGCGCCGCCGCCGCGCTGGCACGGCCGGAAGACGGCCCGGTGCTACCCGCCTCGCTGGAAGCCTGCCGGCTCACCCCGCGCGAGAGCGACGTCCTGCTGTGGCTGGGCAAGGGCAAGACCAACCGCGACATCGCCGACATCCTCGGCATGAGCCCGCGCACGGTGAACAAGCACCTGGAACACATCTTCGTGAAACTGGGCGTGGAAACGCGCTCGGCGGCGGCGGTGCTGGCCAGTAGCGTGGCGGCGGGAGGGGGGAGTCAGTTGCTGCAATGAGCCGGTCAGCATAAACCCGGGCAGACCAGGCCGGTTTGCCCTATCCTTGCACAGGGCACTTACGCCCATCATCACCGAAGCAAGGAGTCATCATGCCCAAGAAAGAGAAACTGGACCCGGAAACCGAAGCCCTGATCCAATGGTGTACCGAAGTCGAGCAATTCCTGGTCAAGGGCGGCGCCACGCTGGACCAGGCGCAGGAGCACATCGAAGAACAGGTGGAGTGGTTCACCGATCTGTTCTACGACGGCCTGACCCCGGAAGAAGCCGCCAAGGAAGCCCTGGCCTGAAGCAGGTTCCGCCAACCTCCCCTACCACCAGCATCCCGGCCCGCAAGGCCGGGATTTTCTTTTCATGGTTCAGTCGCGGCCAAAGCGCGTGGAGAGTCCGCGCAAGGCGTCGTAGAGAGGCCGGGTGGCCTCGGCCAGGCGCTCCAGACTGGCTTCGCGCAGGGCGTCCAGGTCCAGCGCGGCGGCGCCCTTGAGGCCGGCCCACGCCAGCAAGGCGGCCAGTGCCTGCGGATGGTCGAACATGCCGTGCAGGTAACTGCCCAGCAATTGGCCATCGGCCGATTGCGCGCCCTCGCCCCGCTCTTCGATGACAAAGGCCGGTCGCTCCAGCGCGGCACCGTGTGAGACGCCCATGTGGATCTCGTAGCCGCGCACGCTGGCGGTGTCCTGGCCGAAGTTGCCGAAGTTGCCGAAGTTACAGTGGCCGCTGACCTGCAGCAGGCGCTTTTCCTGCGTCAGCTCGGTGTGCATGGCGAGCAGATCCAGGCCGGCGCTGCTGCCGGGGGTACCTTCCACGCCATGCGGGTCGTCGATGCGCTCGCCCATCATCTGGAAACCGCCGCAGATGCCGATGAGCTTGCCGCCATAGCGCAGGTGGCGGGTGATGGCTTCGGTCCAGCCATGCTGGCGCAGCCATTGCAGGTCGCCCCGGGTGTTCTTGCTGCCGGGCAGGATGATGAGGTCGGCCGGGGGAATCGGCTGGCCGGGGCCGATGAAGCGCAGGTCGAGGTCGGGATGGGCGCGCAGCGCGTCGAAGTCGGTGTGGTTGCTGATGCGCGGGAAGACCGGTACCACCACGCGGAAGTCGCCCTTGTGCTCTTGCGTGGCGGCGACCGCATCTTCGGCGTCCAGCTGCAGGCCGTGCAGGTAGGGCAGCACCGCCAGGACCGGCTTGCCGGTACGTTGCTCCAGCCAGTCCAGCCCGCCTTGCAGGAGGCTGATGTCGCCCCGGAAACGGTTGATGACGAAGCCGACCACGCGCTCGCGCTCGCTCTCGGAGAGGCAATCGAGGGTGCCGGTCAGGTGTGCGAAGACACCGCCACGGTCGATGTCGGCCACGATGATGACCGGGCAATCGACCGCTTCGGCAAAGCCCATGTTGGCGATGTCGCGGGCGCGCAGGTTGATCTCGGCCGGGCTGCCGGCGCCTTCGACGATGACGCAGGCATATTGCGCGCGCAGGCGGGCATAGGATTGCAGCACGGCCTGCATGGCCTCGGTCTTGTAGCGGTGGTAGTCGCGGGCGTTCATGTCGGCGCGCACCTTGCCGTGCACGATGACCTGGGCGCCGGTGTCGCTGGAGGGCTTGAGCAGGACCGGGTTCATGTCGGTATGCGGGGCGATGCCGGCGGCCTGGGCCTGCAGGGCCTGGGCGCGGCCGATCTCGCCGCCGTCGGCGGTGACGGCGCTGTTCAGGGCCATGTTCTGCGGCTTGAACGGGGCCACGGCGATGCCGTCCTTCTTCAGCAGTCGGCACAGGGCGGCAGCCAGGGTGCTCTTGCCGGCGTCCGAGGTGGTGCCCTGGATCATCAGGGTGTGGAAGGGGAAATCAGCCACGTCGGCTCCATCTATGCAGGGCTTGTTGCAGCCGCTCCCAACCGGCTTCGTCAGGCGGCAGGCCAAGGCGGATGCCACCGGCACCACGGGTGAAGAGGCGCACCCAGATGCCCTCTTGCGCCATGGTTTCATGGAACACCACGGCCTGCGGTTCCGGCCACCACTGGAACAACGCCGTGCCATGGGAGGCGATGCCATGGGCGGCCAGCAGGGCCTGCAGGCGCTCGCCGGCGGCCAGCAGTTGCTGCAGCGTGGCCTGCTGCCACTGGCTGTCGCCGAGAGCGGCGCAGCCGATCTGCTGGGCCGGGCCGCTGATGGTCCAGGGTCCCAGCCAGTCGGCCAGCGCATCCAGCAGCGCCGGTGCGGCAGCGACGAAGCCCAGCCGCAGGCCGGCCAGGCCAAAGAACTTGCCCACCGAGCGCAATACGATCAGGCCGGAGCTGGCCGTGTGGGCCGCCGTGTGGGCGGCCACGCTCTGGCCAGGCAATGTATCGCCGAAGGCTTCGTCCACCACCAGCCAGCCGCCGCGTGCGGCCAGGTGCGCGGCCCATTGCAGGAGCTGGGCCGGGGCCACCCTTGCACCGGTGGGATTGTTGGGATTGCAGAGCACCAATACGTCGCAGGCGGCGCCCTGCACTGCCTCGTCCAGCGCGGCGTACGGAATCTCTCGCACCGCATGGCCGGCGCGCTGCCAGCAGTGCGCATGTTCGGCGTAGATGGGCGCGGCCACCACCACCTGGGCCGGGCGTCCGTCCTGGCGCAGCCGCAGTTGCGGCAGTGCCTGGATGGCGGCCTGGGTGCCGGCCACGGCCAGCATGCGGGGCGCACCGTAGTAGGCGCAGGCGGCCTGCTCCAGCGCCGGCGAGGCTTCGGGCAGGCGGTGCCAGGCGTCGGCGGCGATGGCAGGCGCCGGATAGGGCCTCGGATTGATGCCGGTGGACAGGTCCAGCCAATGGCTGCGGGGGCGGCCGTAGTGGCGCGCCGCGTCGTTGAGGTTGCCGCCGTGTTCAAGCATGCAGGCCTCCCAGGCAGAGCAGCGCCACGGCGCTGATGACGGCCAGCCATAGGGCCGTGCTCATAGCCACCAGTCGCCAGGCACGCACGATGTCCGGCCCTTGCGGCATGGGGCCGCGCCCCAGTGGCGGGCGCTGTTCCAGTTCGCCGTCATAGATCGCTGGTCCGCCCAGGGCCAGGCCCAGCGCGCCGGCGCCTGCGGCCATCACCGGTCCGGCATTGGGGCTGCTCCAGGCCGGGGCCTGTTCCTTCCAGCAGGCCATGGCCTGGCGCCGCTGGCCCAGCCAGGCGTAGGACAAGGCGGTCAGGCGTGCCGGCAGCCAGTTCAAGGCATCGTCGATGCGTGCTGCGGCCCAGCCGAAGTGCAGGAAGCGCGTCGTGCGGTAGCCCCACATCGCATCCAGGGTATTGGCCAGGCGGAACAGCAAGGCGCCGGGGCCACCGGCCACCAGGAACCAGAACAGCGTGCCGAAGACGGCGTCGTTGCCATTCTCCAGCAGCGATTCGACGCCGGCCTTGGCCAGGTCCTGCTCGCTGGAATGGCGCGTGTCGCGGCTGACGATGTAGGAGGTCAGGCGGCGCGCCTGCGGCAGGTCGCCGGTGGCCAGTGCCTGGGCAATCGGCAGGGTATGTTCGCGCAGGCTGCGCAGGCCGATGCAGAAATACAGCAGCACCGCATGCAGCAAGGCGGCCAGCCACCAGGGCGCGGCCGCCAGCAGCCAGGCGGCCAACAGCACCGGCGGCAGCACCGCCAGGCTCCAGGCCAGCACGCCGCGCAGGCGCAATGCCGGGCGCTGGTTGAGCACGCGCTCGATGGTTTTGGCCAGGTTGCCGAAGCCGACCAGCGGATGCCAGCGGCGCGCTTCGCCCAGGGCCAGGTCGAGCGCCACGCCCAGCGCCATCAGCACCGCCAGCCAGGGCCAGGACAGGCCGCTCAGCATGGGCTGTCCTTCAGGCTCAGGGGCAGCCCGGCGGCGACCCATTGCACCCGTTCGCAGAGGGCCGCCACGGACTGGTTCAGGCGGCCGGCCTCGTCCACGAACCAGCGCGAGATGGCGCCCTGCGGGATGATGCCCATGCCCACTTCATTGGAGACGATGATCACCGGCCCGGAGACCTCCTGCAAGGCGCGCAGGAAATCCACCCGCTGCAGCGTGAATGCCGCTGGCGGGTCGATCGGCCCCCGTTCAGGAAATTCAATGCCGTCGGCAAACAGCAGGTTGGCTAGCCACACGGTCAGGCAATCGACCAGCACCACGCGATCGGGGCGGCTATGCTCGCGCAGGGCCTGGCCCAGGGCCAGCGGTTCTTCCACCGTGCGCCATGGGCCACCCAAGGCCAGTCGGCGTTGCTGGTGGTGGTCGATGCGGGCCTGCATCTCGGCGTCGTCACTGCTGGCGCGGCGGCTGGCGGTGGCTAGATAGACGATCTCGGCAGCGCCGCCCTGCCAGGCGGCCAGCGCCAGTTTCTCGGCATGTGCGCTCTTGCCGGAGCGGGCGCCGCCGAACACCAGGGTGCGTTGCGGCGGGCGGGAAGCGGGATTCATGCTTGCGGTTCTCCCTGGGCGGGCCAACGGTCCTGGTAGACCAGATCGGCCAGTGACTGGCGTGTGGCCCATTGCTCCTGTTCCAGCATGGGCCGTTCGTAGAAGGCGGGGACGTGGCCCAGGCACAGCACCGCCATCGGCTCGGCGCCGGTCGGCATCTGCAGCAACTGCGCCAGGGCTGGCGGATCGAACAGCGACACCCAGCCCATGCCCAGCCCTTCGGCACGAGCGGCCAGCCACATGTTCTGCAGCGCGCAGGAGAGCGAGGCCAGGTCCATCTGGGGCAGCGTGCGGCGGCCGAAGACGTGGGCTTCGCGGTGGTCCATCAGGGCGGCGACCAGCACTTCGCCGCACTCCAGGATGCCTTCCACCTTCAGGCGCATGAACTCGTCCTCGCGCTGGCCCAGTGCCTGCGCGGTGGCCACGCGTTCCTGCTCGACCAGTGCGTGGATGGCCTGGCGCAGGTCGCGATCAGCGATGCGGATGAAGCGCCAGGGCTGCATGAAACCCACGCTGGGCGCATGGTGCGCGGCCTGCAGCAGGCGTTCCAGCAGGGCCGGCTCGACCGGGTCGGGCAGGAAGTGGCGCATGTCGCGCCGCTCGCGGATGACGCGATAGAGGGCGTCGATCTGCTCCTGCGGATAGCGATGGGCCGGCTGGGGTGAGACCGATTGAGGCGAGGCCGCCGGCTTCATGCGACCGCACCTCCCAGCAGGGCCGCGACGGTACGCGGGGCGGAGCGGAAATAGGCGTGCAGGTAGCTGGCGGTGACCTGTTGCTGGCGATACACCACCTCGCCCTCGGAAGAATCGAACAGGCGCTCGCCCCGCGCCATGAATTGCGCGCCCACCACCGCGCGCGAATAGTGGAAGGTGTGGCAGCGCAGATGCTCGCCGACGGCGCCCGGCAGGTTCAACTTCAGGGTCTGGTAACCCAGCCCCTGCAGGCGTGGCTGCACCGTGGCCTGGCCGGGCAGCACGCCACACATCTGGCCGCTGCTGCCGTCCTGGCCGACGATACTGTCCAGCAGGAACAGCATGCCGCCGCACTCGGCGTAGAGCGGCTTGCCGGCGGCCGCATGCGCGCGCAGGCCGGACTGGGTGACCTGCGCGGCCTGCAGCGTGGCGAGGTAGAGCTCGGGATAGCCACCCGGCAGCCACACCGCATCGCAGGGCGGCAAGGGATCATCGGCCAGCGGCGAGAAGAAGGCCAGGCTGGCGCCCATCTGCTGCAGCAATTCCAGGTTGGCGGTGTAGATGAAGGAAAACGCCAGGTCGCGCGCCACGGCGATGGTCTTGCCTGCCAGCAGGCGCGGGAAGTCGCGCTCCTGGGGTGGCACGCCGAAGTCCACCGGGTCCGGCAGCGTGGCCAGGGAGGTGCTGGACATGCGCTCGGCCACCGCGTCCAGGCGCGCATCGAGGTCGGCGATCTCGGGTGCGGCCACCAGGCCGAGGTGGCGCTCCGGGAGGGCGAACTGCATGTCGCGCTGCAAGCCGGTCAGCAGCGGCACCGATGGCCGGGCGTTGCGCAGGCCCTGGCGCAGCATCTGCGCATGACGTGGGCTGGCCACGCCATTGGCCAGCACGCCGGCAAACTTCAGTTCGGGACGGTAGGCCAGCAGGCCCTGCGCCAGCGCGCCGATGGTCTGGCCCATGCCACGCGCATTGATCACCGCCACCACCGGGATGCCCAGCAACTGGGCCAGGTCGGCACTGCTGGGTTCGCCATCGTAGAGGCCCATGACGCCCTCTACCAGCAGCACGTCGGCCTCGGCCGCGGCCAGCGCCACCTGGCGCCGGCAGTGGTCTTCGCCGCCCAGCCACAGGTCGAGGTTGACCACCGGCTGGCCGCTGGCCTGCTCCAGCACCATGGGATCGAGGAAATCAGGGCCGGTCTTGAACACCCGTACGCGCTTGCCCTGGCTGCGGTAGAGACGCGCCAGCGCGGCCGTGATGGTGGTCTTGCCGTGGCCGGAGGCCGGGGCCGAGATGAACAGGGCCGGGCAGCTGTGATGAAGTTCGGACATCAGAATTCCACGCCTTTCTGCGCCTTCACGCCCTGCTCCTTGTAGGGGTGCTTCACGGGGCGCATCTCGCTGACCAGATCGGCCTGTTCAATCAGCGCCTCGGGCGCGTGACGGCCGGTGACGACGATGTGCAGCATCTCGCGACGGCCGGCAAAGACGCGCAGCACTTCTTCCAGATCGAGGTACTGGTATTTCAGGACGATGTTGAGTTCGTCCAGGATCACCATGTCATAGCTGGGGTCGTTGATCATGCGCACCGCCTCGGCCCAGCCGCGCGCTGCGGTGCGCATGTCGGCTTCGCGGTCCTGGGTATCCCAGGTATAGCCCGCGCCGACGACGTGGAAGTCGCAATTGGCATGGCTGCCCAGGAAGTCGCGTTCGGCGCTGTAGAGCGCGCCCTTGATGAACTGCACCACGCCCAGTTTCATGCCATGGCCGAGGATGCGCATGCCCATGCCGAAGGCGGCGCTGGACTTGCCCTTGCCGGTGCCGGTGTTGACGATCAGCAGCCCCTTTTCCAGCTGGGCGGCAGCCTTCTTCTTTTCAAAGCCTTCCTTGTGGCGCTGGGTCATGCGCTTGTGGGAGTCGGGATCGGTTTTCACGGTCGGGTTCTTTCCAAAAATTCGTTCAGGTCCAGTTGGCACCGGTGCGCTCGGCAAGGATGCGGGCGACGTTGCTGCGACTGGGATGGTAGCCGATGAAGACCAGTTCGCTGTGCTTGCCATGGTGGCTGGCGGTACTGCCCTGCCCGCTTGTAGCAGCCACCACGCGCGCGCGCACCGCCTGCAGCAGCAGCGGGCCGGCGGCGCTGTGCACGAAGCCCTTGGCGCGCAGGATGGGCTCGGCCAGGGCGGCGGCAGCCACGGCCTGGCGCAGGCGCTCCGGGTCCTGCGGCGCCGTACTGCGCAGCGTGAAGGATTGCCAGCCGGGGTCTTGCTCGTGGAAATGCTTGTGGGTGGACAGCCCGTGGCTGTGCGCGCCCAGGCCGGAGTGGGCATGGCCGTTGAAGCGGCGCTGGTCGGCCGCGACCGTGGCACGCTCGCCCGGCATGCCCACCGGCGTGTAGTGGTGATGAACGGTCGCGCCCGCCTGGTGCAGGCGCAGGCCCAGCGCCAGGCGAATATCCAGCCGGGCGCCATAGGCCAGTTCCAGGAAGCGCACATTGGGCGCCAGTGCGCGCACGGTCGCTTCGGCCTGCAGCAAGGGCGCTTCGTCCATGCCGTCGATCTTGTTGAGGACCACCACGTCGGCGCATTCCAGTTGCTGGCGGAACAGGCTGGCGGTGGCATCGCGTACGACGTCGCCACTGGCGAATGCCTCTTCCAGCAGCAACGGGGTATCGACCACGGCCAGGGTGGCGTCCAGCACGAAGTGCGGCGCCAGCTCGGGCGACTGCAGCACCTCCATCACGGCGCTGGGCAGGGCCAGGCCGGAGGTTTCGATCAGCACATGGTCGATCTGCGCACGGCGGGCGGCCAGCGCCAGCATGGCCGGCACGAACTGCTCGTCGTCACCATAGGCGATCAGGCCATGGGCAAAGTCCTGGATCTGCACCTGACCCTGGCCATCGCCCTCGGCGCGCAGCAGGTCGCCGTCGATGGCGACTTCACCGAATTCATTGATCAGCAAGGCCAGCCGGCGCGACTGGCGGCGCTGCACCAGGGCGCGCAGCAGCGTGGTCTTGCCGGCCCCGAGGAAGCCGGTGACCACGGTCACCGGGATGGGCGGCATGGCAGTAGCCAATGCTGGAGCCGATGCGGCGCTCATCGTCAGGCTCCCGCCAGTGCCGCCAGGCGGGCATGGACTTCGGCGAAATCATGGGCCACCAGCGGGTAGTCCAGGCACGGACGGCGCACCGTCAGCAGCGGGATGCCCAGGGCCCGCGCTGCCTCGACCTTGGCCCGATAGCCGCCGGCCTCGCCGGAGTCCTTGGTGACCACGCAATCGATGCCCCAGTCGCGCCACAGTGCTTCGTTGAAGGCTTGCGAGAACGGCCCCTGCATGGCGCACAGCTGCGCACGCGGCAGGCCCAGTTCCAGGGCGCGACGCAGGAAATCGGGATCGGCCGTGACGCGGGCGAACCATTGGCGCTCCTGCGCGCCGCTGGCCTGCAGGAAGGTTGCCAGGTCCTTGGAGCCGGTGGCCAGGAAGATGCGGCGCCCCATGGCAATGGCCCGGGCGGCGGCCTCCTGCATGTCGGTGCAGGCATTGGGATCATCGGCGGCGATCTCGCTGGGGCGCTCATAGCGCAGGTAGGGAATGCCCAACTCCTGCGCCAGCGACATCAGTTGCTGCGACATCTGCACCGCAAAGGGATGGGTGGCATCCACCAGCACCCGGGCCTGGCTGTCGCGCAGGGCCTGGCGACGCGCCTCCACGCCCTGGCGACCGGACCAGACGAACACGCCCGGGCAATCGCCGCGCGCCAGCTGGCCGCCATACTCGGTGGCGGTGGAGACAACGACACTGCGGCCCTGCCCGGCCAGCTCGGCGGCCAGCGCATTGCCGTCGCTGGTGCCGGCGAACACCCACACCGCCTGCGGCGGCAAGTGAGCGGCCGCCTGGGCTTGCGACTCTTCGCTCCAGTCGTTGTAGCCACGCGGGGTGAAAATCCAGTCGCGCTTGCGCTGGGTGAAGCGGTTGCCGATGACGATCGAGGTCAGCATGTCGAACTGCAGGCCCGGCAATTCATTCAGGCGATGGATGGAGACCTGCTGGCCCGGGCGGTAGGCATTGCGCACCACGCCGCACAGGGTATGCGGGGCCTTGTGCTGCAGCATCAGTTGCAGGATGCGATAGACGCCCTCCTGCCGACCGGCGCTCTGCACGTTGTAGAGCACGCAGGCCAGGTCGGCCTGGGCGATGTGGCTGGCGCGCTGTTCGATCCATGACCACGGGCATAGCAGGTTGGACAGCGACAGCGTGGCGAAGTCGTGCGATAGCGGCGACCCCAGGAGCGATGCACAGGCATTGGCAGAGGTCACGCCGGGGATGACGTTGACTTCAAAGGTGTCGTCCTCGCGCATGTCGTCGAAGGCCAGTGCGGCCATGGCGTAGATGCCGATGTCGCCGCTGGAGATGAGCGCCACCCGGCGCCCGGCGCGGGCCTGTTCGATGGCCAGCAGGGCGCGCTCGCGCTCCTGCGTCAGCGGCGGGGTGTGGATTTCCTTGCCCTCGATGTGCGCGGCGATCCAGCGCAAGTACAACTCGTAGGCGACGATGACCTCGCTCTCGCGCAAGGCCTCGATGGCACGCGGGATGATCATCTCTTCGAAACCGGGGCCGACCGAGACCAGGTTCAATACGCCTTTTTTCTTGACTGCTTCCATCCTGTTTTCCCGCAAAAAATTGAGCGACGACTACCAAAACTTCTCATGCCCGTTCTTTCTCATGCCCGTTCGGACTGAGTCGCGGCGAAGCCGCGTATCGAAGACGCGCCTTCGATACGGCCCTGCAGGGCCTACTCAGTCCGAACGGTATGGAATTCATCCCTAAGCTGGATCATGCAAATTTTCAATGAAACTGCGCCAGCCCTCGCCATCATCCACGATGGCCACCGTCACCCCATCCAGCGCCGTCTTGCCCAGCAGCAGGCGGCCACGCGGGCTGGCGATGAGCGCTGCCGGTTCGCACACGCCGTCCACGCCGATGTTCTGCCGCACCCACTCCGAGGGCTTGCTCACCCAGGCGCGCTGGGCGATCTGCTCGCGGGTGATCACCCGCAGCGGCAAACCATGGGTGGCGCAGAAGGCCAGCAGGCCGGGCTCCTCGGCCTTGAGGTCGATGGTGGCGACTTCGCGCACCTGGGCCAGTGTGGCGCCGGGACATTGCTGCAGCGCCTGCGCGACGGCCGCGCCGATCTGCTCGACCGAGACCAGCTTGCGGCAGCCTATGCCCAGCACCAGCGGCTTGACGGCTTCGGTGGCGGTGGTCACGACCGGCTGCGCGCCCGTCAGCTGCGCCACCCGATAGGCCAGGCTGTTGGCCCCACCCTCGTGGCCAGCCAGCATCGAGATGGCGAAGCGGGCCGCTTCATCCACCACCACCACGGCCGGGTCGCTGTGCTTGTCCTGCGGCAGGCCGTCGAGGAAACGCACGGCGATGCCGGTGGCACCGATCATGATCCACTGGCGATGGCGCCGGTAGGCCAGCGCGAACTGCTGGCGCTGCGACTGCGATGTGCCTGCCTCGCTATTGAGCCAGGGCTGGTACAACTGGCCACCCAGCCTGTCCTGCAGGTACATGGCCAGCGGCGCGGCTTCGACGCGCACCGGCCACAGGCCGAGTTCAGGCAGGGCGACCGGCGGGTTCATGCGGCGTCCTTGTTCTTCTTCACCACGCGGAACAGATGCGTGAAGTCCTTGGAATAGAGGCTGGACTCGGCCACCTGCGCCTTGTCCAGCGCCGCGCCCACCAGCATCATGGTGGTCAGGTTCCATTCACCGCGCTTGTTCTCTTCCAGCACGCGATCCAGTTGTCCCTGGTAGACGCGCTGCTCGGGCCAGGTGGCGCGATAGACCAGGGTCACCGGGGTCTCGGGCGGATAGTGCAGCAGCAGGTCGGTGACGATCTTCTTCAGGTGCGGGCCGGAGAGGAAGATGCACATCGTGGCGCGATGCGCGGCCAGGGAGGCGATCGATTCGGATTCCGGCACGGCCGACGCGCGGCCGGAGACGCGGGTCAGGATCACGCTCTGCGATACCTCGGGCTTGGTCAGCTCGGCCGAGACCGCAGCGGCGGCTGCCGTGAAGGAGGACACCCCCGGCACCACCTCGTAGGCGATGCCCAGCGCGTCGAGGCGGCGCATCTGTTCGGCGGTGGCGCCATAGATGGCGGGGTCGCCGGAATGCAGGCGCACGACGTCGATGCCCTGCTCCCGGGCGCGTTCATAGCAGGCCTGTTGCTGTTCCAGGTCGAGCGCGGCGGTGTCGATGATCTCGGCATCGGCGCGACAATGTTCCAGCAAGGCGGTGGGCACCAGCGAACCGGCATACAGCACCATCTGCACCTGGCCCAGCAGGCGCGCACCGCGCAGGGTGATGAGGTCGGCCGCACCGGGGCCGGCGCCGACGAAATAGACTTTCATGCACTTCCTTTCAATGATGCGGGCGGGCGATGGCGCTGCGCCTGCGCGGACTTGCGGATCAGCAGCACGGCCAGGTAGCCGCTGGCCTCGGCCGCATCGAGCGTACTCAGGTCGCTGGCCAGTACCTCGCCTTCCAGGCCGATGCGGCGGGCAAAGCCGCAGTGTCGGGCGATGTCCATTTCACGCAGCAGGTCCAGGACCCACGGCAGGCGCGCGCCGACCTTCATCAGCACGACGATGTCGTGGCTCTCGATCTCGGCACGCAGGGTGGCGGCGTCTTCCGGGCAGGGCAGGATCAGGGTGCGTTCCTTGCCCACGCCCAGCGGCCATTCCAGCGCCGCGGCAGCGGCCGCGTAACTGGTGATGCCGGGCAAGGTGACACAGTCACATTGCGGATAGAGGTCGCGCACGGCCGCCAGCACATAGCCATAGGTCGAGTAGGTCAGCGCATCGCCGATGGTGAGGTACACCAGTCGCTGACCGGCGCGCAGTTGTGCCGCCAGCTGCTGGCCCAGCTGGGCGTAGTGTTCTTGCAGGACCTGGCGGTCGGGGTCCATGTTGAACTCGATCTCGCGCAGGCGGCTGCGGTCGAACTCCACGCCTTCCAGGCATTGCAGGGCGACCGACAGGTCGGCGCCACGCGCCCGGGGAATGTAGATCAGGTCGGCGCTGCGCAATGCGGCCAGCGCCGCCAGCGGCAGGTAGCCAGCCGGGCCGGGGCCGACGCCGATGCCGGTCAGGCGGCCGGGGCCGGTCTTGGGATCCGTCATGCCAGCGCTCCCAGATGACGACCGTCGAGGTCGAACAGACGCACTTCGATGCGCGAGACCGCAGGTACGCGGGCCTGCGCCAGCGCGGCGATGCGGGTCTCGATCCCGCTCCAGAGGCGGCGCGAGAGCGCGGCATCCTGCTGGCGGACCAGCTCTATGATTGCTTCCACCGTATTGGCTTCCTTCATCTGCTGCAACAGCGCGGGGGGGAACAGCTCGCCCTCGCCTGCCGCGTTCATTTCTTGCGCCACGCGGGCCACGCCCTGCATGGCCATGTTGCTCTTGCTGGAGTGGGTGTCCCACACGCCATCCAACACCTTGGCCAGCTTGCCGGGATGGCCGGCCAGCCACAGCAGCGGCAGCCTGCGGCCCTCTTCGCTCAGGGCCTGCTGCGTGAAGTCCAGCGCATCACCGAGGAAATTGGCGATCTGCACGCTGCGCTTGTCGGGCAGGCCCAGGGTCTGCGCCACGAAGACGCGACCGATCTTGCCCGGCAGGTAGGCCACGGCATCCCCCTCATCGTCACCGGGCGTGCAGGCTGCCAGCGCCACGCGGATATAGACCTCGATGGAGGCGATCCAGGAGGCCATCGACATCGGTTCGACGATGCCCGAAGTCCCCAGGATCGAGATGCCACCCACGATGCCCAGCTTGGGATTGAAGGTCTTGGGCGCGATGGCCCGGCCTTCGCGGCAGCCGATGTGCAGGTCGAAGCCGGGCATTTCGGCCGGGCCGGGTTGCAGTTCCTGCCATACCTCGGCGACGGCAGTGCGCATCATGGCACGCGGCACCGGGTTGATGGCGGGCTCGCCGACGGCCACGCGCAGGCCGGGCATGGTGGCCGTGCCTACGCCTTCGCCGGCGAAGAAGCGGACTTCGCCGAGCGCATTGCGCCGCACCTGGGCGACGATGGTAGCGCCATGGGTGTTGTCGGGATCGTCGCCGCCGTCCTTGAGGACTTCGGCTTCGGCCATGCCCTCTTCCACCATGCGCACCGCCTTGACCGGCACACACAGGTAATGCCGGCCATCGGGCAGGCTGACGTCGGTCTGTTGCAGCGTCACGCCGCCCAGCAGGCGATAGAGCGCGGCGCGCACCGCCGCCGTGGCGCAACTGCCGGTGCTGCGACCACGTCGCAGACCATTGGGGGCGAGCACGGCCAGGTCGTATTCGGCGCGTTGCAGTTCGCCCGGGTGGTCCATCACTGCACGCCTTCGACTTGTGCTTCCTGCTGCACCAGCCAGGCGATGGCATCGATCATCAGGGCATTGACCACGCTGGCGGCCCAGGGCGAGCCGCCCCGGGTGCCGCTGTTGGTGATGCGCGGCACCTGCAGGCAGCGGCGCAGCTCGTCCTTGCTTTCGCGGGTGCCGACAAAGCCGACCGGCAGACCGATCACCAGTTGCGGGCGCCAGCCGTGTTCGCGGATCAGGCGCACGGCTTCGGTGATGGCGGTGGGCGCGTCGCCGATGGCCAGCACGATATCGTTGCCGAACTTCTGCCAGGCGCGCCGGATGCCGGCCGCCGAGCGGGTCATGCCCAGGTTCTGGGCCATCAGGTGTGACTCGGGATCATGCACGCCGCACCAGGTCTCCACGCCCAGCTGTTCCAGCACGGCGCGCTTCAAGCCGGTCTGCACCATGGTCACATCGGTGACCACGCGCTTGCAGCGCAACAGGGCTCTCATGCCGGCCTGGGCGGCACCGGTCGAGAAATAGATTTCATCGGCCACGGCGAAGTCACCGCTGGTATGCACCAGGCGCTGCAGCACGGTCAGGTGCTCCGGCGGGAAGCCGCTCCAGTCGCGCCCGGCCTGGATGATATCCATGCTCTCGGCCTCGATGGGATGCGGCACGTAGGGCGCGGTGCGCGCCGGTATCGCCGCCGACTGGGCGCGGGCAGTCAGATCACGCACCTGCAGATGATGGGCGCGCTGCGGCTCGCCGACTTGCTGTTCGAAACCGACGATCTGCACGCGGTACTTGCACAGGGTGCAGTTCATTGCGGCGCGGCCTTCGACGGCCTCGCGGGCGCGCTCCAGCATGACATCGGCCACATGGGCGTGCACGCCCAGGTAGGCGGCCTTGAGCACTTCCACGCCGGGCTCGCGCGCGGCCTGTTCGTCGGCGGCGGCATAGATGCGCTTGAGCAGCACGCCATCGAAGAGGAAGAACGGCAGCACTACCAGGCGCTGCCAGCCCTGGCCGGCGGCCAGCGACAGGCCTTCGCGCACTAGCGGTGTGGCCGTGCCCGAGAAGCAGACCTTGACGCCGCCGAAGCCCATCCCTTCCTGCACCATGCGGGCCAGCTTGGCGATCTCGCCATTGGCGTCGGGGTCCGTGGTGCCACGGCCGACCAGCACCAGGCAACTGTCCTGGCGGTGGATGATTTCCTCGGAGGTGGCCTCGGCCTCCACCACCCGTTGCTGCACCAGTTGCAGCAGCAACGGATGCAGGTCCATCGGCGCGCCGAAGTGGAAATCCACCTGCGGGTAATCCCGCGCCAGGGCCAGCAGTTCGGCCGGCATGTCGTTCTTGGCATGGCGTGCGCCCAGCAGCACGCCGGGCACCACGGACACCTCGGTGGCCCCCTCGGCCACGCAGGCGGCGGCGGCCTCGGCAATGGTGGGGGCGGCGAATTCCAGATAGCCGTGGCGCACGATGCGCCCCTGGGCGCGCTGGCGCACCAGTTCTACCAGCGCCTCGAATTCGCGCAGGGAATCGGGGTCGCGGCTGCCGTGGCCGGCGATGACGACCGCCGACCTGGTCCGCTGCGGGGTGAGCTCCCTCATGCCTCTCCTCCTGCCGCTGTCGGCGGCGGTTCGATCTGGCTGGCCATGGGGGCCAGGGTACGGATGAGCATGATGCTCATGTCGCTGAATTCGACATCGGCGCAATCGGCCAGCTTGCCGTGCCATTCGGCGTCGCCCCGGGTCAGGTTTTCCCAGACCTCGGTGGGGTGATCGGGACTGACGCCCTGCTGCAGGAGATAGCTGGCAATGTGGCGCGGCATGAAGGAACGCGCCGCGTCCCAGGGGCAAGGGATGACGATGGCATTGCGACCGTCATTGAGGACATGCACCAGATGGCGCTTGAAGGGCTCCAGGTCGCCACGGCGGTGGAAGGTGATGAAGGTGGTCTCGTCAAAGCAGACGCGGGCGCGGGAGGCCAGGATCTGGGCCGAGGAAATGCCCGGCAGGGTTTCCACCCGGTGGCCGCAGGCACGTTCCACGCGTTCCAGGTACTGGAAGCCGCTGAAGTGGATGTCGCCCATGAAGACCACCACGCAGCGCTTGCCGGCGTGGTGCAGGGCCGCCACTTCGTCGAGCTTGGCGACCTGGTCGCGGTAGCCCATGAGCACCACCCGGGCGCTGGCGGGGATCAGTTCCTTGACCACGTCCACCACGGCGTTGAAGCCGGCCACCACGTCGGCGTTGCGGATCAGTTCGGCGCCGCGCAGGGTGAGATAGGAGTGGTCGCCGGGGCCGGCGCCGATACAGATGATCATGGTCTTTCCTTTCAGCGCTTGCCCAGCTGGGCGCGCACGGTCAACGCCAGGGCGTCGCCGGTCAATTGTTCCAGGGTCAGGCAAGGCGCACCCAGCGCCTCGGCCAGTTGGGCCGCACGGCCCAGGCGCAGGTAGCCCGATTCGGTATCAAGCACCAGCGCCGGTATGGCTTGCGCGGCCAGGTTGGCGGCCGCTTCCAGGGTCTGCGTCCAGGCGTCACCCTGGCTGCCGGGCAGGCTCACATTCGCCTTGCCGTCGGACAGGATCACCAGCAGCGGCGGCAGCTCATCGCTGGCCTGGCTGCTCTGCTGCAGCAATTGCGCCGCCAGTTGCAGCGCGTGCGGCAGTGGCGTGCGTCCACCGGTGGGCAGTTCGCGCAGGCCCTGCTCGGCCAGGTCGGCACTGCGGGTGGGGGCCAGCAGCAGTTGCGCCTGTTCACCACGGAAGCCGATCACGGCCAGTTGGTCGCGACGCTGGTAGGCGTCCGTCAGCAGCGCCAGCACGGCGCCCTTGACCGCTTCCATGCGGCGCTGCGCGGCCATGGAGCCGGAGGCATCGACCACGAAGACGATCAGGTTGGCGCCCCGGCCGCTGCGCACCTGGCGATGCAGGTCTTCGCGGGCGACCTGCAGGCGCTCGCCGCCCTCGCCCGCCAGGGCGCCCCGCACGGCGGCGCTGCGCAGTGTAGCACCGACGGCCAGGCGGTCCGGATTGGCGTCCGGCACGGCGCGCAGGGCGCTGCCCCGGCTGGCGTCGGCCACCGCGCTGCGGCGGCCGCTGGCCGTGGAGGCCGAAAAGCTCGTGGTGGGCGTGACCACGCTGATCTTGCGGGCCGGACCGGCGGCGCCGATGGCGAAGGTCTGCTGGGCACCCTCGCCTTCTCCATTCTGTTGTTCTTGCTGCTCTGGCTGCTCTTGCTGATCCTTTTGATCCTGCGGTTCTTGCCCTTCCTGTTCATCCGGGGCGGTATCGGGTGGTGCGCCTGCGCTGTCCTGGCCCTCCCCCTGCGCCTGTCGCGCCTGATCGACCAGATCGTCGAGCTTGTCCTGGTCCATGCCGCTCTGTTCGAAAGGCTTGCGGCGACGGCGGTGTGGCAGCACCAGGAGCGCGGCGGCGCGCACGTCGTCGGGCGTCACGCGCTCACGGGCCTGCAAGGCGGCGATGGCGCGGGCGGTCTTGTGCATGACGATGTCGGCACGGAGGCTGGCCACCTCGAACTCGCAGCAGAGATGGCTGATCAACTCCAGCATGGCGTCGTCCAGCGCCACGCCGGGCAGCAGGCGCTGGGCCTGGGCCACCTGGGCGCGCAAGGCATCCTGCTGGGCCTGCCACTGGCTGGTGAAGGCCTGCGGGTCGGCTTCGTAGGCGATGCGTCGGCGCACCACCTCGGCGCGTACTGACTTGTCGGTGGGTGCCGTCACTTCCACCATCAGGCCGAAGCGGTCCAGCAGTTGCGGGCGCAGGTCGCCCTCTTCCAGGTTCATGGTGCCGATCAGGGTGAAGCGGGCCGGATGGCTGACCGACAGCCCTTCTCTCTGTACCGCATTGACGCCCATGGCGGCCACGTCCAGCAGGACATCAACCAGGTGATCGGCCAGCAGGTTGACTTCATCGATGTAGAGGATGCCGCGATGGGCCGCCGCCAGCAACCCCGGCTGGAAGGCGCGCTGGCCGCCCTGCAGGGCTAGTTGCAGGTCCAGCGAGCCCAGTACGCGGTCTTCGGTGGCGCCCAGCGGCAAGGTGACGAAGGGAACCTCGGCCAGCGTGGCGGTGGGTGGCTCCTGCGCGCTGCAGACCGCACAGACCGCAGCGGGCTGGCCGGGCGCGCAGTTGAAGGCGCAACCGGGCTTGCGCAGGATGGCCGGCAGCACCTGGGTCAGGCCGCGTGCGGCGGTGCTCTTGGCGGTTCCCTTGTCGCCGCGCGCCAGTACGCCGCCGATGCCGGGATCGACCGCACACAGCAGCAGCGCTTCTTTCAGCAGGGGCTGGCCGACGATGGCTGAAAAGGGATAGCCGGGATGGTGGTGGGCTGCGCTCATTGCATGTCCTTGGTGTGTTCACTGCCACGCACGGTTTCGCCACGGGCTTCGAGCAGGGTTTCGCTGTGCAGGTAGAGGGCGCGCAGTCGCTCCAGTGTCTGTGCATCGGGCTCTTGCCACATGCCGCGACTGGCGGCTTCCAGCAGGCGCTCGGCGATGGCGTTCTGGGCCCAGGGGTTGGCCTGTTCCAGGAATTCACGCATGGCCGGGTCGAAGCCATAGGTCTCGGCCAGTTGCTGGTACATCCAGTCGTCCAGCACCTGGGCGGTGGCGTCGTAGCCGAACAGGTAATCGACGGTGGCTGTCAGTTCCAGGCCGCCCTTGTAGCCATGGCGACGGATGCTGGCCAGCCACTTGGGATTGACCACCCGGGCGCGGAAGACGCGCAGGGTTTCTTCCTTCAGGTCGCGCACGGCGGCGCGTTGCGGGTCATGGCTGTCGCCGAAGTAATGGCGCGGCTGCTGGCCCGACAGGGCGCGGATGGTGGCGATCATGCCGCCGTGGTACTGCAGGTAGTCATCGCTGTCGAAGATGTCGTGCTCGCGATTGTCCTGGTTGTGCAGGGCCACCTGCACCCCGGCCAGGCGCTGGCGGAAGGCCTCGCGCCGGTCGGCGCCCTGCACCTTGCGGCCATAGGCGAAGCCGCCCCAGTTGATGTAGGCCTCGGCGAAATCGGCCTGGTCCTGCCAGTTCTTTTCCTGGATCAGGGGCAGGATGCCGGCACCGTAGCTGCCGGGCTTGGCGCCGAAGACGCGGTAGGCCGCCTGGGTGGCGGCCTCGGCCTGGCCCAGCCCGGTTTGCAGGCCCTGCTGCAGATCGCGCAGGTAGTGCTTGCGCACGAAGTTCATGTGCTCCGGCTCGTCGGCGGCGATGGCCAGTTGCACGGCGTCGTCGATGAGTTCGATCAACTGC
This sequence comes from Herbaspirillum sp. C7C2, assembly GCF_022627865.1. Classification (NCBI taxonomy): domain Bacteria; kingdom Pseudomonadati; phylum Pseudomonadota; class Betaproteobacteria; order Burkholderiales; family Oxalobacteraceae; genus Herbaspirillum; species Herbaspirillum sp. C7C2. Next base: position 177,708 of record NZ_JABXGI010000002.1, read on the forward strand.
GGGAAGGCGTCGCGGAAGAAGCCACTGATACGGGTGGTGACGTCGATGCGCGGGCGCTGCAATTCTTCCAGTGGCACCAGCTCGACCCCGGCCACCTGCCGGTTGCCGGCGCGCCAGAGGGGGCGTGCGCCCATCAGCGACAGAATCTGGGCGACATCGTCGCCGTGGGTGCGCATGGCGCTGGTGCCCCAGATGCTGATGGCCACGCTCTCGGGGTAGTCGCCGCTTTCGCGATGATGGCGCGCCAGCACTTCACGCGCCAGTTGCTGACCCACGCGCCAGGCCGATTGCGAAGGGACGCTGCGCGGATCGACCGAATAGAAATTGCGGCCGGTGGGCAGGATGTGCGCCATGCCGCGCGTGGGCGAACCACTGGGGCCGGCCGGGATGTAGCCACCACGCAGGCCGCTGAGCAGGTTGCCGATTTCTTCGCTGGTCTGGTGCAGGCGCGGCACCAGTTGTTCGCAGGCGAAGGCCAGCACGCGGCGCAGCCCGCTGGCCTGGTTCAGCGTCGTGTGCGCGGCCGGGGGCGTGGTCCGCCTCACCGGCGCAGCCGATGGGCGGGCCAGCGCGCGCATGCCGCCCAGCACGCTGCCGGCGCTCTTGCCCTGGGCGGGTTGCAGGCGTGGTCGCTGCTCGGGACTGGCCTGCTCCAGCGTCGCGAAAACGGTCTTGAGTACGCTGTCGATGGAGTGGACGGCGAAGTTCTGCTGCTGCAGGGCCTGCATCAGCGCAAGGCACAGGGCGTCGATGGCCTCCAGCGCATCGGCGCGGGTGACGATGGCGCGACCGGCGCAACGGGCCAGGGCGTCGTCGATGTTGAGGCGACGGCCCTTGTGTTCCAGCAGCATGTCCAGCGACAGGCCGAACAACCGGGCCACCTCTTCCTGCAGACCCGGCAGGTCCTGGTTGGGCAGGCGGACCAGGGCCACCAGCATGTCGGGCATCTGTGCCTGATCGGGCATGCGGCCGAGGATGTGCAGGCCGTCGCGGATCTGCGCCGCGCCCAGTTCGCAGAGGTAGCCGTCCAGGTCTTCGATCAGGTGAGCCACGCCGGCGCCATCCAGTTCGGTCAGGGCGTGCGGGAGTTCGCCGTCTTCGTGCGGGTGGTCGTGATCGTGGTGCTCATGATCATGGTGAGCATGATCGCCATGATGGTGATGATGGTGAGCATGTCCATGGCCGTGATCGTGGTCATGATCATGGTCGTGATGCAGCAGCTTGTACTGCAGGTCGGTATCCAGGTTGGTCTGCCGCACCAGCTCCCAGATCTGCTGCTGCAGCAGCGGCAGCTTGGCGGGGTCCAGCACTTCCACCTGGTAATACTCGTCCACCAGTTGCGTCAGCTCCGCCAGGGCGCCATAGCTGTCGGCGGTGGTCATCGGCGGCGTCAGGTGGTCTACCACCACGGCGTGGGCGCGGCGCTTGGCCTGCGAGCCCTCGCCGGGGTCGTTGATGATGAAGGGATAGAACAGCGGCAGGTCGCCCAGCAGCGCATCGGGGAAGCACTCCTCGGACAGGCCCACGCCCTTGCCGGGCAGCCATTCCAGCGTGCCGTGCTTGCCGACGTGGACGATGGCGTCGGCGCCCCACTCTTCGTCCAGCCAGCGGTACAGGGCGTAGTAGTGATGGGTGGGCGGCAGGTCGGGCTGGTGGTAGATGGCGTCCGGATCCATGCCATAGCCACGGGGCGGTTGCAGGGCGACGAAGGCATGGCCCAGGTCGAGGCCGGCGATGGCCAGGTGCTGCTCATGCACATAGGCCTGGCCGGGCGCGGCGCCCCACTGGCGCTCCATCCTGGCTTGCAGGGCCGAGGGCAAGGCCGCGAACCATTGCGCGTAACGGGCGGCGGGAATGCGGGCGGCGGCGCGGCGCAACTGGTCTTCGGTGAGCAGGATGTCGTCGTAGGAACAGCGGTCCACCAGTTCATGGATCAGCGCGGTACCGCTGGCCGGCAGGTCGGCGATGGCGTAGCCGTCGGCCTGCAGGGCGCGCAGCACGGCCATCAAGGACTCCGGTGCGTCCAGCCCGACGGCATTGCCGATCTGCGCGGCCTTGCTGCTGGAATTGGTGAAGATGAAGGCGATGCGCTTGTGCGCATTGGGCGTGGTGCGCAGGCGCACCAGCCGCTGCGCCAGGCCGGCGATGCGATGCACGCGGTCCGGCAGCGCCCGGTATTGCACGGCGCCATTGTCGGTGACTTCCTTGAAGGATAGCGGCACGCCGATGAGGCGACCATCGAACTCGGGCAGCACCACGTTCATGGCGGCGTCCAGCGGGTTCATGCCGCGCGTGGAGTTCTGCCACTGGTCTTGCGTCATGCCGCTGGTGATGGCTTGCAGTACCGGCAGGTCCAGCTGCTCCAGTACCGAGACCGACCAGCCGGCCGGAGTGACGCCACCGGCGGTGATCTCGCCCATGGCAAAAGAGGTGGTGTTGATGATCAGGTCCACCTGGCCGGCGCCGAAGTATTGCAGCGCGGGTGGCAAGGCGGCGCCGCTGGAGGCCGACACCCGCAGCGAGGAGGTGAACACCGGCAAGACATCCAGGCCGCGTGCTTCCAGCGCGGCCACCAGTGCGTCGATGAAACCGGTATTGCCCGAGAGCCAGTGCGCCCGGTAGAAGATGATGCCCACGGCCGGCTTGCCGGCGGGTGCGCGGGCGCGCAGGGTCAGCCAGTCGGCGATGCCGGCATCCTGCTCCAGGTCGGGATGGTAGAGGCCGTGTTCGGGGAGTGCCTGCGCCGGTGCATAGCCATAGCCACTCAGCAGCAGGCGGTCGGACAGGCAGCGCAGCATCTGCGCCAGGTTGACGCTGCCGCCGCCGTTGAAATAGGCCAGCGCCTGCTGCTGCGCATCGACCGGCGCGGTGGAGGCGGCAGCCAGTTCGGCATCGGGCTCGCCGGTGCCGGACAGCAGGATCAGTTGCCGGCCCTCGGCACGCGCCACGCGCAGCAGCTCGGGCAGGCCATTGACGGCGCCCAGGCGGCCAAGGATACGCAGCACGATCACCTGCGCTGCCGACAGCTCTTCGCGCAGCATGTCGGCCAGGGTGCGGCGGGGCTGCCCGTGTTCATCGGTGTCGGCATGCAGGCCTTGCAGGTCGTAGCCGGCCACCGGGGGAAAGTCCGCCGGCAACTGGCTGCGGGCGGCGGCCAGCATGGCCAGGTCGGTCGGGGCGTGGGTGAGCAGGACGATCTGCGGGCGGCCGGCTGAGGTCGCTGAAGTGGCTGATTCAGACATCGCTGCGCTCCGGTTCGGGATGGACGTCGCCGCTGCCCAGGCGATGGAAGACCAGGTCGCTGACTTCGCGTCCGCCTTCGAGGTGTTCCACCACCACGCGCTCGATGGCGCTGGCGTCTTCACAGCGATACCAGACGCCTTCGGGATAGACCACCACCACCGGCGCCTGGGCCTTGCAGGCCACCATGCAATGGGTGCGGGTGCGCTTGACGCGCAAGTCGGGACGGGCGTCGATCTGCTCGCCCAGGACGCCGAACATGGCTTCGGCCAGGACACCGTTCTCGGTGCAGCGCGGGCCGACGCACATGAGCACGTGGCGGTGATGAGTTCTCATTGCTTCACTTTCAGAGGCGCCGCGACGCGATGGGCGTTGGCCGGACAGCCAACGCCAGACGGTTCAACCGAATCGGCGGTAGAAGAAACCGGTCAGGCCGCCCAGGGCCAGCCAGAACACGGCATTGGCCATGGCGGTGGCGCGGATGAAGGCTTGCGCCAGCTCTTCCGGCGCGGCACTGCCATGCAGCTCGGGTTGCGGCGCGCCGACCAGGTGCGGCACCACCAGCAGCAGTACCGCCAGGACCTTCCACCACCAGCCACGGCCGAACACGAACAGCCCCAGGCTGGCAGCGGTCATGACCGCCGTCATCACCCACCACAACTGACGGGCGTGCAAGGGCGCGGCCAGGGTGCCCGGCACTTCCGGCGGCAGGCCGAGCGAGGGCGCAACGAAGAACACGCCATAGCCGGCCAGGCCCCACAGCAGGCCGCTGCGCCAGCCGACGCGGCGACCGCTGATGGCAAAGGCGGCCACCAGCATCAGGGCGAAGCCGACTGCCATGCTGACGTTGGCCAGCACGGTATAGCCGGTGCGTTCGGCGCCGTCAGCCGGCTCCCAGGCGTTGGGGTCGTGCTCATGTGCATCGCCGTGACTATGGGCCGGGGTGCCGGCCGCATGCTCATGCGCCGGGGCGGCGTCATGATCATGGTCATGGGCGGCGGAGGCGGCCGGAGCAGCCTCTTCGGCCGCTTTTTCATACTGCTCGGCCTGGAGGATGATCTTTTCCACCTGGAATTGCTGCACACCCGACAACAGCACGCCCGACAAGGCGCCTGCCACCACCACGGCCGACGCCATGCGCCGGAAGACGGTCCAGTTCATTGCACGCTCCTCAATGGCAGGGGAAACCGGCCGAATGGCGCCCGTCGTGGGCGGCATTGTGCAGCTCGACCTTGGAGGCGAAGCCGGCACCGTAGATCAGGGCCACGCCCAGCACAAAGGCCAGCAGCGACGGGGCGATGCGATCGCGCCAGACATGGCTGCCGGCGTGGGAGGATGAAGTGGTGCTGCTGGCATTGAGACCCGAGGTGGTGGACATGCGCGTTCCTTGGCTGGATGGATGGAACGGAGAAAGCCACACGTGAAGCACCCATGCACGATCCGGTCGTCCACGGACGACGCTGGCCAGGGCCTGCTCGGAAACATGATGGAAGCTGTCCGCATGATCGCCCTCCGCGAATCATTGAAGAATTTGCTACTGGCCGGTCTCCGGGCTGGCGGGATGAAGTCTCAAGGTCTGAGGCTTCGCGGACAGGCGCCTTCCCATGCTCAGGCACAGTGGCGTAGTGCGTGTCCTTCCTCGCTTACCGTTGCGGGGGCAGCGCCGGCATTGGCCGCACGTGGTCGCGTGGGCCGCACCGGCTTCCCGTTTGAATCCCTGGCGCGGCTGCGCGCGGGATACCAGAAGCAATGCTAGGGGCGAAGTATAAAGGCGGGGGCCCGGTTGGGCAACACGGCGCTCAGCGGGCCGGCTCGGTCGTGGCTGGCGGCGGGGTGGCCAGTTTGTAGTAGAGATGGAGGTCGCCGCCCATGCCGAACGGAATACGTCCCACGAAGACCGCGCGGAGCTGCCTGCCGCTCCGTTCTCCGCGCGGTTCCATCAGGCAGAGGTAGCGCTGGCCCAGGTGGCTCAGCAGGGCGAAGGAGGCCTCCTGAGGCCGCTGCACGGTGGACGCTGCCTCCGCGCCGAGGGCGATGGCGCGGTCGATGTAGCCGCGATGGGAATTGACGAACAGGTAATCACCAGCGCCCGGGTTGCCGCTGGCATAGCCGATGCGCCAGCGGGAGTTGTCGCCATCGGGCAGGTAGAGGCGGTAGGGCGACAACGGGCCCTGCTCCAGCATCTGCGCCCGGCCGGCGATAGGGTCGACGCCGACCCGGCCGTGGCCGATACGGTCGACATTCAGACAGGTATCCAGCACCACATCCGGCAAGGACGGGGCGGCCGGACTGGCCACCATGCAGATGAACAGCAGGGCCAGTGGCACGGAACGCCGCAGCGGTACGCACCAGCGACAGACAGCGTAAAGGCAGGAGGTGCAGCGGGTGCAGCGGGTGCAGCAGGTCAAGAACTGGCTCCAAGATCGTGCAACAGGACGGCACTGGCACACCCAGCCCCGGATTCGCCGCCATCGTTGCAGATGTGAATTTTCTTTCATATCAGAAAATTCTGAATGAACATGAGGAAAGCCTGCCTGACCAGATGGATGCCACGCCTAACGCCCTGAACGCGGCTCCCGGATGATGCCCTCGAACAGTTTCAGGGCCACGAAGTGCCATTGCGCCGACTCGACATCGTAGAGCGCGACCTGGTTGATCGGCGCCCCCGGCCGCGCCGTGCCGGGGATGCGGCGGATCGCCTGCAGCGCCTGGCGATGGCGCTCGACGTGGCTGGCGGCCAGTATGCGGGCGTGAGATTCGGCATGGGCGAACAGGCCGGCCTGCTCCCACAGGCGTTCATGGCATTCCAGCACCGGCAACTCGATGCGCAGGTGGATGGCGTCGATCAGCTGCGAGATGGCGGCGCTGTGGGCCGAGGACAGGCGCAGCAGACCGCCATCCCGACGCACCACCAACTGGCCGTCGTGCGCACCCCAGGCCACGTGCAGGCAGTAGGGCAAGCGTTCGGGCTGGTAGATCAGTAGTTCGTCAGGGCTGAAGGCGGAGGCTGCCATGACCTCGTAGCGATCGGGAGCCAGGGCGTGCCAGGCGGCGTCGATGCAGGCCTCAAAGGGGGAAAGGTAGACCACCATGGCATTGGTGCCGGGCCCGTTGTCGTGATTGCGGGTCCGCTCGCACATCACCTGGCAGAGGCCGTCGGCACTGGCCAGGCCGGTGGCGCGTACCAGCACGTATAACGGCGTAAGGGTCTGGAGCATGTGCCGGCGCTGACTGCGACGACGGCCGGGATGGCCCGGATGACCGGGGGCAATGGGAAGCTGATAATCATCGGACAAGGGCTGCACTCCTCTGTGGAAACGGGGGGGGTCAGCCGGAAAACCGGGATGGATGCCAGTGGGAAGTACTATCCGGGACCTTGCGCCCCACCCTGCCCGATCCGTCGGTACCTGCTGCCAAAACGGCATGTTTTCACAGATGTAAAGCACTTGACATGGGAATTGTCTGAATGAAGCAAGGTTTCAATGCAAGCCGGTGGCAGCGCCAGCGATTCAGGATTTACGCCCGTTGACTGCAGAAGCTTGCAAGACCGCTTTTCACTTCAGTTTTTACAATTTCAAGCTGAATGTTCACGAGCAATCCAGTTTACTGGGCACAGTCTCTAGCCAGCGCACGAAAAAAAGCAGGCGCGACCGTATCCGGCTGCGCCTGCAGTACGCTCACGATGCCGCGAGCCAATGAGGCACGCTGCATCGGGGCATTGATGCCTCAACGATTCTCTCCCTCCTACATCCGTATCGGCTTGTCGGAAGGGCGCGGGTTCAGTGGCGGGTCTTCCACCGGGACCGGATCGTCGTCCGGCAGCTCGGGCGGGGGCAGGTGCGGGTCGTGCGCAGGCGGGGTTTCCTGGGGCGTGTGCAGGGCGATATTCAATGGGCCTCCTTGGACGATGTCGATGGCACGCTGCTCAGCGCAACGCGTGCTCCTGGCGAAATCAGCGCTGTGCGGTGGGATTCTGGTGAGGAATCGGATCCTGCGGCGGCGTCGGGTCCAGTGGCGGGACTTCCACCGGAGGGGTGTCCTGGGGCTTGTGCATGTGATTCTCCTTGGGAAAAACGGGGGATGGGTCGACACCGGGCGCCGGCTGTTCGGGTAACACGCCATCGTCGGCGTTGGACCAGGGATCCTCGGTGCCGTCGGGTTCTACCTGGTCAGGATTCGGCGCGGTCGAAGACAGTGCAGGATCTTCAGGCTTGACACCAGCCAGGCTACCGGGCGGCCTGAGCAAGGCCGCTTCAGGCGCGGCCGACGGGTGGGAATGAGACTGTTCCATGCGATCCTCCTTGCCGGGCTGGAATGGAATAATGGAATAACTCATCTTACGAAGCCCGCGCCCCGCTCTCAGCCAGACATCGGCCGATTCCCCTGTAGGAAGGACGGAAAACATTCGACAACGGCAATAAAAAACCGCCATCCCCGATGAGGATGGCGGCGCTGAGACGGCCTGAGGATGCTAGGGCCTGCCGATTCAATCCTCCTTGAGGGCGCGGCTGACGATTTCCTGGGCTTCGGCGAAGATCTTGTCCAGGTGGGTCTGGTCGCGGAAGCTCTCGCCGTAGATCTTGTAGATGTTCTCGGTGCCGGACGGACGGGCAGCAAACCAGCCGTTGTCGGTGACGATCTTCAGGCCGCCGAAGGCCTTGCCGTTGGCCGGCGCCGTCGTCATGACTTCGCGGATCGGTTCGCCGGCCAGTTCGGTGGAACTGACATCGGCCGGCGACAGGCGCGACAGCCGCGCCTTCTGCTCGGGCGTGGCGGCGGCTTCCTTGCGGCCGTTCAGCGGCGCGCCCAGTTGCCGGGTCAGGTCGGCGTAGATCTGGCCCGGGTCGTTGCCGGTGCGGGCCGTCATCTCGGCCGCCAGCAGGGCGGCGGTGATGCCGTCCTTGTCGGTGCTCCAGGGCTGGCCGTCGAAGCGCACGAAGGAGGCACCGGCGCTTTCCTCGCAGCCGAAGGCCAGGCTGCCGTCATACAGCCCATCCACGAACCACTTGAAACCGACCGGCATTTCCAGCAGCTTGCGCCCCAGGTGATCGGCCACGCGATTGATCATCTGGCTGGACACCAGCGTCTTGCCGACGGCAGCATCGGCACGCCATGCCGGGCGATGACGGAACAGGTAGTACACCGCCACCGAGAGATAGTCATTGGCCGGCAGCAGGCCCCTGCTCTTGGCGACGATGCCATGACGGTCATGGTCGGTATCGCAGGCCATGGCCACATCGAAGCGATCCTTCAAGGCAATCAGTTCGCTCATGGCGTAGGGCGAGGACGGGTCCATGCGGATCTGCGCGTCCCAGTCCAGCGGCACGAAGCGGAAGCTGGCATCGACATCGGTATTGACCACTTCCAGGTTGAGCTTGTAGCGATCGGCAATGGCCGACCAGTAGTGCAGACCGGCACCGCCCAGCGGATCAACGCCGATCTTGACGTTGGCACCGGCGATGGCGGCCAGGTCGATGATATTGGGCAGGTCGCCGACGTAGTTGTCGAGGTAGTCGTAGCGGCGCGTGGTATCAGCCTTCAAGGCTTTTTCGAAGCTGATGCGCTGCACGCCCTTGAGCTGCTGCTCCAGATAGGCATTGGCGCGCTTCTCGATCCAGCCGGTGACATCGGAGTCGGAGGGGCCGCCATTGGGCATGTTGTACTTGAAGCCGCCGTTATCGGGCGGATTGTGGGACGGCGTGACCACGATGCCGTCAGCCAGCTTGTCGCGGTGCACGCGGTTGTGCGTGAGGATGGCATGCGAGACGGCCGGGGTGGGCGCGTAGGGGCTGCCCTCGGCCAGCATGGTCACCACTTCGTTGGCCGCCAGCACCTCCAGCGCGCTGTGCCAGGCCGGTTCGGACAAGGCATGGGTATCGATGCCGAGGAACAGCGGTCCGTTGAAGCCCTGCTCCTTGCGGTAATCGCAGATGGCCTGGGTGATGGCCAGCACGTGCCACTCGTTGAAGCTGTGGGCATTGGCGTTGCCGCGATGACCGGAAGTACCGAAGGCGACCCGGTGCGCCGGCACGGACACATCCGGACGCAGGCTGTAATAGTTCGACAGCAGCACCGGCAGGTTGACCAGGGCGGAAGGTGCGGCACGTTTGCCGGCGAGGGGATTGACGCTACTCATGGTGTCTTTTATGGATGAATGGATAGCAGTAGAACCGGGAAAACCGGGAAACGCGAAGCAGCACCAGACAACAGCGCGCGCCCGCGAAACTTATTCTTTTTTCAACATCAGAAATATTGTAACGCTTTGCTGCCGCATTGCAGCATTTCCGTGCAGGTCGGCGTGACGATTTGGTGACGATGTGATCAATGGAGCGCTTGCAGCGACTTCCAGCGATTTGCGACGCTTGCTACGGATCATCTCTGGATGATTCCCGCAAACAACGCAAAATGCGCCCGGGCATAGGCACGGACGCATTCGCTGACGGCGCTGAGGCCGGCAAGCTGAAGGCGGACGTCACATCCGCCCTGCCCGCCCACCCCGTCAGGCTCGCCGGAAGGCGCGTACGATCACCAGCAGCACGATCGCACCCAGGGTCGCGGTGATGATCGAGGCCAGGATACCCCCGCCCACGGCGATGCCCAGCAGACCTGCCAGCCAGCCGCCGATGACGGCACCGACGATACCGATCAGGATGTCGGCCAGCAGACCGAAGCCGCCGCCCTTGACCAGCACACCGGCCAGCCAGCCGGCCACAGCACCAATGATCAGCCATGCGATGAGTCCGTGTTCCATGATGTTCCCTTTCCTAGCGTTCTGTCTTTCTTGGGTTGGTCGCGGAGTGCGCCGGCCCGCAGGCCATTGGCAACGGGCAACGCTCCTTCCTCTTCTCTGCGGGCGCTCGGCACAACAGATGAGGTCATCTTAGGAACATCGCTTGCCGCCAGGTATCGGACAGCGGCCCATTTCCTTGTAGGACAAGCCCGCCCGTGGCCGCTCATCTTCATCGACCCGGAATTCCCGGGGTGAGCGGCCTCCTGTTTTCCTACACGGCAAAAGGCGGCACTCCTATAGAGAGGAAGCGCGAGTTTTTTTAAGCTTGCCTCGCAGTAGAGCAGTGCAGCAAAAGCAGTGCAACAAGTACCAGGCACCGCCAGCACCAGACTTCTACGCCTTACTTACGTTGAACAACGTCGATCAAGAGCCGCCATCATGCCGACCCACGAGCCCAGCGCCCAGCAGCCCACCGCCTTCGCCAATCCCTATGCGCTGAGCGCATTCGGCATGCCGCCGCAGCGTGATGCCGACTTTGCCGACCACTATGCGCGCTATGCCCGCGAATCGGCCCAGTTGATGCAGCAGATCTCGCTGAAGGCGCCGCAACTGGCGGCTGTGCTGGAGCAACTCAACGAGGGTAGTACCCAGCACTCGCAGCATCGTATCGAACTCGACGCCGTGCCGTCGCAAACGGGCCCGAGCCACACCAGCCGCCCCGGCGGCAGCCTGCTCGACACCACTGCCAGCCTGCTCAGTCATGCCTTTCCCGGTGTGGCGCCGTTTTTCCACGGCTGCCGTGCCTTCCTTCATCTGAAGATGATCAAAAACAATCGACAGGCTTGAAGCGCATCCGCGCCCAATAGCCTGCACCGCGTCTGAGGGTGCCACGTCCTCCAACCCATCTACCTGGACCTATCATGAAAAAAATCACCAAAGCCGTCTTCCCCGTCGCCGGTCTGGGCAGCCGCTTCCTGCCTGCCACCAAGGCACAGCCCAAGGAAATGCTGCCCATCGTCGATAAGCCACTGATCCAGTACGCCGTCGAGGAAGCGGTCGAAGCCGGTATCACTGAGATGATCTTCATCACCGGCCGCAACAAGCGCGCCATCGAAGACCACTTCGACAAGGCCTATGAACTGGAGACCGAGCTGGAAGCCGCCGGCAAGGTCAAGCTGCTGGAAACCATCCGCAACGTCATTCCCAAGCACATCAACTGCGTCTATGTGCGCCAGGCCGAACCGCTGGGCCTGGGCCATGCCGTGCTGCTGGCCAAGCCGCTGGTGGGCGACGAGCCCTTCGCCGTGCTGCTGGCCGACGACTTCATGGATGCCGCCCCGGGCCAGAAGAACGTGATGGCACAGATGACCGCCCTCTACGAGCGCGAAGGCAAGAGCCTGCTGGCCGTGCAGGATGTGCCGCGTCCGGAAACCCGCCAGTACGGCATCGTCAGCGGCAGCGCCCATGGCGAACGCACCGAACTGCTGACCGGCATCGTCGAAAAGCCGGCACCGGAAGATGCGCCCTCCACCCTGGCGGTGGTCGGCCGCTATGTCCTGACCCCGGCCATCTTCGAGCGCCTGGAAAACATCGGCACCGGCGCCGGTGGTGAAATCCAGCTCACCGATGCCATCTCCGCCCTGCTGCAACAGGAACAGATCCTGGCCTATCGCTACGAAGGTCAGCGCTTCGATTGCGGCTCCAAGCTGGGTTACCTGAAGGCCGCCGTGGCCATGGGCTTCAAGCACAAGGAAGTCGGCAGCGGCTTTGCCCAGTACCTGCAGGAATTTGCCGCCCAGCACGATCTGGCGCAGGCAGCCCAGCCCAAGGGGCCGGCCACCGTCACCCCATTGAAGCCGGCCGCGGGCAGCCCGTCAGCTCCCGCCCCGGCCAGTACCGAAAAGCAGCCAGCCGTAGCCCGTAGTGTCATGTAAGTCCCCGGTAGAGACCGTTGTTGATTGCAGTCCAGCCTCTGGCCGGACTGCTTTTTTTTTCGTCCCTACGCTTTCCCCTACGCTTCGTATAAATTGTTTTGACCTTTGTCACAGAGTTTTAACCTGGACTTGTTAGCATCGCCGCCATGCATCTGCAGACATTCATCTCGCCAGCAATGACATGAATTGCAGCATCCCCGGCCAGGCAGCGTATGCTGTGGCCTCCGCACACCACTTTTAAACGTTTGCAGGCTGATAATGCAGCATGAAATCGTTGCCAGGCGCCTGGAGCGATTGCGGCAAAGGCGCAAAAAATATATATTGTTTATATCAATTTATCACAGGAGCGTTCATGGCCACCCGAGTTCAAGCCGCAGCAGCATCGACCGAAAAGAAGAAACCTGTCGCCAAGGCGGCAGCCCCCAAGCCCCCAGTCAAGAAGCCCGCAGTGCGCCCGGCTGCGCGTCCCGCGCCCAAGGCAGCCGCTGTAGCCAAGCCGGCCCCGGAAGCGGTGAAGACTGAAAAGAAGGCAGAGAAGGTCGTCAAGCCGGTGAAGGTGGAGAAGGTGGAGAAGGTGGAGAAGGTGGAGAAGGTCGCCAAGCCCAAGAAGGTCAAGCAGGTGCGTGACAGCTTCACCATGCCCGAGAACGAATACGCGGTCCTGGCCCAGGTCAAGAAGTCCTGCCTGAAGGCTGGCGTGGAGATCAAGAAGAGCGACCTGCTGCGCATTGGCGTGTCCCTGATCAAGAACCTCAAGATCGCCGAACTGAAGGACATCCTCAGTAGCCTGACCCCGCTGAAGGTCGGCCGCCCCAAGAAGTAAATCCTTCCGGGCAAGCCCGCCCTGCCGGCTTGCCCAGCGGTTCCCGCAAAAACAATGCCGCCCGGTTTCGATCGGGCGGCATTGTTTTTTGGTGTCAGGCGAGCCGGCTAATTCCTGTCCCCCATGCTGCGGATCACCCGCCAGCGGCCCTGATGGACCTGATACAGCGTAAACACCGGGTCCCGCAGGTTGCCCTCTGCATCGAAGGCGATCTGGCCGGTGATGCCCCGGTAGCGAATGCGGTGCAGTTCGGCCGTGACCTTGGCCGGCGCGAGCGAATCGGCCTCGCGCATGGCGGCGGCGATCACCCGCACGGCATCGTAGGCGAAGGGTGCGTAGAGATAGATGTCATCCTTGTAGCGGGCTTTCCAGGCGCTTTCGAAATGGCTCCATTGCGGCCCTTTGTAGGACGGCAGGCCTGGCTCCACCACGCTGGTCTCCTCCCCGGCCACGCCGGCCAGGCGCAGGAAGGTCGGCCCCACCAGGCCACCGATGCCCACCAGGCGCGCGCGTATCTGCAGCCGGCGCAGGTCCTGCACCAGTTGCGCAGCCTGCGCATCGAGGCCGGCGAAGAAGACCACGTCGGGGTCGCTGGCGCGGATGCTGCGCAGGATGCTGTTGAAGTCCGAGGTCTTGCTGCTGACCTGATAGCGGCCCGCCACCCGCCCCTGCTGGGCGGTCACGGCGTTGACGAATTCCTGGGCATAGGTGGCGCCAAAGAGCGTGCTGTCATCGATGACGGCGATGCTGCGCGCCTTCAGGTCGTGCATGACGTACTGGGCCGTGTGGCGTGCGCCGTCGCCATCATGCGGCACGATGCGAAAGGCCGAGGCGTAGCCCTGGCGGGTATAGTCGGGCGCGGTCACGGCGGGCGCCACATGAGGAATCCCGGCAGCGGCATAGATGCGCGAGGCCGGTATGCCCACGCCGCTGTTCCAGTGCCCCACCACCGCCGCTACCCCGGTCTTGACGAAATACTGGGCCACCAGCTCGCCGGTCCGTGGATCGGCGCGGTCGTCCTGCGGCAGCAGCTTGAACAGCACCGGCTCGCCACCGATGACGGGCTTGCCATTGTTGATGTCTTCCACCGCCAGCTGCGCAGCCCGCTCCAGACTCATCCCGGTACTGCCGGAGGGGCCCGACATGGGCGCCGCCAGGCCGATCAGCACGGTGCGCGGGGCGGCTGCTGCTGCGCCGGATTGCATCGTCCATCCAGCGCCCAGAAGGACGGCGGAGAGCAGAATTGTTCTACGCATTACCTTGTTCATCCTTGTTGCTTGCGTGTGTTTTGCGTATCTCTTGCGTGTGTCTTGCTTGTGCCTTGCCTGCCGCCATTGCTAGCAGGTTTCGCGCCACCTCAAAAATTGAACTCCCAGTGGCAGGCCTGCCCGACCTCGATGCTGCCGCCAATGCCACCGATGACGATGGCATTCTGGCCGAAGGTGAGGCCGCCGTCCACGCGGGGATTGGCGCGGTAGGCCGCCAGCGTGTCCAGCGGCTCGTCGGGCCATTGCGCGTCGCGCAGGCCGGTGTGCTGGTCGATGCCGGGGATCGGGCAACGGGCGCAGGGCTTGACCAGCTTCAGTTGCACCGCCTGCTCGTCCTCGCCAAAGCGCAGGGTATCGATGAAATCTTCCTCGTAAGGCTCCAGCCCGCTGATCACCAGGTTCGGCCGGAAACGGTCCATCGGCAGGCTTGGCGCCCCCTTGGCGGCCAGCCTGGCATTGAGGTCGTCCAGCGAGGCCTGACCGATCACCAGCAGCGGATAGCCGTCCGAGAACTGCGTCGTGGCCTGGTGCGCGCCGGTCCAGCGCTGGCTGCAGGCGCGCGTGACGGCCGGGTCGAAGCGCACCAGGCGCACCTCCTCGCCGAGGTAATGGGAGCACCAGTGACGGGCCGGCTCGCCCTGATCCAGGGCATCCAGATGGCTGTTCCAGACCTGCACCGCCAGGGTGGCCCCGTCCTCGCCGGCAACGGCCAGCCGCAAGGGCGGCATGCCGGGGGCGCGCAGCACCAGCGCATCGCCCTCGAAGGCCGGCGTGATGCAGGCCATGCGCGGATGGCTGCGCTGGGTCAGAAAACGGCCCTGACGGTCCACCAGCATCCAGTGGCGGTCCAGGGCCAGGCCCAGGGCGCCGATATCGGCACGCGTGACCGACAGGCCACCGCAGGATTTGACGGGATAGAAGCTGATGGCACTGAGGGTGCTGATGGTGCTGATGGCGCTGGATGTCGACATGGTGATACTGGCCCAGGGAGCGGCGTCTGACAGGCGCCGATAAAGAATGCAGATGAAGTTTCGGCAAGACATTACCACAAGCTCGGCATTGGCTTGTGGCGGGAGCAACACGTCCCCCCCGCTCATGCGACAATGCACGCCTGTTCACGAAGCTTTTCCTCACGGGAGTGCCATGCTGGTTGCCAAATTCTTCCATCTGCTGGGACTGACCATCTGGGTCGGCGGCATGTTCTTCGCCCACATGGCGCTGCGCCCCGCGCTGGCGGTGCTGCACCCGGAGCAGCGACTGACGCTGATGTCGGCGGTGCTGGGCGGCTTCTTCATCTGGGTATGGGTGGCCATCGCGCTGGTGCTGGGCAGTGGGCTGCACATGATGGCGGTGATGGGTGGCGCTCACTTGCCGCCGTATGTCCATGCCATGAGCGGCATCGGCGCGGTGATGATGCTGATCTTCGCGCATATCTTCTTCGCCCCCTTCCGCCGCCTGAAACTGTCGGCCGCACAGCAGGACTGGGACCGCGCCTCGCGCGCGCTGCGCCAGATCCGCATGCTGGTGGGCATCAACCTGTGCCTGGGCCTGCTGACCATCGCCATCGGCGCACTGGGGCCGCTGGCTGCCTGACGCGGTGGGGTCGGCGCAAGATCACTATCCAAAAAGGGGGAGACACCCGTGCTGAACGAATCGCAACGCCAGCAAGCCGCTGATCTGCTGTGGGACTGCTGGGCGCACAACCGCCGCATCCCGCACCTGCCGACCGAACTGCAACCGGTTGATCGCCAGGAAGCCTACGATATCCAGCGCCGCCTGGAAGCCCGCAGCTTCGCGCCGCTGGCCGGCTGGAAGATCGGCGCCACCGGCCCGGGCGGCCAGCAACTGCTCCAGGTCGACGCACCGCTGGCGGGCCGTCTGCTGGCAGAGCGCCTGCATCGCAGCGGGGCGCGCATCACCCTGGGCGACAACCTGATGAGCGTGCTAGAAGTGGAAGTAGCCTTCCGTATGCGCACGAGCCTGCCGCCGCGCGCCACGCCCTATACGCAGGAGGAGGTGCTGGATGCGGTGGGCTCCATCCACCCTGCCATCGAAATCCCCGACACCCGCTACGAACACTTCCGCCAGGTCGGCGCCGCGCAACTGATCGCCGACAACAGTTGCGCCGACCATTTCGTGCTGGGCGCACCGGCCGATGTGGACTGGCGCAGCCTGGACCTGGCCGCCCTGGCCACCTCGGCCACCGTCGAAGGTGGCGGGCAACAGAGCAGCGGCAGCGGTGCCCAGGTGCTGGGCGATCCACGCATTGCGCTCACCTGGCTGGTCAATGAGCTGCGTGCGCATGGCCTGACGCTGGGCACCGGTCACGTGGTGGCCAGCGGTTCCACCATCGTCCCCATGGCGGTGCGGGCCGGCCAGACGGTGCACGCCGAACTGGGCGTGCTGGGTACGGTGCTGGTGCATCTGGACTGAATCCGGGGATGAGCAATGCAAAAGGGATGAGCCCGGGCTCATCCCTTTTTTCATTCCGGCACGGCATCAAGCTGGCTTGATTGGCTTACCTGGCTTAGTTGGCCTTCTCGACGCCCGGCTTGACTTCCTCATAGCGGCGCGCCAGCTCCTGGCGCAGCGACTTGCGGATCACGGCGGCATCGAAGCGGCGCTTTTCTTCCTGCGAGAACGGGCGCAGCGGCGGCACCGGGATCGGCTTGCGCTGGTCGTCCACCGCCACCATCGTAAAGAAGCAGCTGTTGACGTGGCGGGTTTCCTGGGTGCGGATATTCTCGGCCACCACCTTGATGCCGATTTCCATGGAGGACTTGCCGGTGTGGTTGACGCTGGCCAGGAAGGTCACCAGTTCGCCCACGTGGATGGGCTGGCGGAACATCACCTGGTCCACCGACAGCGTCACCACATACTGGCCGGCGTAGCGGCTGCCGCAGGCATAGGCAACCTGGTCGAGCAGCTTGAGGATGGTTCCCCCGTGCACGTTGCCGGCGAAATTGGCCATGTCCGGGGTCATCAGGACCGTCATGGTGAGTTGGTGAGATGGCAGATCCATGGTGCGAGGCTCTCTCTGTAGTGGTGGCGATGGGTTGATCATGGGATGGCGCGGTGTCCCGCCACGGGCACTCCCCCGAGTGCACAGGCGACCGGCGCGGCCGGCTTTCGTGGAGGAAAGCCAACTGCGGCCGACATTATCGGCCAGCCAGCCCTGCCATGGCAAAAAAACTCGCGTCCACGGTCAGGGCCGCTCCCGCTCAGGCCCGGACTACAGGCTCGGCTGCGGCGAAATGCTCCTCGCAATTGCGCAGGAACTGGCGGACCGAGGCACTGATGGCCTCCGGCGACCAGCCGGCCACGTGCGGCGTCAATACCACATTGGGCAGGCCGATCAGGGCTGCCGGCGGTTTCGGCTCGCCTTCGTAGACGTCCAGGCCGGCACCGGCCACGCGGCCGGCGGCCAGTGCCGCGGCCAGGGCTTCGGTATCGACCACGCTGCCGCGACCGATATTGACCAGGTAACCGTGGGGGCCGAGCTCTTCCAGCACCCGCGCATTGATCAGGTGCCGGGTCTGGGCGCCGCCGGGGGCGGCCACGATCAGGCAGTCGGCCCAGCCGGCCAGTTGGGCGACATCGGGGAAGTAGTGGTAGTCGACATCATCGCGCTTCTTGCGGTTGCAATAGGCGATGTCGGCGTCGAAGGCAGCGGCGCGGCGGGCGATCTTCTTGCCGATATTGCCCATGCCGACGATGCCCACACGCTTGCCGGCCAGTTGCGGCTGCAGCGGGATGGTTTCGCGCCAGCCACCGTCGCGGGTGTAGCGGTCCAGTACCGGGATGTTGCGCACGACGGCCAGCAGCAGCCCCATGGCGTGATCGGCCACGCAATCCTCGTTGGTACCGGCACCGGAGGCAATCTCGATGCCATGGGCCTGGGCGTGGGCGGCGTCGATGTTCTCCACCCCGGCGCCCAGTGCGCAAACCAGTTGCAGGTGCGGCAAGGCGCGCATTTCATCGGCGGTCAGGCCGGTGGTGCCATTGGTGAGCACCACGGCGACCTTGCGGGCCGGGCCTGCAATCATCTCGTCACGGCGCTGGCGGTCCGGCGCGTAGAGGATGTCATAGTGGGCCGCGATGGTGGCGGTGCTTTCTTCGGAAAGATGGATCAGGACGAGTAAGGGCGGTTTCATGAAAGGCCTGGCGATGCGGATGAAGGAAAATGCAGTGCCCGCCATTCTATTGCGAATTGCGCAATCAGTCCGGCAGAGGTCAAACCGCCTTCATGCGAATTCCATGCCACCAGCGCAAACAGGCCCGGCGCGCCATGCGGCGCCCGGGCCTGTCGGGGACGCGGCGGCGCAGGGCCGGCGCGAGGTCTTGCTCAGTGCGACCTGCTCAATGCCGCGCCTGTTCTTTTTCCAGCATCTCGTGCGCCGCCTGGCGCGCGCCCTGCTCGGCCGCCTTCTCGTCGGCGAACGTCTGGTCAGGCAGCACGCGCTGGACCGGAAACACCGGATTACGGTGCATGGGGTTGATGGAATGGCCGAAGATGGCGACCTGCGCCACCCATTCGTCACCGCCGATCACGCGTACACCGGCGTACTCGACTTCATAGTCGCCCACTTGTTCGGTTGGCATGATGTGTCTCCTCTTGTCCGCTTGTGTCCGCTTCTGTCCGGCCCTCAGGCCGCACCGTCGCCGGCACGCTGGTCCAGATGGGTGATGGCATAGCCCTTTTCGCCGATCTGCATGAAGGCGTCCTCCGCCTCCAGGGTGAAATGCCGCTTGCCGTCGCGTTCAAAGTCCACGTTCTGCTCGTGGATCTGCCAATCGGTATTGGTGACTTCTTCCGGTAGGGCTTTTTCGTGCGGCAGGACGAGGTAGGAAAACAGACCTTCGCCGTCCGGGCGCTTGTAGACATCAACTTTCATCGGGGGGCCTCCTGGTCGGGTTGAACGAGGGCGCTGCACGGTGGGAACCGGGTGCGCCTGCTTGGTGCGACTGGACGGCAGCACATTGGTTCGATGAATGGGCATACCATGGCCACAAAGCGTGTTGCGCTGTCAGCCTGATCCCACAGGCCGGACCGCCCTGCAGAGGTGCTGCATCGTGATTGATTCAAGATAGCACCGCCCCTGTGACGATGCCAGGAAGAAATCGCGCCCTGCCCGCTCAGTCGAGCTGGCGCCGCAACCACGCCAGCACACCCGCAAGGCTGCGGAAATCAGCCAGGGAGCGGCACTGTAGTTGCGGATGACGCTCGCGCAGCATGCGCGAAAGCGCTGCACCCGGCCCCAGTTCCAGGGCCACGGTGACGCCACGTTCGACGCAGGCGTCCATGCAGGCCGCCCACTGGATGGGCTCGGTCAGCTGACGCAGCAGCAGGTCCTGTGCCTGTCGGGCATCGGCGACAGCCTGCCCGGTGACGCCGGCCAGCAAGGTGAATTCAGGGGCCTGCCTGACCATGGCGGCCAGACTTGCTGCCAGCGGCGCCACCGCTGTCTGCATCAACGGCGTATGCGAGGCCAGCCCGACCGGCAGGGCCGAGCTGCGTGCTCCCATTGCGGCGAGCTCGACAGCGGCTGTCTGCAGCGCCGTGTCGCTCCCCCCGGCAATGAGCGTATCGTCGCCGGTAATGATGGCCACGTGCGCGCCATGCCGTTCCAGCGTGCTCTGCGCCGAAGCCAGCGCAATACCGCCCACTGCCATCAGGCCCTGCGCCGGTTGTGCGCTGGCAGCCTGCGTCATGCACGCGGCCCGCTGTGTCGCCAGCGCGACCGTGGCCGAGGCCGGGATCACGCCGGCAATCGCCTGGGCCGATAGCTCGCCCACGCTGTAGCCGGCCACCACCGCCGCAGGCCCGGACAATGCCGCCAGCGGTTCGCGCAAGGCTTGCCAGGCCGCCAGCTGGGCGGCGACGATCAGGGGCTGGGCATTGCGGTTGGCGTAGAGCTGGGCCGGGTCCGCCAGTACCTGTTGCAGCGGCGCCTGCAACAGGCCGGCGAGATCACATTGGGCCAGGAATAGCGCGGCCTGCGCATCCTCATTCAGCAGATCGAACATGGCGGCATGCTGCGCGCCCTGCCCCGGACAGAGAATCGCCAGCCGCATGCTCATCCGCGCTCACCGTCCAGCAGACCGACCTGATGCAGCAGACAGGCCGCCGCCAGCAGATCGGCCGCACCGCCCGGTGACAGGCGCTGCGCCACGAAGGCGTGGTGGCAATCCAGCGCTTGCTGCTGCCATCCCGCCCGGGCCGACCCGCCGGCGGCCAGGAAAGCGGCGCTGCGCGCACGCACCAGCGCCGCGCCGGCCGCACCGCCACGGTGATAGACGTTGGTATCGCTGAGCTGGGCCATCAGGGCGAACAGGGCATCGATGCTGGCGCAGGTCCAGTCGCGCCCCTGGGCAAGCGTGGCCTGCAACTGCGGCAAGGCCACCTCGAAGACCGCCGGAAAGCCCAGCGCCCCCTCTTCCCGCGCCCCGCCCACCGCATACTGTACGGCGACCTGCTGGCCATGGCTGGACGGCGAGTTAGGCTGCTCGCCCGAGCCGGCGATACTATGGCGCGCCAGCGCATCGCCCCACTGGATCAGCAGGGTGGCTCGAATGACTTGCGGCTGCAGCGGCATCCTCCTTGCCCGACAGCAGGCCGTGGCCGCGCACAGCATGCCCAGCGCGAAAATGGCGCCGCGATGCGTGTTGATGCCGCCCGTGGCACGCAGCATGCGTTGCTCGGCGCTGACGGCCAGCGTCTGCAGGCGGTGGAAAGGCGCGGCCTCTAGGCCGGCAACGGCGATCTGATAAAAGTAATGACGCAACGAGAACAGGCTGCGCAGGAAGGTCAGCGCATTCATGTCGGTGTGGCTGCCATTGTCCACCCGCGAGACCAGGCCGGGCTTGGGATAGAGCACCAGCTCGTGATGCAGGCTGCGTACTGCCAGCCGTGCCAGCTCGCGGCAGAAGGCCAGGTTGTCGCGTTCGGTCCGGCGCTTTTGCAGATGATGGACGGCCGCATCCAGGGTGGCCGGATGTGCCATCAGGCGGCGCATGGTTGCTCCTCCTGCGGCAGAGCGGCCATCAGGCCGCCGACCCGCTCCAGCGCGACGCGGTTGGCACGCTTGACCAGTACCTGGCCCAGGTCTCCCGCGCCCAGTACCGCCACCTGCCGCCACTCCTTCCACGACACCGCAGCGCCATCGGGGAAGACAATCTCGCCATCCAGCGGCAGGAACATCGCCTGCCAGGCCAGCAGGCGCACACCGCCCTCCAGCTGGCTGCGGCTGCGCGGGCAGAACAGCAGGTCGATATCGGAACTGGCGCGCAGGTAGGGCTCAGCCGTCACCGCCTGCCAGGCCAGCGAACCGAACACCGAAAGGGCGATGCCGGCGCGCTCCATGTGTTGCTGCAATTCGGCCAGCCCCGCCGGCCAGGACGAGGGCAGGCCGCCCAGGCGCGCGGCCACGATATCGCGCAACAGGAACGGGGCGCGACTGGCCGCCACTTCCTGCGGCGTCACGCGCAGCGCGATGCGGGGCTTGTTGCCCTGCGCATCCGGCGGCAGCGCGATACCGACGCAGAGCTCATCGGCACGCGCATCGACATCAGTGCGGCGCACCACCACCGGCCAGCGCATACGCTGCCAGTGCGCCAGGCTGGCGCGCTGGCGTTCGTCCACGCTGTCTTGCTGCAGGCGCTGCCAGGCGGCGTCGTGCAACCAGAGCAAATGGTGCCGCCCGGGAGGTTGCGACGGACTCATCCGTTCAGCGGCACATCATTGGCCACGGCCTGGATGACGCGCTGCGCCCACTTGCGTCCGCCCCGCTCCAACCCCACGGCGGCACGGTTGTCGGCGCTGTCATCGGTCGTCAGCGCCGCGCTCAGGGCCTGGGCCAGGTCGTCGTGCCAGATCTCGGCCACGCCGCCCATGCGCAGATAGTTTTCCGGTCCGGGGGCAAACACCGGGTTGCTCCTGGCCAGTTCGGTCAGGCGCTCTTCCGGGACCTTGGTGATGCGCGCCATGGCCGGCAGGCCCATGACGCGGATGGTGGCATCGGGCAGCGCATAGCAGGCGTCGGCAATCAGGCCACTGGTGATGAAGCCGCCCGACAGGGCCTGGTCATAGACCAGGCCGATCACGCGGTGGCCCTGGCGGCGCGCCAATTCCACGCACTTGCCCAGATGTGCCATGTAGCTGTTGATACCCAGCATTTCGTCGCGGTGACGCAGGCGCTGGCCCTGGGTATCGACCAGGATCACGATGGGCCGACCGGGATGCTCGCGCACCGTCTGCAGGATGACGCTGGCCTGGGCCAGTGCGATCTCGATGCCGATGGGCGTGTGAGCGGTGGTGCCGACCACGGTGACGGTGCGACCGTCGACCTGGGCGGTGCCGGAGAGGAAGTGGTCCTTCTCGCTGATCTGCTGGCCCTGCGGGAACAGGGTCTGTGCCAGCGTGCGCCAGTCGACCTGGCTCGGAGTGGGTGTTTGACTCATGGCTTTCTCTCAGGCTTTGAAGGGAATGCGCAGGCCCTGGGCCATGGCGGCGAAGGCGGCCGCTTCCAGCATCGGCACTGTCTCAGGGCGTTCCACGCCCAGCTCGGCCCAGATATCTATCGGGTCCTCGGCATGGCCGAAGGTGGCGATGCGACGACGCAGCATTTCCTGTTCGGCTTCCAGCGCGGCCAATGTCAGCTCGGGCGCGCCGGACTGGGCCAGCGCAGTCAGGGCATCCATGGCGGCCTGGCGAAAGGCCTCGGTGTCATCGCTCACCAGTTGCTGACAATCGCCGATCAGGTAGCGATGCTTGCCGCCGGTGGTGCGCCAGACCAGGGCGCGATCGCGCGAATCGAATTCCTCCACGCCATTGGCGGTTTCGATCACTTCCGGCCCGGACATGGCCAGCCTTCCCTCTTCGGACATGATGACCGTGTTGGCGCAGCGGGCGACGATGCCCATGCCACCGAAGCAGCCATTGGCGCCACCCACCAGCACGATCACGGGGATGCCGGCGGCGCGGGCTTCCAGCACGGCGCGCATCACCTCGGAGACGGCGATCAGGCCGGCATTGGCTTCGTGCAGGCGCACGCCACCGGTCTCCAGCAACAGGACCACGCCGGCCACCTGCTTGCGGATGGCGCGCTTGATCAGGCCGACCAGCTTGGCACCGTGCACCTCGCCCACCGCCCCGCCCATGAAGCCGCCTTCCTGCGCGGCGGCCATCACCGGGCGTCCATCCAGCAGGCCTTCGCCGATGATGACGCCGTCGTCGAAGGACACCGGTGCATCGAGTTGCCCCAGGTGCGGGCTCACCACCCGCTGCGCGGGCGGCAACAGTTCATTGAAACTGCCGGCATCGAGCAAGGCCAGGATGCGTTCCCGGGCCGTGGCTTCCAGATAGCTCGCGCTCATGCGCCCTCCTCGACCATGGCTTCCACCGCCTGGTCCAGGCGCAGGCTGACCACGGCAGGCGTGGCGCCCATGTCATTGATGGAGATGCGGGCATCGGCCAGTTGCCAGCGCTGCTGGAAGTCGCCCACCACCGCCTCCCAGATGGCGCCGAATCCGCGGGCGGCGGTCTTGATCTCGATGGCGCAGGCACCCTTGAGATCGACATTCTCGATCAGCACTTCCAGGTTGCCAGAGCTGACCACGCCCACCAGTTCGGGCGCAGCCTTCAGGCGGCGGCGTCCTTGTTCAAAGCGAAAATTCAGAGTTTCCATCGTCTTGTTCCGATTGCTTGCCAGTGACTTGTCTTTGCTTACCAGTTCCGGAAGCGCTTGGGCGGGTTGTACAGCCCGCCGGAGGCGCGCACCAGGTCTTTCATGTTCTTGGCGGCCAGCAGGTCGCGAGTGGCCAGGCGCTTGTCCACGCCCAGGTCTTCGGCGCGCCGGATGATGCCACGGTCGCGCAGGTTTTCCACCATCCGCTTGTCGCGTCCCATGCCCACGGCGGTATAGCCGGCCACGCCACGGATGGCCTGTTCGCGCTCTTCGTCGGTGCGGCATAGCAGCAGGTTGGCGATGCCCTCTTCGGTGAGGATGTGGGTGACGTCGTCACCGTAGATCATCACCGGCGGGATGGGCATCCTGGCCTGCTCGCCCAGTTGCCAGGCATCGAGTTTTTCGACGAAGGCCGGCTGCATGTGTTCGCGGAAGGTTTCCACCGTCTGCACCACCAGTTTCTGGCCACGCGGGATGGTATTGCGCCCGGCACGGGCCTGCTGGCCGGCCTTGAGCCAGGCCTCGCTGGCGTGGCGCCGGCCACGTGCATCGGCACCCATGTTGGGTGCGCCGCCGAAGCCGGCGATGCGCCCGAGGGTGGCCGTGGAGGAATTGCCCTGCAAGTCGATCTGCAGGGTGGAGCCGATGAACATGTCGCAGCCATAATGCCCGGCCGTCTGCGAAAAGGCGCGGTTGCTGCGCATGGAGCCGTCGGGGCCGACGAAGAACACATCGGGCCGGGCGCGGATGTAGTCTTCCATCCCCAGTTCGGAACCGAAGGAATGGATCGATTCCACAAACCCGGCTTCGATGGCGGGGATCAGCGCCGGGTGCGGGTTCAGCGCCCAATGCTTGCAGATCTTGCCGCGCAGGCCCAGCGATTCGGCATAGGTCGGCAGGATCAGTTCGATGGCGGCGGTATCGAAACCGATGCCGTGGTTCAGGCGCTGCACCCCGTATTCGGCATAGATGCCCTTGATGGCCATCATCGCCATCAGGACCTGGATCTCGGAAATCTGCGCCGGGTCGCGGGTGAACAGTGGTTCGATGTAATGCGGCGTAGGCGCCTGGATGGCAAAGCCGACCCAGTCGGCCGGGATATCCACGCGGGGCAGCACATCGACGATCTCGTTGACCTGGGCGATGACGATGCCGCTGGAAAAGGCCGTGGCCTCGGCGATCGCCGGCGTGTCTTCGGTATTGGGGCCGGTGTAGAGATTGCCGTGGCGGTCGGCCGCCTGCGCGGCCACCAGCGCCACGCGCGGCGTGAGGTCGGTGAAATAGCGGCCGAACAGTTCCAGGTAGGTATGGATGGCGCCGATGTTGAGCTTGCCGGCCGAGGCCAGCTTGGCCAGGCGGCCGGCCTGCGGGCCGGAGAAGGAAAAGTCCAGGCGGTCGGCGATGCCCCGTTCGAACACGTCCAGGTGTTCCGGCAAGGCCAGCACCGAGAACAGCATGTGCAAGCCGTTCACCCGTGCCGGGTCGAGTGCGGCCAGACCCTTGGCGAGGAAATCCGCCTGTTTCTGGTTGTTGCCCTCGACACAGACTCGGTCACCGTTTTCCAGCACCGCATACAGCAGGTCGGCCAGTTTTTCCGCAGGGGCGATCTTGCCCTGCAACTGGCTTCCCAATGCGGCGGTGGCGCGTGCCAGCCGCTGTTCACGGTTCTTCTGGCGCGCATTCCACACGCGTTCGCTACTACTCATTTACTTGGCTCCCATCAACAGATCAGGCAATAAGGTCGCGATGCCCGGGAACATGCACAAGAGCAGGACCGCAAGGAACATCAGCGCCAGGAAAGGAATCGTACCCTTGATCACATCGCCCAAGGCGATGTCGGGTGCGATGTTCTTGATCACGAACAGGTTCAGCCCCACCGGCGGGTGGATCAGGCCCATCTCCATGACCACGGTCATGACGATGCCGAACCAGATCAGGTCGAAGCCGGCGGCCTTCAGCGGCGGCAGGATGATGGGGGCGGTCATCAGGATGATCGACACCGGCGGCAGGAAGAAGCCCAGCACGATCACCATCCCCAGGATCACCGCCAGCAACAACCACTTGGACAGGTGCAGGTCCACGACCCACTGCGCCGCCGACTGGCTGATGTGCAGGTAGCTCATCACGTAGGAATACAGCAGCGACATGCCGATGATCAACAACAGCATGCCCGATTCCTTGATGGTGGAACTGAGGAAGGGTGCAATCTCGCGCGGCTTGTAGATGCGATAGACGATGGCGATCAGCACCAGCGCCAGCAGCGCACCCAGGCCCGCGGTTTCGGAAGGCGTGGCCAGGCCGCCATAGAGCGCCACCATCACACCGATCAGCAGGATCAGGAAAGGCAGCACGCGAGGCAGCATCTCCACCTTCTGCGCCAGCGTGAAATGCTCGTCATCCAGGTAGGCCGACTTGGCACCACCGGCGCTGTAGACCGCATGGGCCAGCTTGTACTCCTTGCGCGCCCGATAGACGGCATAACCGGCAAACAGGAACACCAGCAGCACGCCCGGGCCGATACCGGCCAGGAACAGCCGTCCCAGCGACTGCTCGGCCGCCACTGCGTACAGGATCATGGTGATCGAGGGCGGCAGCAGGATGCCCAGCGTACCGCCGGCAGCAATGATGCCGGCCGCAAACCCGGGCGAATAACCACGGCGACGCATCTCCGGGATACCGGCCGAGCCGATCGCCGAGCAGGTCGCCGGCGAGGAACCGGCCATGGCCGCAAACAGCGCGCAGGCGAAGACGTTGGCGATGCCCAGGCCGCCCGGCACCTTGTTCAACCACGCATGGATGGCCGAATACAGGTCCTTGCCCGCCGGGGATTTGCCGATGGCCGCCCCCTTCAGGATGAACAGCGGAATGGACAGCAGCGTGATGGAAGCGATTTCCTCATAGACGTTCTGCGTGATGGTGTCGAGCGAGGATTCGGGCATGAAGAAATACATGAAACCGGTCGCCACCACACCCAGCGCGAAAGCGATCGGCATGCCCGAGCACATCACCAGGATGGTGACCACGCCATAGAGCACACCCAGGGTCAGCGGACTCATTGCGCACCTCCGGCCTGCGGGGCGGGAACGGTACCGGTAATGCGCACCAGCACCTGCACCAGCAGTTGCAGGGTCAGCATGCTCATGCCCAGTGCCATGAGCGAATACGGAATCCACAGCGGCGGAGCGAAGGTGGACGAGGTGGTCTGCCCTTCCACCCAGGCTTCATGGAACAGCGCCCACGACTTCCAGGTGAAGAAGGCGCAGAAGGCCAGCGACACCAGGTCGACGATGAACATGCGCACCTTGTTGGCCAGCGGCGAGAGCATGCCGGCCAGGGCCTCGATACCGATATGCCCGCGCAGCGACTGCACATAGGCCGAGCACAGGAAGATCACCCCCACCAGCATGAACACCGATGCCTCGTCCTGCCAGTCGGTGGGCTGGTGGAAGAAATAGCGCACCACCACCGAATAGGTGAGGATGCACGACGTCACCAGCAGCGCAATCATGCCCAGGAACACGGCCACCCGGTGGTAGCCCTGCAGGAAGGCCGCCAGCCAGGCCACCGGGGCGCTGGCGGGGACGGCCGGGCGCGCGGCAGCCGCACCGGGCATCTCGAAACCGTGGCTCATACGGTCTTCTCCGCCAGGGCCAGCAGCTTGGCGCAGCTGGCATTACGGCCGGCGAAGTCCTTCCAGGCGGTATTGCGGGCGATGTCCTGCCACTTCTTGACGACCTCGGCATTCAGATCGACCACCTTGGCCCCCGCCTTCTGGTACACCTGGGCCACGGCGATATCGTCGGCCTGGGCGGCCTTGGTGGCGAACTGTTCCATCTCGGCGCCCACGGTCATGATGACCGCCTGCTGGTCCTTGGGCAGCTTGTCGAAGACGGCCTTGGACATCATCAGCGGTTCGAACATGTACCAGTAGGCCTTGTCACGGCCGGTGGTGAGGGCCTTGGCGACCTCTTCCAGGCGGAACGACATGAAGGACGTCGACGAGGTCATCGCCGCATCCATGGCCCCGGTCTGCATGGCGGCATAGATTTCGTTGGAAGGCAGCGTGACCACGGCCGCACCGGCTTCCTTCAGGATCAGGTCCATCTCGCGGGAGCCGCCGCGCACCTTCATGCCCTTGGCATCGGCCGGATCGACGATGGGCTTGCCGCGCGAGGCCACGCCCCCGGCCTGCCAGATCCAGCTGACGATGACCACGCCCTTCTCGCCCAGCACCCGGGCCAGCTCCTTGCCGACTTCGGCATTCTTCCAGGAGGCCCCCTGCTGATAGGAGGTCACCAGGCCGGGCATCAGGCCGATATTGGTTTCCGGGACTTCGCCACCGGCATAGTTCAGCGGCACCAGCGACATGTCCAGCGCGCCCTTGCGCATGGCCGAGAACTGCGCGTTGGTCTTCATCAGCGACGAACCGGGATAGATTTCGAACTTCAGCGCGCCCTTGGTGCGCTCGCTGACCTGCTGGGCAAACATGCGCACCAGACGATCGCGGAAATCGCCCTCGGTGATGGTGCCACCGGGAAACTGGTGTGAAATCTTCAGGCTGGCCGATTGTGCCCAGGCGGACGGGATGGTGCTGGCAAGTGGTGCGGCGGCGAGTGCGCCAAGGAATTGGCGGCGGGTGAATGCGCTCATGCGGGTGTCTCCTCCAGGATTGATGGAACTACGTGTGTTTTTATGCTCTCATCGTGTATACAATTTCGTTTCAAACGCATACATTGTCAAGCATTAATCCTGTGGATCGCATTCCCTTTACAATGCTTGCTTTAAAGGCAACTTGATCATGGACACCCCCAAGACCCGCTCCGAAACCCTGCGCGAATCGATAGAAGAGATGATTGCCGTGGGCAAGCTGGCGCCCGGCCAGCATCTCGATGAAACCTCGCTGGCCGAGGAATTCGGGGTCTCGCGCACGCCCATCCGCGAGGCGCTGATCCAGCTGGCCTCGATGGGCATCGTCGAGATGCGTCCGCGCCGGGGCGCCATCGTGGCCGAGATCGGCCCGCAGCAATTGATCGAGATGTTCGAGGTGATGGCCGAATTCGAGGCCATGTGCGGCCGCCTGGCGGCGCGCCGGATGACGCCGGCCGAACATGTCGAACTGCTGGCGGCGCACCAGGCCTGCCAGGCGGCTCGCGACGCCAGCGATCCGGATGCCTACTTCTACCTCAACGAGGCCTTCCACGACCACATCTACGCCGGCAGCCACAACGGCTTCCTGGCCGACCAGGCGCGCGCCCTGCACCGCCGCCTGCGGCCCTATCGGCGCCTGCAGCTGCGGGTGCGGGACCGCCTGAAGATGTCCTTCGATGAACACCAGGCCGCGGTCGATGCCATCATCGCCGGCGATGCCGAGAAGACGGTGGAGGTCCTGCGCCACCACATCATGATCCAGGGACAACGCTTTGCCGATCTGGTGGCGTCGCTGCACCAGCTGAAGTCGGCGGCCTGACTGCTTTCCTGCTTTCCTGAGATGACAAACGGCGCCCGTGGGCGCCGTTTTTTGCTGATGTTGCCTCCAGCCTGGCTGGCGCTTTACTTCACTTCTTCACCTTGTCCTGTGCAATATCCATGATGAGTCGGGAGGACAGGTACAGGCGCGGCACGATGGTATCGAGCAGCACGTATTCGGCATCATTGGAGTGGGCGCCAAAGCCGCTCAATCCCATGCCCTCGATCACCGCACCCTTGCTCTTCAAGGCCGCGAATGCCGCGTCGGTGCCGCCACCGGTGGCCACCTCCGCCACCTTCAGCGGCATGCCGATTTCCTGGTAGATGGTGCGGGCGTAATTGGCCAGCTGACGCGACGCCGGCGTGGCTTCCAGCGGCGGGCGACGCAGTTCGAACTTGACGCTCACCTTGGCTTCCGGAATCAACTGCTTTTTCACCCCTTCGGCCAGGGCCTGCTGCAACTGCTCGAAGTCGCTCACCTTCAGCGCCCGCGCATCGGCCTGGGCGCTGGCCTGGGCCGGGATCACGTTGCGGTTGCTACCGGCCTGGGCGACGGTCCAGTTCAGTTTCAGGCCACGCTCGGGCTGGGAAAGCTGATTCAACTGCAGCAACTGGTGCGAAAGTTCATATAAGGCGTTGACACCCTTCTCAGGCGCTGCACCGGCGTGCGAGGACTTGCCCTTCACCTCCAGGTAGGCCGCGCCAATACCGCTGGTAGCCAGGCGCAACTGGCCGTCGGCACCGCCGCCCTCATACGACAACACCACGTCCTGCTCCGCACCCAGCCGGGTATGCAGGGAGCGTCCACCGGGCGAACTGATTTCCTCGTCACCGTTGATCAGCACGGTCAGGGTGTCGTAGTCCTTGAAACCCGCCTTCTGCAGGATGGCCACCGTATGCAGGATGGTCGCGATGCCCTGCTTGTCGTCGGCAATGCCCAGCCCGTAGGCCTTGTTGCCATCGACGCGGAAGGGCTGGTCCTTGAGCATGCCGCGCAGATAGACCGTATCCATGTGGGCGATCAGCATGATCTTGCGCTTGCCGTTGCCCTTGAATTCGGCATGGACGATCTGGCCCAGCTTCTCGGGCGTATCGTCCATGCGGTAGACTTCGGGCGCGTCCAGCAACTGCACCTTGCCGCCCAGCGCCTCCAGCTTCTGCTTGATCAGGCCGGCCAGTTGCGCCAGGCCTTCCAGGTCCTTGCTGCCGGATTCGATACTCACCAGTTCGCGCAGGGTGTCCAGCAGGCCGGCCTGTTCCTGGCGGGCCATGCCGTAGACCGGCTCCACGGGAGCGGCCTGTACCAGCACGGGCAGGCAGAGGGCGGCGACCAGGGCCGTGCAACGCAGTTGGGTGAAAGCTTTCATGCGGGGGTTCTCCTTGGGTGGATGGGCGGGATTGTGATCATCCCTGTTGGTGAGGCTGGTTGTGGGTGTGGCTGGTTGTGGGTGACGCCGATTCACAGACTGCGTTCGCTGGTGAAGTGGCGTTCACTGCCATCGAGTGGATCGATGAAGAAAAGGGAGCGGGCCAGCAGCTTCAGGGGGCGATCCAGATCATCGGCCACGCCCACCGGCACCGCGTCCGGGTAGAACAGGTCATTGACGATGGGGATGCCCAGCGAGGCCATGTGCACCCGCAACTGATGGCGCCGGCCGGTGACCGGTTCCAGTCGGTACAGGCCCAGCTCCCCGCGCTGCCCGATCAGGGAAATATGGGTTTCCGAATTGGGCGGGCCCTCGGCTTCATGCATCTTGAAGAACTGCTCCGGGATTTCCTCCACCCGGCTGCGATGCACACGCGGCAGCTCCAGGTCGGCCCGCAAGGGGGCAATGGCTTCGTAGACCTTGAACATGGCGCGTTGCTGGAACATCGACTGGTACTTGCCGCGGCTGGCCGGCTGGTGCGAAAAGACGATCACGCCTGCGGTCTCGCGGTCCAGCCGGTGGATGGGGACCAGGTCCTGCAGACCGGTGGCTTGCTTGAGCCGCACCAGCAGCGTCTCCTGCACGAAGCGCCCGGTCGGAATCACCGGCAGGAAATGCGGCTTGTCGGCCACCAGCAGGTGCTCGTCGAGGTGCAGGATCTTTTCCTCGACCGGGATACGCGGCTCGCCCTGCGGCAGTTCACGGTAGTAGAAAATGCAGTCGCCGCTGCGATAGGCTGACTCCGGACGCAGCGCTTCGCCGTGCTGGTTGCGCACCTCGCCGCGTAACAGGCGCTCGCGCCAGAGCGCGGCCGGCACGGCCGGAAAGCGTTCGGCCAGGAAGGACAGCATGTCGCGCCACGGCCCCGGCTGCAGCCACAGGTAGCTGGGCGAGAGGCCGTTGCGCATGGGCAGGGTCGGGGTAGGCCTCATGCGCCCTCCCCGCCGGACGCGCTCTTCTTGCGGGCGGCGCGCCGGCGCCAGGCGACGACGCTGGCATTGGCCTCCAGATGGGCCAGCAACCTGGCGCGCTGGGCCTCGGTCAAGGGCAGGCTGTCGATCAGGGCTGGCCAGTGCGTCATGGCGCGGTCCACCGTCTCCACCAGCACCGCCTGCAACCTGGCTTCCGGCAGGCGCCACAGGTTGGCCAGCTGGCGCAGGATGGCGGGGGTGAGCAATTGCTTGCCCTTCTGCCCCGGCAGGAAGGCCAGTGCGTGCCCATCGCCGCCGACATAGGCGGCATAGGCCACGATGTCATAGGCCGGCGACAGGGAGGCTGCCTGGGGCGTGTGGTAGAGCAGGCTGAAGTTCTTCAGGTGGGCGTCGAAGTTGCCCAGCAGTTCGTTGACCTTGATCCGTCGCAGCAACTCGTAGACATCCTCGACCCCGCGCGTGCTGCGCTCGGCCAGCACCACGCCGAGTGCGGCATAGGTCCCGACGTACTTGGCACCCGGTGCGGTGCCGGTGATCTGGGCGAAATCCTCCATGTGCAGGCGCCCGGTGGGAGTGGGCGCATCGCGGTCGAAGCGCTGTACCAGCAGGAAACGGCTGGCATCGTTGCGCAGCCCGAAGGGCAGGTGATCGGCGATGGCCGACAGGGGCTCCAGGCTGAAACTGCACGTATTCACGCCCGCAGCGGCGGCCAGCGTCAGGGACGAGAATTCCACCTGCGGCATGTTGGGATAGTCGGTGGCCGGGAGCTTGGCGATGAAATGGCTGCCGTGGCTGTCTTTGGAGCGCATCACATAGCGCCCGCCCGCCTCCTTCACCAGGGCCAGCTTGGGCTGCACGCCGGAGAGCGATTCCCCGCCCGGTACCGGCAACTGGCCGGAGCTCATTTCGTAGCTGTCATGCCCCTGCCCCAAGAGCCTGCCCATTCCCCGCTCGTCCAGTTCTTCGGCCAAGGCCGAGACGTCGCCGGGCAAGTCCCGGCCGCAATAGGCCAGCAGGCCGAATTCGTCGTCCGGCGCCAGACCGGCGCGCTGGATCAGGTGCTTGCGCAACTGGCCTTCGGGCAAGAGGTTCTGGAAGAACGGCGGCAATCCGCCGCGCCCGTCACCCCGATTCACGGCCAGGGTGGGGTCGAGCAACTGAGCCAGGGTACGTTCCTCGGTGGAGGCCAGGTAGAGCTGGGAGAGTACCGGCCGCCGCGGTCCCAGCAGGGCGTAGGCATCGTCAAAGCGGAAATAGCAGCGACCGTCATCCAGCGCGAACAGCGAGCCCACCTCAGTCTGGCCCAGGCGGATGCGCAGCGAACGCAACATGCTCATGCCTCGCCTCCCCTGCCCATGAGCGCCTGCAGGCGCTGGCCCAGTTCGGTCTGGCTGCCTGCCCCCTGGCTCTCGGCCGCCCGCTGGCTGGCCGCCTGACGGGGCAGGAGCAACAGGTCCAGATCCAGTTCGTCGCACAGGGCCAGCAACTTGACCAGCTCGATGTTGCCGCGCCCGGTTTCCAGCGCCAGCAAGGTGTTGCGATGCATGCCGGTACGCGCCGCCAGTTCAATGGCCGTCAGCCCCTGCTCCTTGCGGGCGGTGCGGATGCGCTGGCCGATGTCTTGCAGGTTGGTCATCTTTTGATCCAATAAAATGGGCTTTCCTCGTGAAGTCCATTATATTGGTCATGCCGTGATTGGCAAGTCTATTTAATTGGACTTTTTAGTAATTACCTAATTTATTGTTATTTTTTGATGATATGAAGTTCCCTTCCGGGCTGACCACTCCGAACGGGCTTGCAGCTTGGAAGGCGCAGCGCAGCGCTACCTCAGGTGAAGCATCCGGCAAGCAGGCAAAAAAAAATCGCAGTCCGGAGACTGCGATTTTAAAAGTCTGTGCAAGCACTCAGGCGGTCGTATTGACGTTGCGGCCAATATTGGGATTGGCCGGCAACTGCGGCAATGCCTGAAGCATACCGACAGCCGCAGCGGCCTGGCTATCCAGCGCCTTCTTCAGGACCAGCATGTTGACTGAGTCCGAAGTCTGCGCCGAGGCCAGGCTGGTGGCGACCGATGCGATTTGGTTGATATCCATGGATCTCTCCTTTTGGGGGAAACCGAACCAGAAGATGCCCGGCCCGGTGCTTCAATTACGGCATTGAATCCCGTTTCTTTACGTCAATCAAGAAATTTTTCGAGATGTTGTCATCCCTGCTATGCCGATGTGAAACGCATCCTCGCTGCAAAAAAAATCGCACCCCGAAGGGTGCGATCAAGTGCTGCCATTCACTGAGCGCCATCCTGCGCGCCCTGTCTGCCTAGACGATGGTGTTGATGATGCGGCCGATATTGATATTGGCCGGTAAGCGCGCCACGGTCGTGGCTGCACCGATCACATCATCCACCGCCGTCTTGGCGACCTTGCCCAGATCAATGCCGACGGACTGCGCCGCCTTGTCGGCCAGCCAGGCCGTTGCTGCGCCGCTGGCGAGCGTTGCTAGCTCCATATGAAACTCCTTGTGTGAACTGCAACGGGGCCATGACGCGGCCTGCCCGTCCGTGTTTCCAGATTCCCCCCTGCACGGCGGTACAGGCTTTACGTCATGGGTGAATGTGTTAGCGGCAGCCGGGCAGCGTCCCTTGACGGTGATTACCCCTTCCTTACCCGCTTTTGCACTTGTAAACCGGGTAGCGGAGTCATTCAGTTGGGCGCAGCCGGGGCCGCCGGGGCGGGAGTGGCCACTACGGGCGCAAGTTGTTCGTAAACCGAACTGGCGATGCGCGAGAGTTCCGGGCGGGCGAGACTGCCGGAGAGGGCGTAGCCGAACTGGCCGTCGATCCAGTAGAAGACGTTGACGCGGCCTTCCTGGGCGAAACGGAAGCCCGTCTCGTGGTTCTGCACCTGGTCGCGCGAGACATACAGGGTGAGCCGCTGACCGGCCGCATCCTGGTACATGAACTGTGCCACCGGTCCGCTTTGGCCGGGCAGCAGGCGACCGCCGATCAGGTCATAGCCCAGCGGGGCCAGCTTGGGGGCGCGCACATTGGCGCCCAGCCGGCGCGACAGCCAGGTCACCAGGGCCTGCTCCTGGTCGGCGCCAACTTCCACCGGGCGCCGCAGGTCGGCGCTGAAGACGGTATGGGCCACTGCAGCCTGGCGTGCCAGCATCACCGGGGCGGAGGCCACAAGAGTGCGCGCATTGCCGCCGGCGCTCAGGTCACGCAGGTACCAGCCGCCCAGGCCACCGGCCAGGGTCAATAGCAGCATGGCGGCGTAGCGCCACCAGAGCGCGCTATTGGCGGCATTAGCGGCATTGGCGGCTGCGCCCTGATCACGGCGGCGATATTCTTCGCCGCCTGCCAGCACCGCAGCAGCCAGGCGGGGGGGGAGTGCTTCTTCCAGCACCGGGTCGTAGTGCGCATGCAAGGCGCGATTCTGGGCGCGCCAGGCGCGCACCTGCTGCAACTCCACGGCGTGCGCGGGGTCCTGCTCCAGCCAGGCGGCGATTTCACCGGCACGCGATGCCGGCAACTGGCCGTCGGCATAGGCATGCAGCTCTTCTTCGGAAATTGCCGGGGTCTTCATTTCACCACCTTCAGGGTCGAACCGGCGCTACCCAGACCACCCAGGCCACCCGCTCCGTCCATCGCGTGGCGCAGGCGCTCGCGGGCGCGTGACAGGCGCGACATGACGGTACCGGTCGGTATGCCCAGGGTCACCGCGACATCCTCGTAACGCATTTCTTCCAGCACCACCAGCAACAGGACTTCACGCTGTTCGGCTGGCAGCGCCTGCAGGGCCGCTTCCAGGTCCAGCGCCAGCCCCTGGTCGCTAGCCGGCGCGGGGGCCGCGATAGTTTCCGCCTGCTCCAGTTCCAGTTCCACCGTATTGAGCACCGGCTTGCGGCGCTGGTCGGCGTGCAGGTTATGCATGATGGCGAACAGCCAGGGACGCATGTCGGTGCCGCGCTTCCAGCTATCGCGCTTTTGCCAGGCACGTTCCAGCGTGTCCTGCACCAGATCGTCGGCGCCCTCGCGTTCACCGGTCAGGGCCCGGGCGTAGCGGCGCAGGCGCGGCAGGCAGGCGAGCATGGCTTGCTCGTCGGCCTGTCGTTCGCGCTGTTGCCGTTCCAGCCTGGCCTTGCGTCCGAACATGGGGCGCTCCCGATGCCTGGTGTCTCAGATCAGGGCTTGACCACGTGCCAGATGTCCTTGAAGTTGTCACCGGTGCGCTCACCGGGCTTCTTGTCGGCTTCATACAGGTACAGCGGCTTGCCCTGATAGGCCAGCTGGGCGCTGCCGTCGTCGCGGGTCACGGTGGAATACGGCGCGGCGGGCATGCCCATGGGTGTCACCGGCGGCCACAGCTTGGCGCAAGGGCCATTGCAGACGCTCTTGCCGCTATTGGCGGTGTCCTTGTCGAAGGTATAGACGGTCATGCCCTTGGCATCGACCAGGATGCCGTCCATGGTCTTGACGCCGGCACTCTGGGCGGAGGCGGTCAGGGATGCCGAGGCGCAGGCCAGGGCCAGCAGGGAACTTGCGAGCAGTCTCATGTCATTTCCTTTTCTTGGTGGGCTTACAGGTTACGGGTTACGCGTTATGCCATACCCATGCCGACGTATACGCGGCCGGCCCCTGCATTATTCCCGTCCCTGCAAAAATATTTTTACCTGAGCCGTGCCGCGCCGCACCATCAGCGGCTGACGGTCTCCCGTTGCATCGGTGCCAGCAGGGCCAGCAGCCGGTTCTGGGTGTGCGAGGGGATGCCGTTGGCGTCCATGGCCAGTTGCAGGTCTTCCACCAGGGCATTGAAGTCGGCGTTGCTGAGCTTGAGACCCTGGTGCACTTCGCGCATGGGGTCACCCGTGTAGATGCAGCCGCCGCCGCTCAACTGGCAGAACTGTTCCACCAGCTTTTGCTTGACGCGCTCGATATTGGACTCGGCAAACGTATGCTTGATGCGCCGATCGGCCAGCATGTTGGCCATGAAGTCATCCACTACTTTCTGCAGCACCGGCAAGCCGCCCAGGGCGCGGTAGAGGCTGTCGTCCGGCGGCGTCTGTGCCTGGGCCGCGCCCAGTGTGCCGGCCAGGGCCAGGGCGGCGGCGACGCGCGTTATCTGCTGTCTCATCATGGCTGCTCCTCGCGCTCAGAATCCGGCCTGTAGCGACAGATAGACGCCGCGCTGCCGCTTGGGGTTGTAGACGGTGATGTCGCCCAGCGCCACGTAGGCCAGGGTCATCGACAGGTTCTTGCTGGGGAACCAGGCCAGGAAGGCATCGTAGTAATCCTTCTCATGGTCGGCTGCGAGGTTGCGCGGCTTCATGCGGTATTCCACGCCCAGCGCCAGCTTGCGGTTGATCAGGTAGGCCGCCGAGAACTCGCCCATGGCCTGGTAGCGATCACGCTGGTCGCCGCCGAAGCCGAGCAGGCCCATCTGGTTGGCCTTGGTCAGGCGCAGCGTGCCGTTGAGCAGCAGGCTTTCCTGCAGCAGGAGCTTGGTGGCGGCGAGGTAATAGTCGATGCCGGCATCGCTGGCTGCGCCCAGTTGCTTGACGTTGGTAACCGCCCCCAGGCCGCCGATGCCATTGTTGTGCTTGAACATGACCCCGGCGGCAACCTGCGGCAGCCAGCGGTCCTGGTCGTAGACCGCGTCTCCGGCCAGCTTGAGCTTGATGCCGACGATGTCCTGGCTGATCTTGAGGTCGGCCAGCGGCGCCAGGCTGCCATAGAGCTCCTGCTTGTTCAGCGAGAGTTCGACACGGTCTAGGATGCCCACGGCCACGCCGTAGGACTTCAAGGTGTAATCCTGGGTCGACAGATAGGTGTAGTGCGCATTGGCACCATAGCTGTCACGGGTCCCGTAGCCGGTGATCAGGGCCCAGGGCGTGAGGCCACCGCCACCGGCACCTTCCACCTGGATCACGCCACCGGTGGCGGTGAGCTTGCCCAGGTCGGGCATCCAGCGGCGATCGTCGGGTGCTGTGGGCGCTGTGGACTCGCCGGTCGTCGTGGGTGCAGCTGCAGTGGCCGCGCCGGCGCGCATGGCCCGGGCTGCCTTCTGCTGCTGGGCCAGCGCCCAGGCATCGCGTTCGGCATCGCTCATCTGCGCCAGCCCAGGTGCCGAGAGCGTTGTCAGCAGCGCCAGAGCGCCGCCCTTGATGGTGTTCTTCATCCCACTCCCCCTGCCCCACTTGTCTGATCCGTCATTGATGCTGGCGGCCCCTCGCCGCCGCTCATACCGCCATGTTTTCGGACTGGTCCAGCGCCTCCGGCGCGCGCCATTGCTGCAGCCATTCCAGGAAACGCTCGACCGGCATGGGCTTGCCCATGAAATAGCCTTGTCCCTGATCGCAGCCCATCTGCCGCAGCAGGAACCACACCTCTTCGCTCTCCACCCCTTCGGCCACCACCCGCAGGCCCAGATTGTGGCCCAGGTCGATGGTGGAGCGCACGATCTTGGCATCGTCCTGATCCTGCGCCATCTTCATGACGAAGGACTTGTCGATCTTCAGCTCCCGCACCGGCAGCCGCTTCAGGTAGGCCAGCGAGGAATAACCGGTGCCGAAATCGTCGATGCTCAAGGCAAACCCCATGGCCGCCAGCCGGTCCAGCGTGTTCTGGGCACGCGCCGGGTCGTCCATGATGGCGCTCTCGGTGATCTCCAGGCAGAGCGCGGCGGGCGTGAGTCCGTGGCGCTCGACGATGGCGGCGAAGACGCCCGGCAACTCCTGGTCCAGCAGGTCGCGTGTCGAGAGGTTGACCGAGAATTTCAGGGCAATGCCATTGCGACGCAGCTCGGCCGACAGGCTGGCGACCTTTTCCATCATCCAGACGGTCAGCATGCGAATGAAACCGGTGGTCTCGGCGAAGGGAATGAAATTGTCCGGGCCGATGAAGCCCTTTTCCGGATGCAGCCAGCGCACCAGCGCTTCGGCCCCGAACACTTCGCCGGAGGCCAGGTCCAGCTTGGGCTGCAGATAGAGCATGAATTCGTCGCGCTCCAGTGCGCGGCGCAGCTCGGAAAGGAGCGACAGGCTTTCCTGGCTGCTGCGGTCGATGGCAGGGTCGTAGACCACCACCCCGCTGCCCTTGCGCTTGGCGGTGTACATCGCCACCTCGACGCGGCTGAGCAGGACATCACTGCTGCGCCCATGAGCCGGATAGCCGGCGATGCCGATGCCGGCGCCCAGATCCACCGTCTGTTCCTGCAGGGACAAGGGTTGCTCAAGCGCCCGCAGGATATGTGCCGCCTGCGCCAACGCGCCTTCCAGGTTCACACCGGGCAGCAGGATGGCAAATTCGTCGCCGCCCAGGCGCGCCACCTTGGCCCCCGGATACAGCAGCTGGGCCGTCAGGCGCGACGCCACCTGGCGCAGCAGGTCGTCGCCGAAGCGGTGACCCAGCACATCGTTGACCTGCTGGAAGCGGTCCAGGTCCATCATCAGGATGTGGCAGGTACCGCCCACCGATTCCCCGCCGTCGATGATGGCGTCCCGTAGCAGATCGGCGAACTGCACCCGGTTGGGCAGGCCGGTCAACTGGTCCTGGTAGGCCAGTCGGCTGATTTTCAGTTCACGTTTGGCGATCTCGCCACGCATGGTTTCGAAGGCTGCGCCCAGGCGGCCGATCTCGTCCTGGCGCCGGATATACAGGCCTTCGCTGTAGTCACCCGCGCCCAGGCGCTTGGCCACGCTGGCCAGGTCGCGCAGGGGGCTGGTGATGCGCCGTGCCATCACGGCACTGGCCACCGCCGCACCCAGCACGCCCAATACCGTAATGCTCAGCAGGATCACTTGCAGCCGCTGGTAGGGTGCCACCGCTTCGCTGACCGAACGCTGCAACACCGCCACCGCCTGCTGGCCGTTGCTGGCCTGCGCCAGCGGCAGGATGCGGGCGCGATACTGGTTGCCGTCGATCTGCAAATCGGCCGGGCCGGCGGCGCGCACATCGCCCACTTCGTGCAGCAGCATCTGCGCCTCGGGTTTGGCCAGGGTCGATACATCCGACACCCAGTCAGGGCGCCCGCGCTGGCGAACCAGGATGGACACCTGCAGCTGCGAGAGGGCGCGCATGTCATTGACCAGATCGCGATCCACCGGGAAGCCCATGACCACCCAGGCGATGGTGACCGGCGCCTTGATCGGCACGGCCACGATCTGGAACAGGCTCTCCCCCACCACCACGCTCTCGGCGGCACCGTTGGCGTTGTCCTTGTCGGCCTTGCGCACCAGCTCCAGGCTGCTGCGCTGGAGGTCGGTGTCGGGGTACTCCATGGTCGAGGCGCGAATCGTGCCGTCGGTGGCGATCAGCATGCCCATGGAAGCGCCGATGCGCGCCCCGTGGTTGGCCAGCACCGAGCCGATGGTGTCATGGTCGTCGGTGCCAATGGCCTGGCGGAAGCCGAAGTCGGACGCCAGCAGCCTTGCGCCCTGGGTCAGTTTCTGGGCGTTCTGGTCCAGCAGGCGCGTGAAGACGCGCTCACCGATCACCAGTTCGTCGCTGATGGCGCTGCGCGCGTTGCGGTCGATGGCGGTACGGATCGCCACGAAGCCGGCCAGTTGCACCACCACGATGAGGATGATGAACAGCGCAACGATCTTGCTTTCCAGACGGTAAAGACGCACCCTTGCCCCGTTTCCCTTATTTGCCATGCACGGCGCCGCCCTAAAGCGGCACCGCCTTGACGTTGAGTTTGATGGCGGCCTTGCCGTCGCCCTGGACCTCCAGCGCCTGTTGCACGGCGGCCTGGTTCGGGCCCATCGTGAAATACCAGGCCTTGAGCGTGTAGCGGCCATTGCCCAGGCCATCCAGCCTGACCGTGCCACTGCGATCGGTCACGCCGAAATACGGCGTATTGACCACCTGCACGTAGGCCACCATCTCGTCATGGATATTGCAGCCCAGCACCACGGTTCCCGCCTTGTCGAAGACCACCGGGCTGCCGGGTACGCCGGAATAAAGCTTCAGTTCGAAAGTCTTGGCCGGCGAGAACGAATAGACGTGGTGCCGGATATTGTCATGGTTAGGGAACAGGATGGGCGTGCCGGTCTGCACCACCGTCACCAGCGGGATGAAGGTCTTGTTCTTCTGCTCGATCTCGACCTGTCGCGGCGGCTTGGCGGGTGCGGCGGCGCCGCCCGCCGGTTCGGCATAGACCACGGCATTGGGAACCACCTGACCGGCGCTATCGAGGACCTGCACCGAGACCGCTGCCTGCGCTGCGCAGGCAGTAGTGGCGGCCCAGATACATGCCATGACCTTGACGAGCTGCCCTGCCCTGCGGCGTATGTTCTTGTTCTGCATATCGCTTGATGGAAAATGGGTAACGGCGGGGGCCACCCGGCGCGCCACCTCCATGGCGCATCCGGCAAGCTTTTCCCTTCACCCTG
Organism: Herbaspirillum sp. C7C2; assembly: GCF_022627865.1. Lineage (NCBI taxonomy): Bacteria > Pseudomonadati > Pseudomonadota > Betaproteobacteria > Burkholderiales > Oxalobacteraceae > Herbaspirillum > Herbaspirillum sp. C7C2. The sequence goes on from NZ_JABXGI010000002.1 coordinate 218,607, forward strand.
CACTATACGGAAGCCCTTAGCGCTGCATATAGGGGAGTTTCTGAGTTGCCCGACAGCAATCCGACAACCCAACACCCCTTATGATCGCCCTGCTGGTGATCAGTCCCCTCATGAACCTTCACCAAGCTTCACGATTATGCCTGCGAATCTTCTCTTGGAGCAGTCAGATAGCCGATCACTGCCGGCAGAATTTCCGGACGCACGCTCCCTGCGGACAGCCCTCCCGGACCGGTCAGGACCACGGCATTGATCAGCGCCTTCAACATGCGCTGCAGGACGAAGGTCGCCACATCCAGGTCGGGTGTGGTGATGCTGCTGCGGTGCTTTTCCAGCACGCGGCGGATGGCCTCGAAGAAACGCTGGCGGATCTCGCTGGACACCGGCAGGTTGTAGGCCGGGAATTCCTCTTCCAGGATGCGGTTCAGTTCCGGCTCCAGCAGATGGGCCGCCACCAGGGCGCCGATCAGCTTGTCGAAGTCTTCGCGCAGGGAGCCGGCGGCATCGATATGCGCCACCACATCCTCGAACAGCCCCAGCATGCGCGAGACGTGGCGCTCGCGCAGGGCAAAGATCAAGGCGTCCTTGTTGGGGAAATACTGGTACAGCGAGCCCACGCTGATACCGGCCGATTCGGCCACGAGATTGGTGTTGGTCTTGGCATAGCCGCGCTCGACGAGCACGCGTGACATGGCATCAAGGATGGTATCGACCATCGCCCGCGAACGCGCCTGGCGTGGTTCTTTTCTGGGTTGCAGTTTCATTGGCAGCTTTGGTAAGGAATTCGCCCGCCCCCGACGCGAATTCACAACATGAGTGATTGTTCGTATATCCAAGTATAATACGGAAAATGAGTTTTTACTCGCCCCGCCCCCGGATGGTACTCGTAAATCCAGGTGAGCGCTTGGTACCGGATTGAACCAGCGCCGCCAGCATCCCATGCGTGTGGCCTGCTGGGCAGGCATCAGCGGGTCGCAAAACTCACAAAAGAACTCGTATCGCCAAATACCTCTTCGTGGAGAATTCTATGAAACGCATCACGTCGCCCGGGCTGCGGCCACGGGCGATCGCCACTCGTGTCGTGGCGACCGCCTTGCTGGGCGCGCTCGGTTTGTCAGGTTGTGCCAGCTTCGAGGGCATCGGCAGTGACAAACAGCTCGCCCAGGCCCGCGATTTCGCGACCCAGCGCAGTCTGTCGGATCCCAATCCCGGCGCGTCCGACGGCCAGTGGCCGGGAAGCGACTGGGTGCGCCAGTTCGGCGACGCCCAGTTGAACGCCCTCATCGAAGAAGCCCTGGCCGCCAGCCCCAGCCTGCAGCAGGCGCGTGCCCGCATCGGCGCGGCCACCGCCCTGGCCGAATCGCGCGGCGCGCCGCTGCTGCCCAACGTGGATGCGCAGGCCTCGTTCACGCGCAACCAGTTCTCCAGCACCTCGATCTACCCGCCGCCGTATGGCGGCAACTGGTACAACGAAAAGAAGGCCGGTCTCAACGTCGGCTATGAGCTCGACCTGTGGAACAAGAACCATGCCGCCCTTGAACAGGCCATCTCCAGCGAGAAAGCCGCCCAGGCCAGCGAACAGGAAGCACGCCTGGCCCTGACCGCCTCCATCGTCTCGGTCTACAGCCAGCTGGCGGCGCAGTATGCGCTGCACGATATCCTGCAGCGCACGGTCGATCAGCGTACTTCCCTGGAAAAGATCACCGCCGATCGCGTGCGTACCGGCCTGGATAGCCAGATCGAGCGCAACCAGTCGCGCAGCAGCAGCGCCGAGGCACGCGCCCAGCTGGAGCAGAGCGAAGGCCAGATCATCCTGCTGCGCCAGCAACTGGGCGCCTTGAGCGGAAAGGGGCCGGATCGCGGCCTGCAACTGGCGCCGCCCTCCCTGCAGAACCTGGCCACGCCCGGCCTGCCGGCGGACCTGCCGCTGAACCTCATGGGTCGCCGTCCCGACATCGTGGCCGCACGCTGGCAGGTGGAAGCCGCCAGCCAGGGCATCACCGTGGCCAAGGCACGCTTCTACCCGGATATCAACCTCTCGGCCATGATCGGCTTCGACAGCCTGATCGACAGCAACCCCTTCACGGCCGCCAGCAAGAGCATCGCCTTTGGACCGGCCATCTCGCTGCCGATCTTCGAGGGCGGCGCGCTACGGGCCGGACTCAAGGGCGAATACGCCAACTACGAGCTGGCCGTGGCGACCTACAACAAGGCGCTCAACGATGCCTATGCCGACGTGGCACGCCAGATCGCGGCGATCCACTCGACCGAGCGCCAACTGCCGATTCGCGACGAGGCCCTGCAAGCAGCCGAACGCGCCTACCAGCTGGCACGCGAGCGTTATCGCCTGGGACTGGTCTCGCAACTGACGCTGCTGTCGGCCGAGACCGCCGTGCTGGGTCAACGCCAGTCCATGGTGGCGCTGCAGGCGCAGCGCCGCGAACAGCAGGTGGCACTGTACAAGGCGCTGGGTGGCGGTTTCGACGCCCAGCAGGCCGGGCTGGCCTATGGTCAACCGCAACAGCAGCCACAGCAGCAACGCTGAAGCAGGCCCGAAATAGGTCTGAGATCAGCATGACATCCCGACATTGAATCCAGCCTGGTGGCCGGTCTCTCCACTGATCCGCCGACCACCGGGACGGCGTGCCGCAACAGCGACGCGCCGATTGACCGCCTACAAAAAGATAGAACGGAGTCCTCCATGAGTGACAGCACCACCCAAAACAATGCGCCAGCCAACGGCAATGCAAATGGAAACGGCAATGGCAAGCGCAAACGCCAATTGATTTTGCTGACCCTGCTGCTGCTGGTGATCGCGGTCGCCTGCTTCCTGTACTGGTTCCTGCATGCACGCTTCTTCGAAGAAACCGACGACGCCTATGTCGGCGGCAATGTGGTGCAGATTTCCGCCCAGGTGGGCGGCACCGTAGTGGCCGTAAAGGCCGACGACACCCAGATCGTCAAGGCCGGCCAGCCGCTGGTGGCGCTGGACGCCGCCGACACCAGGCTGGCCCTGGATCAGGCCCAGGCCGCACTGGCCCAGGCGGTGCGCCAGACGCGCCAGCTGTTCCTGAACAACGATACCCTGGCCGCCAACGTCGCCGCCGCCGACTCCAACCTGGCCCGCGCTCGCGAAGACCTGCAACGCCGCCAGGCCGGCCTGGCTTCCGGCGCGGTCTCGCAGGAAGACGTCTCGCACGCCCGTGATGCCGTCAAGAGTGCCAGCGCCGCCCTGGACCAGGCACGCGCCGCCGCCGCCGCCAACCGCGCGCTGACCGACCACACCAGCGTCACCGAGCACCCCAACGTGCTGCAGGCCGCCACCGCCGTGCGCAATGCCTACCTGAACTACGCCCGCGTCAATATCGTGGCGCCGGTCTCGGGCTTCGTCTCAAAGCGTTCGGTGCAGGTCGGCCAGCGCATCGCCGCCGGCAACCCGCTGATGGCCATCGTGCCGCTGGAACAGATCTGGATCGACGCCAACTTCAAGGAAAGCCAGTTGCAGCACATCCGCATCGGCCAGCCGGTGGAGGTGATCGCCGACGTCTATGGCTCCAGCGTCAAGTACAAGGGCACCGTGATCGGCTTCTCGGCCGGCACCGGCGGTGCCTTCTCGCTGCTGCCTGCGCAGAACGCCACCGGCAACTGGATCAAGGTGGTGCAGCGCGTACCGGTGCGCATCGCGCTGGACCCGGAACAGGTGCGCGCCCATCCGCTGCGCATCGGCCTGTCCACCACGGCCACCGTCGATATCCATGGCGACGGCCGCGCGCTGGAAGCGGTGCCGACCAATTACCAGACCGACGTCTATGACGACCTGGGCAAGCAGGCCGACAGCATCGTCGAGCGCATCATCAGCGACAACGCCAGTGGTTTGCCGCAAGCCCGCAAGAGCAAGGCCGCGGCCACGCCGGCTGCCGTCCCGCATACCTGAGACCATGCCGCTGCAATCACTGGACAATGACGGAGCCCCATGGCCAACAGCCCTACTCCCCCAAAACCCTACACGCCACCGCCACCGCTGACCGGCGCCAACCTGGTGCTGGGCACCCTGTCGGTGTCGCTGGCGGTGTTCATGAACGTGCTGGACTCGTCCATCGCCAACGTCGCCATTCCGACCATCTCGGGCAACCTGGGCGTGTCGGTCGATGAAGGCACCTGGGTCATCACCTCCTTCGCGGCCGCCAACGCCATCTCGATCCCGTTGACCGGCTGGCTCACCCAGCGGCTGGGCGCGGTGCGCCTGTTCGTCACCTCGGTGCTGCTGTTCGTGGTGGCGTCCTGGCTGTGCGGACTGGCGCCCACGCTGCCCATCCTGCTGGCCGCCCGCGTGCTGCAAGGCCTGGTGGCCGGCCCCATGGTGCCGCTGTCGCAATCGCTGCTGCTGGGGGCCTACCCCAAGTCGCGGGCCTCGTTCGCCCTGGCGCTATGGGGCATGACCGCCGTGGTGGCGCCGGTGGCCGGGCCGGCGCTGGGCGGCTGGATCACCGACAGCTATACCTGGCCCTGGATCTTCTACATCAACATCCCGGTGGGCCTGATCGCAGCCGGAATCACGCTGGCCATCTACCGTTCGCGCGAAACGCCCATCCACAAGCTGCCCATCGACAAGATCGGGCTGGCACTGCTGGTGACCTGGGTGGCCGCCTTCCAGATCATGCTGGACAAGGGCAAGGACCTGGACTGGTTCGCCTCGCCCACCATCGTCACGCTGGGCATCATTGCCCTGGTGGCCTTTGCCTACTTCGTGGTGTGGGAACTCAACAATGACCACCCGGTGGTGGATCTGCGCCTGTTCGGCCGGCGCAATTTCGCCGGTGGCACCATCGCCATTTCGATCGGCTATGGCGTGTTCTTCGGCAACCTGGTGATCCTGCCGCAGTGGCTGCAGCAATACCTGGGCTACCGCTCCATCGACTCGGGCCTGTCGACTGCGCCAATCGGGATTTTCGCGGTGATCCTGATGCCGCTGATCGGCCGTTTCCTGCCGCTGGTGGATGCGCGCAAGGTGGCCACGGCGTCCTTCATCGGCTTTGCCATCGTGTTCTGGCTGCGCTCGCGCTACAACCTGCAGGTGGATCAGATGACGGTGATCCTGCCCACGCTGCTGCAGGGCATCCCGACGGCCATGTTCTTCGTGCCGCTGACGGTGTTGCTGCTGTCGGGCCTGCCGCCCGAACGCATTCCGGCGGCCGCCGGGCTGTCGTCCTTCGTGCGGGTGTTCTGTGGTGCGGTCGGCACCTCGATCTCCACCACCGCCTGGAACAACCGCACCATCATGCACCATGCGCAGCTGACCGAGCATGCCACGCCCTACAGCCCCTGGCTGCAGGAAACGCTCAACAACATCAGCAGCACCCTGGGTCTGAATGCCGAGCAGAGCGCCGCCATGCTGGAGCGGACCATCACCTTCCAGGCCGCCATGCTGGGCATCAACGACATCTTCTTTGTGTCGGCAGTGATCTTCCTGGTGATCATCCCGCTGATCTGGATCATCAAGCCCTCCAAGGGCGGTGCCGGCGCGGCCGAAGCTTCGGCCGCGCACTAGGCGAAGGCACCTGGCCCGGGCAGCCCGGCTAGCGCAGCCGGGCCAGCCCATGCTGCAGGCGGATGATGTCGATCAGCTTGCGCAAGGCCGGATGGGCATGGCGCCGGCTGCTGTAGTACATGTGGAAGGGCTCGCTGGGTGCAGCCCATTCAGGCAGCAGCACTTCCAGCGCCCCCTCTTCGATGTCCTTCCTGATCCTGGCCTCCAGCAGGTAGGCGATACCGACCCCGGCCCGGGCGGCGGCGATGGTGGCCGCCGTATTGTTGATTGTCACCAGCCCCGGCACGCGGATGCGCTGCTGGTGCTTGCCACGGCCGAACTCCCACTTGTAGCTGGAATTGTCCCCCAGCAGCAGTTGCAGGCAGTTATGCTGCGCCAGGTCCTCCAGCGTCTGCGGACGGCCGCAGCGCTGCAGATAGTCCGGCGAGGCGGCCGCCACCCAGCGGTGGGCGCGCGTCAAGGGCGCGGTCACCATGCCTTCCGGCACGTAGTGTCCGTAGCGGATGCCGGCGTCATAACCTTCGCTGACGATGTCGATGGGCCGGTCATCCACCACCACGGTGAGCTTGACTTTGGGGCATTGCCGGACGAACTCGGGGATGGCCGGCTCGATCAGCAGATGCGCGGCATCGGCAAAGACATTGATGCGCAACTCCCCCAGGCTCCCCGCCGCTGCGCTTTCCAGCACACCCAGCGCAGCACCGATCTTCTCGAAACCCTCCTCCAGGCGTAGCGCCAGTTCGCTGCCGGCCGCCGTCGGCGAGACCGCCCGGCTGGAGCGGTACAGCAGGCGGGTGGACAGCCGCTCCTCCAGCCGCTTCATGGCATGGCTGGTGGCCGAGGGGGTCAGGCCGAGCTGGATGGCAGCGGCCTTGAAGCTGCCGGTCCGCAAGATCGTGACAAATACCCGCAAATCCGAAAAATCCACATGATCCAGCAAGGACATGAATGAACTCCATTCACTTCATGAATTAATGATGTGCATGTTAAACCATCCTCCCGCTGCCGTGACGCAGGGTATAAATACGGTTTCACCGCCCGCAGGCGCCCCCACGGACCCTCCCGGGCCGGACAACCCATGCAAAGGATGAGCAACATGAAATCAAGAACGTTTGGCCGCACCGGTGCGGAAGTATCGGAGATCGGATTCGGCGCCTGGGCCATCGGCGGCTCCTGGGGCGACGTCTCCAGCCAGGACGCCAAGGCGGCCCTGCATGCGGCGCTGGACAGCGGCGTCACGTTCATCGATACCGCCGACGTCTATGGCGATGGCCGTTCCGAGCAACTGATCGCCCAGGTCCTCAAGGAACGTGGTGGCCCGCGCCCCTTCGTCGCCACCAAGGCCGGACGCCGGCTGTCGCCCCATGTCGCCGCCGGCTACACGCGGGAGAACCTGACCGCCTTCGTCGAGCGCTCGCTCAGCAACCTGGAAGTGGATTGCCTGGACCTGGTGCAGCTGCACTGCCCGCCGCCGGAAGTCTATTACCAGCAGGAAGTCTTCGGCTATCTGGATGACCTGGTCAGTGCCGGCAAGATCGCCCACTACGGCGTTTCGGTGGAGAAGGTGGAAGAAGGCCTGAAGGCCATCGAATATCCGAACGTGAAATCGATCCAGATCATCTTCAACATCTTCCGCCAGCGTCCGCTGTCGCTGTTCCTGGATGAGGCGCAGCGCCGCGACATCGCCGTCATCGCCCGGGTGCCGCTGGCCTCGGGCCTCTTGACCGGCAAGATGTCGGCGCAGACCACCTTTGCCGCCGATGACCACCGCCACTTCAATCGCCATGGCGAAGCCTTCGATGTCGGCGAGACCTTCTCCGGCGTGCCGTACGAGGTCGCCCTGGCGGCCGTCGAGAAGATTCGCGCGCTGGTGCCGGAAGGTGTATCGATGGCGCAGTTCGCGCTGCGCTGGATTCTCATGGAAAGCGGCATCAGCACCGTCATCCCCGGCGCGCGCAACGTGCAACAGGCGCAATCCAACAGCGCCGCCAGCGGACTGCCGCCGATCCAGGCCGACGTGATGCAGGCGCTGTGGCAGCTTTATCAGGACGACATCGCGCCCTACGTGCATCAACGCTGGTAAGCTTTGGCCCCTGCCCGTCACCCCTACAAGAACATAAGGACAACATGACACCCATCAAACTCGCCATCGCCGGCGTCGGCAAGATCGTCTATGACCAGCACGCCCCGGCCATCGCCGGCAACCCGGATTTCCAGCTGGTCGCCACGGCCAGCCGCAACCACAGCATCGACGGCGTGACCGCCTTCAAGACCATGGCCGAGATGCTGGATTCCGGCACGCAGATCGATGCCATCTCGCTGTGCATGCCACCGCAGTATCGCTATGAAGCGGCCCGCCAGGCGCTAATGGCCGGCAAGCATGTGTTCCTGGAAAAGCCGCCCGGCGCCACGCTGTCGGAAGTCGAATCACTCAAGGCGCTGGCGGCCGAACAGGGCGTAACGCTCTTGGCCAGCTGGCACTCGCGCCACGCACCGGCGGTGCAGGTAGTCAAGCGCCACCTGCGGCAGCATGCACCGCGCCGGGTCGAAGTGATCTGGCGCGAAGACGTCCGCCACTGGCACCCCGACCAGGAATGGATCTGGCAACCGGGCGGCCTGGGCGTGTTCGATCCGGGCATCAATGCCTTGTCCATCGTCACCGAGATCCTGCCGCAGGCCATGTTCCTCAAGCAGGCCACGCTGGAAGTACCGGCCAACCGCCAGACCCCGATCGCCGCGCGACTGGCCTTCACCGATGCCCTGGGGACGGATGTGCAAGCCGACTTCGACTGGCGCCAGACTGGCGAGCAGACCTGGGATATCGTGATCGATACCGCGAGCACGCATCTGCATCTCAAGAAGGGTGGGCATGAATTGTGGATCGACCAGGCGCCGTGCGAGCTGCCGGTGGAAGGCGAATATCCTTCGCTGTACGCCCATTTCTGCCAACTGATCCGGAACAAGTCCTCGGATGTGGACGTGGCACCGCTGCGCCATGTGGCCGATGCCTTCATGCTGGGGGAGCATGTGGTGACGGATGCGTTTGTCTAAAATGGCCCTCTTGGCTTGACCTCATTGCAAACGCGGCACCGACGGCCCTGATTGGGCCGTTTTTTTCGTCTGCCGCCCGCCGGTTACGCAATCAAAAAATAGATCCCGGGAAGAACGAGCCGCAGATCGCTCCCTACAAATCGTCGTTTAGCGATGGGACTATTTGACGGCACGGATTATTTTCTTCGTTTTTCGGAATGGAGAAAATCATGGCAAACGCCATCATTCGCAAGGGCGACTCGACTTCGCACGGCGGCACCGTGTTGGAGGGATTCGCGACACTCAATGTGCTCGGCAAGAACGCAGCCGGCGTAGGCCATATGGTCTTATGCCCAAAGTGCAAGGGCAGTTTCCCGATCGTTCAAGGCGCAGAGAACGTCAGCTACCTCGGCAAACCCGTCGCTGTGGAGGGCATGAAGACATCGTGCGGCGCCGAACTGCAAGCGAGCCAGTCAAGCGTTCGAATCGGTACCGGCAGCAGGGCAGCCACCGCTCAGAAATCGCCACACGAATCTCGCGACGAGATCACCGAACACTGGTACAGCTTGGAGGGGGAAGATGGCACTCCAATCGAAGGCTATCGCTTTGACGTGTATCAAAACGAGAAACTCATGGCACATCAGGCCAGTTTCTCAGAAGGAAGGAGCACAGTCTTTACCGGCGAAAACTCAAGCATGGTGCTATGGCTAGCCAAAGAAGGGGGGCAGCCATGAACGAAAAGACGACAGAAACAAACCAGAAACCCATCGATCCAGAGGTCCGACTTCTAGCCGCTATTGCTTATGGGGAATCATCTACCCAGAACAACGCCGATGAGATGTATGCGCTTGCCAGCATTCTAAAAAGACAACGGGATGCGCGACGCTATTCGTCAATGGCTGAATTGGTTCGTGGAGAGTCGAGTTTCAGTTATGTCGTAGGTGACGGGAACCCGCGATTTCAGAAATTCAAAGGTGCCACGGATGCACAGGTTCTGATAGACCCGGCGATGAAGGTTGCGGTCGCAGCGGCGGAGAATGCGCTAGCGAACGGTCCAGACAGATCAAACGGCGCATGGTTCTGGGACGGAGCAGATATCAAAAAGAACTATGAAACACACTTCAAGGTGAAGAATGGCATCCGATTTACACACTCCTCACACAACATCTACTCCCTCAAGGAATCCTCGAAGTTGGTCATAAAATACAAGACAACCAAAAAAACTGTAGACGGGAAGTCCTCCATTCAAAAGGAAGAAATCTACCGGTACGACCATATTTATCAATCGACCGCGGCTCACGGAGGAACAATTTTTTGGAAGCAAAATCCAGATTATCTGAAATACACAAAGGCAAAGGAACATAAGTGAGGCTGCTTCTATTCTCACTCTCTCTGCTCTCGATCTCAGATCCTGTCTCAGCTGCCGCCGTTCCGTCGGAAAACATCATCAAGAGTTGCCTCCATGCGAAGGCGCTGCCACCTATTTCGCAGCTAGAAATCGAAACGACCGAGATTTTCTTTCAGCCCGATTATCGGCCCGGTTATTCGACCGAGTACGTCGTCTTTCGCGGCAAGGAAGTGGGTTACGCCACCTCCCGGCGCGGCGGAGCCATCCTGTATGACGGAAGACTTCACCCTATCCGAAGGTCCACCACGTTGGTGCAGACCAGGTCCAGGCAGAAACCGGAAGTCCGTCTTGAGCTGGCGGGCTGGTCTCTGATACGAGAGGGCCGGGAGGAGTATCTCTGCGTAGCTGATCATTTCGATGGACTCGGACGTAGCGGAAGCTTCCAGAAGGTCAGATATGCCTATTTGCTGAACACGCGGAAGAACGCAGGACTCTTCTTCGTCGATGGTCTGGTGGACTGAAATTCATCCTTGCCCAGCCAGACCCTCATCGACATTTGCCAGCAAGCGGGCTGTCCCTGACGAGCTTGTCTTTCCTTCTGCTCATCCTGAAACAAAAAGGGCTGACCTGTCGGTCAGCCCTCCACTTCATTCAACGCCATCACGCGCCATGCCGGAATTTACTCTGTCAGGATGCGATGGTGGAAGCGCAGATGATCTTCCACAAAGCTCTGGATGAAGTAATACCCGTGGTCGTAACCCTCATGCCGGCGCAGCGTCAACGGTTGTGAAGCCTCGCGGCAGGCGGCCTCGATGCGTTCTGGCAGCAGTTGCTCCAGCAGGAATTTGTCGGCCAGGCCCTGGTCGATCAGGATGCCCTGCGGGAAGGGAGCGTAGAGCTTGCGCATCAGTTCGCTGGCGTCATGCTGCTGCCAGCTTTCCTGATCCGGGCCGAGGTAGTTGCCGAAGGCCTTCTGGCCCCAGGGGCAGTGCAGTGGCGCCGCAATCGGCGCAAAGGCGGAGACCGAGCGGTAGAGCTCGCGATGACGCAAGGCCAGCGTGAGCGCGCCATGCCCACCCATGGAATGGCCGAAGATGCCCATGCGTTGCGGGTCGGCCGGGAAATTCTCCAGCACGGCCTGGCGCAGGTCGTCCACCACATAGCTCTCCATGCGGTAATGCCGATCCCACGGCGCCTGGGTGGCGTCGAGGTAGAAACCCGCCCCTACGCCGAAATCCCAGCTGTCGCTTTCACCCGCAACGCCTGCTCCGCGCGGGCTGGTGTCCGAGCTCACCAGGATCATGCCCAGCTCGGCCGCGACGCGTTGCGCACCAGCCTTGATCATGAAGGTTTCTTCGGTACAGGTCAGTCCGGCCAGGTAGAACAGCACCGGCAGCTTGCCGCCGGTGCGGGCCTGCGGTGGCACGAAGACCGAGAACCGCATGTCCAGGCCGATGGCCGGCGAGGCATGGCGGTAATAGCCCTGCACGCCGCCGAAACAGCCGTGCTCGGAGAGTTTCTCCAGCATCGCGCGCTCCTCAGAACTCGACCACAGAGCGGATCGATTCACCGCTCTTCATCAGGTCGAAGCCTTCGTTGATGCGCTCCAGGGGCAGCTTGTGCGTGATCAGGTCGTCGATGTTGAGCTTGCCTTCCATGTACCAGTCGACGATCTTGGGCACGTCAGTACGACCGCGCGCGCCGCCGAAGGCCGAGCCCTTCCAGACACGGCCGGTCACCAGCTGGAACGGACGGGTGGAGATTTCCTGGCCGGCTGCTGCCACGCCGATGATGATGGACTGACCCCAGCCCTTGTGGCAGCACTCCAGCGACTGGCGCATGGTGGTGGTGTTGCCGATGCACTCGAAGCTGTAGTCGGCGCCGCCGTCGGTGAGACCAATGATGGCATCGACCACGTTGGGGACGTCCTTGGGATTGATGAAGTCGGTCATGCCGAACTTGCGGGCCATGGCTTCACGCGCCGGGTTCAGGTCCACGCCGATGATCTTGTTGGCGCCGACCATCTTGGCTGCCTGGATCACGTTCAAGCCAATGCCGCCCAGGCCGAACACCACCACGTTGGCACCCGCCTCCACCTTGGCGGTGAACAGCACAGCGCCCACACCGGTGGTGACGCCACAGCCGATGTAGCAGACCTTGTCGAAGGGGGCATCGGAACGGATCTTGGCCAGGGCGATTTCCGGGACCACGATGTAGTTGGAGAAGGTCGAGGTGCCCATGTAGTGGAACAGGGGCTTGCCGTCCAGCGAGAAGCGGCTGGTGGCGTCGGGCATCAGGCCGCGGCCCTGGGTGGCGCGGATGGCCTGGCACAGGTTGGTCTTCTGCGAGAGGCAGAACTTGCACTCGCGGCATTCCGGGGTGTACAGGGGGATGACGTGGTCGTCCTTCTTGAGCGACTTCACGCCCGGGCCGACGTCGACCACCACGCCCGCGCCTTCATGGCCGAGGATGGCGGGGAAGATGCCCTCCGGGTCGGCGCCGGAGAGCGTGTAGTAGTCGGTATGGCAGATGCCGGTGGCCTTGATCTCGACCAGGACTTCGCCGGCCTTGGGGCCGCCGAGTTCGACTTCCTCGATGGTCAAGGGCTTGCCTGCCTGCCATGCTACCGCTGCTCTTGTCTTCATAGGGATGGGTCCTTTATCTGGTAATGGGGAATGCGTGGAGGTAACCTGGGATGGGTGCATCTTGCTCAGCCTCAACTGCGGCGGCGATCAGGGTTGCACTCAGCTGCTGAGGTACTGGCGTACTGAGATGCTGTGATCCCGGACGCAGTATTATCGCATTGCAAACGAAAATGCAGTTGCCGCATCGCGGTACTGAATTTTTACGAGTCATCTTGATGTCAGAACAAGTGAAAATTTCCGCCTGACATGAAAAACCTGCTGTCGCGTTGCGGCATCGCCGCCACGATAATGACAAAGCCTTTGGCTTGGGTTAAGGTTGCTACAAAACAAACGATAGCAGGGGACGGCCAGCGCGCCGCAGCGCCTCAAGCACGACAGGGCAAGGCAGGGACAAGCAAGGACAAGGCAAGAGCAGGGCCGGAGCAATAACGACATCCAGGGTAGCGAGCGCAGATGGCCCTGTTCCAACCATGCGCATCTGCCGACCATCATCTGGTTGTACGCAATACGACAAGACGCATCAAGCGCAGCATCAGACGGGATGGCATACTGTCATCCTTCGTATCAGCAAGTGGGGGCATCCACGTAATTTTGGCGTAAGCAACGGTCACTATGGTGACCGCCTGCGGCGATGTGTTGTGCCAGCAGCTTGGCACAGGACGTCAACGGCAGGAAAAATGCGCCTTGCGTGAGAGAGCTGTCGAACGGTCGTCCGGCAGGCGTCGGACGAATGGATGAGCAGCACCAAGCTGCCTAACGACAGGTGATGTGATAGTTGGTCACATGGGAAAACAGAACAAATCACCGGGACGCACGGGGTATACCCTGAAGACCTTGCTGCTGTTCGTCGGCTTCGTCGGGTCGTTCATCGTGGTACAGACATGGTGGGAAATCCGCCAGGACCGGCAGTTGACCATCGATTCCGAACGCGCCAGTTCGATGGCCGCCGTGCGCAGCGTGCAAGAGCATGCCGAGCGCGTCTTCGGCGACCTCGACAAGATGCTGTGGAATACCGCCGAGCACATCCAGGGTGCCGGCCCCGACCTGCTGGACGACGACCAGGCCCTGTACCACCTGCTCTCGGAGATGCAGCAGCGCCTGCCTACGGTGATGGTGCTGCGTTATGTGGATCGCAACGGCAATACCCGCGCCAGTTCGCTGCGCGCCTTCGATACCACCAGCATTCCCGAGGATCGCAAGCTGACCTTTGTCGACGGCAATCCGGCGCGCCCCACCCTGTTCGTCGGCCAGCTCATGCGCAGCCGCTACAACCGCGAACTGGTGTTGCCGGTGGCGATGAACCTGTTCGATCGCAGCGCCCGGCCGATCGGCTTGCTGGTGGCCGAATTGCGGGCCGCCACCTTCTTCGATTTCTACAAGCGCATCACCAACTTCGAGGCCATCGTCTCGCTGCGTTCGGAGAGCGGCTCGATGATGCTGCGCTCCCCCTACGAGGAACGCTGGCTGAACGTGAGCCTGGCCGACGCCAAGAGCATGGGGCGCATCCGGGCCGGCGCCGAGGAAGGGGCCTTCGAGGAAATCTCCCACCTGACCGGCGAATCGCTGCTGTTCTCCTACAAGCGGCTGGACAAGTGGTCGCTGGTGGCGGTCTACGCGCGCCGCATGGAAGACGTGCTGGCGCCCTGGCGCAGCCGTACCGAGAACCGCATCCTGCTGACCACGGGGATACTCGGTTTCATCCTGATCGCGCTGATTTCCTTCCTGGTCTACTACCGCTACCAGCGGCGCCTGGACCACGCATTGTCGGCCAGTGAATATCGCTATCGCAAACTCTATGAGGAGGGCAGCGATCCCATCGTGCTGATTTCGTCGGAGCTGCGCTACCTGGACTGCAATGCCGCCGCACTGCGCTTTTTCGGCGTGCCGGACAAGGAGCGCATCATCGGCCGCAAGGTCGGCCTGTTCTCACGCCAAAAGGCCAGGACGGCAGAGCAGCCGGATATCGATGAGCTGGTCGGGCGCGTGCTCTCCGGCCAGCCACAGCAGTTCGAGTGGGTGACCGTACGACGCAACAAGATCATCCACACCGACGTCACGCTGAACCGGGCCGAGTTCGAGCGCGGCTATGCGATCTTCGCCATCCTGCGTGACATCAGTGCCCGCAAGCGCGCCGAACTGCTGCAAAGCGAGCAGAACCGGGTGCTGCACATGGTCATGGCCGATGAAGACCTGGATGGCATCCTCAACGAAATCGTCGGCTTTGCCGATGCCCAGATTCCCTACGGCGCCAGTTGCGTGATGCTGGTCAACGAGCAGGCTTCGCATTTCACCACCGTCTTGAGCCGGCGTTATCCGCCCCGCCTGTTGCGGGCGCTGCAGGGCATGCCGATCCGGCACGGTTGCGGCGTCGGCGCGGAGGCGGCGCTGCGACGCGGGCCCTGCATCGTCACGGATATCGCGCGCGATCCGGTGAGCGAACACCTGCGGGTGCTGATCGATGTGGAGGTCTATCCCTCCTGCGGCGCCTGGCCCATCATCGGTAAAGAGGGGCAATTGCTGGGCGTGTTTGCCGCCCTGCTCAAGGAAAACCAGGCCCCCAGCAATGAATACCTGCAACTGGCCAATATCGCGGCCGACCTGGCCAGCGTGGCCATCGAAAGCCGTCGCGCCGACGAACGCATCCGCCACCTGGCGCACTACGATGAACTGACGGGCCTGCCCAACCGCTTCCTGTGCACCCAGCACGTTTCCAATGCCATCACCCACGCAGAACACCGCAATGGCATGGTAGCGGTGCTGCTGATGGACCTGGACCGTTTCAAGAACATCAACGATACCTTCGGTCACGAGGCTGGCGAGGCGGTGCTGCAGGAAATCGCCCAGCGCTTCCGCAACAGCCTGCGCGAACTGGACATCCTGGCCCGGGTGGGCGGGGACGAGTTCATCGTGCTGGTGGATGACTTCGACGATCCGCTGCAACTGGGCGAGATCGCGCAGAAGCTGCTCTCCGAGGCACGCAAGCCCTTCATCATCGATGGCCAGGAAGCCATGCTGTCGGCCAGTATCGGCATCGCCACCTATCCCGGCGATGGCGACAATGCGCAGACCCTGATCAAGAACGCCGATATCGCCATGTACCGTGCCAAGCACCATGGCAAGGACGACTATCGCTTCTTCTCCGACGAGGTCAACACCAATACGGTGGAGCGCATCGCCCTGGAAGCCGAGCTGCGCCGCGCCATCGAGCGCGCCGAATTCGTGGTGCACTACCAGCCCAAGATCAACCTGGCCAGCGGCAGCATCGTCGGCGCCGAGGCGCTGGTGCGCTGGCAGCACCCGGTACGCGGTCTGTTGCCCCCGGGCGAATTCATCCCGCTGGCAGAAGAGACGCGCCTGATCGACCAGATCGGACTGGAGGTGCTGGACGTGGCCTGCCGCGACATCGGCCTGATGCTGGAGCGCAACCTGGAATGCGGACGCATCTCCATCAACCTCACCGGCAGCCAGTTCGGCGACGAACACCTGCTCGACGACATCAAGTCGGTGGTGGCGCGCCACGGCACACCACCGGCCTGCCTGGAATTCGAGATCACCGAAAGCATGGTGATGCACAATCGCGACCAGGCCATTGCCATCATGGATGGCATCCGCGCCGAGGGCTTCACCATCTCCATCGACGACTTCGGCACCGGCTACTCGTCACTGGCTTACCTGAAGCGCTTCCCGGTCAATACCCTGAAGATCGACAAGTCCTTCATCAACGACATCCCCGATGACGCCAACAGCAGCGCCATCGTGCAGGCCATCATCGCCATGAGCCATGCCTTGAACCTGAAGGTGGTGACCGAAGGCGTGGAGACCGAAAAGCAGTTGCAGGCTCTGCGCGAATTCGGTTCGGACGAATACCAGGGCTATTACTTCAGCAAGCCGGTTCCCTATGTGCAGTTCCTGCAGATGCTGCTGACGCAGCAGCAGGCGCTGCGGCAGGCGGCGCAGGCCCTGGTCATCGAAGGCAGCCCGCCCTGAGCGCTGCCCCTGCCCTCCCCCCGGCTCTTGCCTCTGCCCTCACTGCGAAGATCGCGAACTGAGCCGGTCGACCTGGTACAGCGAGGGGAACAGGCGAATCCACAACAGCACGATGATCACCGTGCCGATGCCCCCGATCAGCACCGCCGGCACCGCACCGAACCAGGCTGCGGTCAGCCCCGATTCGAACTCCCCCAGCTGGTTGGAGGTGCCGATGAAGACCGAATTGACGGCCGACACCCGGCCGCGCATGGCGTCCGGTGTCTCCAGCTGGACGAAGGACGAGCGCACCACCACGCTGATCATGTCGGCCGCGCCCAGCACCGCCAGCGCGGCCAGCGACAGCGGGAACCAGTGTGAGAGGCCAAAGACGATGGTCGCCATCCCGAACACCGCGACAGCAATGAACATGGTGCGGCCCACGCGACCGCCCAGGGGCCGGCGCGCCAGCCACAGGGCCACCACCAGCGCACCGGCCGCAGGCGCCGAGCGCAGCAGGCCCAGGCCGGCGGCACCGGTATGCAGGATGTCATTGGCATAGACCGGCAGCAAGGCGGTGGCGCCGCCCAGCAGAACGGCAAACATGTCCAGCGAAATGGCGCCGAAGATGGCCGGCTTACTGCGAATGAAGGCCAGGCCGGCGAATACCGATGACAGGCTGGCACCGGTCGGCTTGGCGGCAGCCGCAGCAGATGCAGTGGCTGACGCGGGTCGCCGGATCAAGGACAGCAGCAGGCTGCACAGGGCGAACAGGGCGCAACTGCTGGCGTACACCACGGCCGGTCCGGCCACGTAGAGCAGGCCGCCCAGCGCCGGGCCGATGATGATGGCGAACTGGGTGGCCGACGCCGAGCCGGCCACCGCGCCCGGCAAGGCGCGGGGCGACATCAGGCTGGGCAGCAGGGCCGACATGGTCGGCTTGGAGAATGCGCGACCGGCACCGATGACGGCGACGATGGCGAAGATCATCTCGCGATTGAGCCAGCCTCCGATGCTGCCCAAGGCCAGCGTGGCCGCAGCCAGGGCCTCCACCAGCGCGCTGATGCGGGCCACATTGCGCCGGTCATGGCGATCGGCCACATGGCCGACCACGAACACCAGGAACAGCGAGGGAATGAACTGCACCAGTCCGACGATACCCAGGTCGAAGGCGCTGTGCGTGAGCTGGTAGACCTGCCAGCCGACCGCCACGATCTGCATCTGCAGCGCGATGGTGGAGGCCACGCTGGCGCACCAGAACAATTTGAAGGGGGTGTGGTGACGCAAAGGCTGCTGGTCGTCGCCGGCCTGGTCGGGCTGCTCGGTGGTACTGGTGGATGACATGTCTGGATGTGGAGATTGGGCGATGTGGACCGGAACAGCAGACTGTGAGCGGCTGCACCGGCATCACGCAGACGGTCTTGGCGCCGCTGCGGCCCTGCCCTGCAAGGCAGGTCGGGCGCAGATATACTACCCGATCCCGCGCCCGCCGGCTGAAGCAGGCCCCCATCTGCGATCGACGCTGAAGTCGGCGCCGCAGTCGGCCAATTACAAGGAGAACCAATATGCAGTACCGCCAACTCGGCCGCACCGACATCAAGGTCAGCCAGATCACCCTGGGGACCATGACCTGGGGTGAACAGAACAGCGAAGCCGAGGCCCACTCGCAACTCGATCTGGCCGTTGAACGCGGCATCAACCTGATCGATGCCGCCGAGATGTATCCGGTGCCACCCAAGCCGGAAACGCAGGGCCTGACCGAGCGCTATCTCGGTACCTGGCTCAAGAAGTCCGGCCAGCGCGACCGTCTGCTCATCGCCACCAAATGCACCGGCCCGGCACGCAAGCCGCACAACCCGCGTCATATCCGCGGCGGCATCAACAACCTGGACCGCAAGGGCTTGACCGAGGCCTTGCATGGCAGCCTGGAGCGCCTGCAACTGGATCACGTGGACCTGTACCAGCTGCACTGGCCGGACCGTAGTGTGAACAGCTTCGGCCAGCTCGGCTACCAGCACGTGGACGACGAGAGCACGGTACCGGTCGAGGAGACGCTCAAGGTCCTGAGCGAATTCGTGAAGGCGGGCAAGATCCGCACCATCGGCCTGTCCAACGAAACCGCCTGGGGCGTGGCTCAATTCCTGCGCGCGGCCGAGCAGCACGGGCTGGAGCGCATTGTCACGATCCAGAATCCCTACAACCTGCTCAACCGCAGTTTCGAGATCAACCTGGCCGAGTTCGCCCATCGCGAACAGGTCGGTCTGCTGGCCTATTCGCCGCTGGCCTTCGGCATGTTGAGCGGCAAGTATCTTGACGGCGCCCGCCCTGCCGGAGGCCGCCTGACGCTGTTCGAGCGCTTTGTGCGCTATACCAATCCGCAAGCCGAACGCGCCACGGCCGAGTACGTCGCCCTGGCCCGCAAGCACGGCCTGGACCCGGCGCAGATGGCTCTGGCCTATGTGAACAGCCGTTCCTTCCTGACCTCCAACATCATTGGCGCCACCACGCTGGACCAGCTGCGCAGCAATATCGACAGTGCCCAGTTGGAGTTGAGTGAGGAAGTGCTGGCAGGGATCGAGGCGATCCATCGCGCGCAGCCGAATCCGGCGCCCTGACGCCTGCTTGGCGCGAGCAACAAAAAACCGGCGACGCGCCGGTTTTTTTGTGTCATCACATCGCTCAAACGAGCAAGCAATTTTCAGTCGCCGCTGCTTTCAGTGGCCACGGCCGCTTGCACCTGCTCCTCGCGGGCACCGTAGCGCGCCGCCATCACCGCACACACCATCAACTGGATCTGGTGGAACAGCATCACCGGCAGCAGCACCATGCCGATGGCGCCGCTGGAGAACAGCACCTTGGCCATCGGTACGCCCGAGGCAAGGCTCTTCTTGGAGCCGCAGAAGACGATGGTGATCTCGTCTTCCTTGTTGAACCCGAGGCGGCGGCTGCCGAAGGTGGTGATGCCCATGATGATGGCCAGCAGCACGGCATTGATCACCAGCAGCGCCACCAGCATGGACACCGGCACCTGGTGCCACAACCCTTGCACCACGGCTTCGCTGAAGGCCACGTAGACCACCAGCAGGATGGAGCTCTGGTCGACGAACTTGAGCCAGGACTTGTTGCGCTCGATCCAGCGGCCGATCCAGGGACGGGCGATCTGGCCGGCTACGAAGGGCAGCAACAATTGATAAACGATTTTCAGGATCGAATCCAGCGAGGAGTGTCCGCCGCTGTCATGCGCCACCACCAGCACGCCCACTAATAGCGGCGTGAGGAAAATGCCCAGCAGGTTGGAGGCGGAGGCAGCGCAGATGGCCGCCGGCACGTTGCCGCGCGCCACCGAGGTAAAGGCGATGGAAGACTGTACGGTGGAAGGCAGCACGCACAGGAACAGCAGGCCCAGGTACAGCTCGGGCGTGATGAACTGCAGCAGCACGGGCTTCAACAACAGGCCGATCAGCGGAAACAGTGCGAAGGTGCAGAGCAATACCGTCACATGCAGCTTCCAGTGGGTGAAGCCGGCTACCACCGCCTCACGCGAGAGCTTGGCGCCATGCATGAAGAACAGCAGGCCGATCATGAAGGTGGTCAGGCCATCGAAGGCCTCGGCCACCTGGCCGGTACAGGGAAGGAAGGATGCTGTGAGCACGACGGCCAGCAGCATCAGGGTCATGTTGTCGGGCAGGAAGCGGGGACGGGCCATGGCGGTATCGATTCTGTTGTAATGGTATGACCCGTGCCGGGGCGCGGGCAAACCGCCATTTTACGTGAGAGGCGCCGTCCCTTGCAGTACCGCAGGAGGCGATGCGGCTCAGGCCTTGCGCACGAATTCGGTCTTCAGGCCCATGGAGCCGAAGCCGTCGATCTTGCAGTCGATATCGTGGTCGCCCTCGACCAGGCGGATGTTCTTGACCTTGGTCCCCATCTTGACCACGCCACCACCGCCCTTCAGTTTCAGGTCCTTGATGACGGTGACCGTATCGCCATCCTGCAGCACGTTGCCGGATGCATCGCGCCAGACGCGGGCCTGTTCGGCGGCGGGAGTCGCCTGGGCGCTCCATTCATGGCCGCATTCCGGGCAGACCAGCTGGTTGCCGTCCTCGTAGGTGAATTCGGACTGGCATTGGGGACAGGCGGGCAAGGTGCTCATGAAAACTCCGGCAATTAGCGTGAAAAGGCAGCGATTGTACTGCTTCAACCGCCAACTACACCATGATCCTGCTCATCTTCGCCATCGAAAACACGAAAAAAACGGCAGATCCGCCTGGGCAGACCTGCCGTCTTTGGTGTTGACTTCGCTGCTGCGTCCCTGCTTACCAGCCCCAGAACATCAGCCACCAGGCGGTATTGACCAGGGCCAGGCCACCGATCAAGGGCAGCATCGCCAGCCATTGCCGGCCCCACCCGTCGGCGTGGCGCGCGACCACTTTCCAGCACAGCCACAGGCTCCACAAGGTCATGGCAGCCAGCAAGGCGGCGCGCACGTCATTGGCCCAGTACACCGGCCAGTGCTCGGCACGCAACAGGCTGATGGTGGTCGCCGACAGGCCAATGAAGACGCCGCAACCGGCCAGCGGGATCAGGGCCTGCACCAGGTGGTTGAAGCGGCCCCATTCCCATTTGCCCAGCAGCCGTGTGGCCAGGGCGAACAGGAATGCCACTCCGCTGCCCAGCACGAGGCCGGTAGTGAGGATGTAGCCGACCACCATGGCGCCATCCAGCCAGGTGAAGACATCGCTTTGCTGCGGGTAGTTGGTCAGCAGCCACCACGGCGCCTGGGTGCCGAAGGGCCACATGATGTCGCGGTCGATCAGCCAGGTGGCGATGTCCTGCTTAATGGCGATGAACCAGGGGCTCACGGTCCAGTGGAAGGCGCCGATGGCGATACCCAGCAGGCCGTACAGCACCAGTGCGCTTTCCCAGAGATTGTTGTGGGTCTTGCCGAACTGCACCACTTCCACGGCCGGCGGACGGAAGGTCAGGGCGATGGCGTCGCGGTGGCCGCTGCAGCGACCGCACATATGGCAATCGGATGCGCCCTTCATGTTGCGCAGCGGGACCAGCGGCGCGCAGTTGATGGGAATGATCTTGTGTTCGGGATGGTAGGAGGCGCGCCAGGCCGCTTCATCGACCTTGTAGTGAAGCGGCGCCAGCTTGGCCAGCAGGCCGAAGACGCCGTTGACCGGGCACAGGTACTTGCACCAGACGCGCTTGTCGCGACCATAGAGGTAGCCGACGATCATGGCCCCCACGGTGGAACCGCCCAGCACCAGCAGTACCGCCTTGGGATACTGGTAGACGCTGACCATCTGGCCGTAGACGGTGGTCAGGGCGAACGCCACGAAGGGCCAGCCGCCCCAGCGTATCCATTTTGGAATGGCCTTGCCGCGGCCGTGCTTGCTGGCGAATTCGGTGAGTGCACCTTCAGGGCAGAGCACGCCACACCAGACGCGCCCCATCAGCACCATGCTCACCAGCACAAAGGGCCACCAGATGCCCCAGAAGGCGAACTGGGCGATCAGGGTCAGGTTGGACCACAGGTGGGCGGTTTCGTCAGGCAGAGGGAGGAACACCGGGACCAGGATCAGCAGCGCATACACGGCCACCACGATCCATTGCAGGCCTCGGATGAATGCGCCATTGCGGCGCATCCATTCTCCGGTACGCGTGAGCAGAGTCGGCGATTGCGTACAGGTCGTCATCAGGCTTCAGACTGCTTCTTGCCTCTTGCTCTTGGGCTGAGGCTGGGGTTTTCGATAGAGGGCCGAGCATACCACAGCCCAGTAAACCACATAGACGATCACCGACAGCAGCGCCGGACGGGCGCGGTAACCGGTCAGTGTGGAGACCAGGCTGCCCAGGGTGGTGGAATCATCCAGCAGCATGGAGGTGTCCCACACCGGTGCGGTCAAGGTCATGGTCCAGTTGGCCGAGGCCAGCATGTCCGAGCTTTCCAGGATCACGTCGAACAGCTTTTCCACGCCGGTGACCAGCAGACCCGCTGCCAGCAGCAACAGGATGACTTCAGTGACCTGGAAGAAACGGCGCCAGGAGAAGATCTTGCCGCCCAGCTGCAACAGATAGAAGGTCAGGAAGGCCAGGCCGAAACCGATCACGCCGGCCAGCACAAGCGAGGCCGTGCTGGCCTCCTGCTGGCCCAGGCCGATGCCGTACAGGAACACCGCGGTCTCGCTGCCTTCGCGGGCAATGGCCAGCATCACCAGCACGAACACGCCCCACCAGTTGCCACTCTCGTAGCTGGACTGCATGGAGCTTTCCATGTCCTTCTTGAGCGTGCGACCGTGCTTGCGCATCCAGAACACCATCTGCACGATCAGCACCGCCGCGATGAGCACGATGGCGATCTGGAACCAGGTCTGGGCGTCGCCCGAGAGCAGTTCCGAGAATCCCAGCAGCGCCGCGCCCAGACCGGCAGCCAGCAGCACGCCGGCAGCCACGCCGCCCCACAGATAGGGAATGCCGCGGCGCGCGCTGACGTCACCATTCTTCAGCCAGGCATACAGAATACCGACCACCAGAAGCGCCTCGACGCTCTCGCGCCAGACGATGAACATGACCTGTCCCATGAACTACCCTTCCCTAGAAACCTGGACTCCCTGCAACACCGCCGCCTACTTGGCGACGATCACGCCCTGCGGCATGTTGAGATGGAAGTCGTCGAAAAACTTGTACTCGCCCGGACGCAAGGGCGCGATCACCACGAAGGATTGCGCGCCGGGGGCAAGCACCTTTTCCTTGCGCAGTTCCACGCTCTCGAACTCGGCGGCGGACTTGCCGATGTTGTGCACCTCGATCTTGATGCGCTGACCGGCCGGCACTTCGATGCGCGGCGGAATCAGCTTGCCGTCCTGCATCTCCAGCTTGAAGGTCGGCAGGTCCGAGGCTTGTGCCTGCACGGCCGCGCCGAACAGGGTCAATGCCAGGAGGGACGAACGGACAATGCTTGCAATCATCGAAACTCCGAAAATCCTGAAAACGATATAACCGGCGCGCCGCCACGGCAGCAGGCCGGAGTCGATTCACGGGAGACGGGCCAGCGGCCCGCGCTCCACGAGGGCTTAGTAGCCGCCCTTCTTGCCGATGCCGGCGAAGGTGAAGTCATAGGTCAGTTCAAAGGTCTTGAACCACGGACCGACGCCGGTTTCCTTGTCGACGTGGCGACCGAAGTGCGCATGCTCATTGGCCTGCGGCGAAGAGATGGTCAGCTTCAGCTTGTACTTGCCCGGACCTTCCAGCTTGACGTTGTCGCCGTAGTGCGGGCCGTCGTTGGCGACCATGGGCATCATGTCACCCTTGATGGACTTGGTGGAACCGGCCTTGGTCAGTTCGTACTTGATGACCAGGTAAGGCATCCAGTCACCTTCGGCGAAACCGTTGGGATTCTTGGCCACGGCGCGGATGTCGGCTTCCAGGTGGATGTCGGATTCCTCGGCCTTGCGCATCATGCCGTCCGGTTCCATCTTCACCGGCTGCAGGTAGACGGCGTTGACTTCGAAGCCGTTCTGGATCTGCGGCTTGCCGATGGGGTATTCAGCTGCCGAGGCGGCTCCGGCGAAGGACATGCTCAGCACTGCGGCGACGGCAAGTTTCTTGAAACCGATCATTGCGTATTCTCCTGGTGGTCAAATGATAATGATTAGCATTAAGTATATCATCGTTTGAGCCAGTCTTGCTCGCCTACCTCTGCACTCTTCCAATGCAATGCTGACTGGAGTGGGCAGAAAGACAAACAAAAACGCCGCCCGAAATGACTCGGACGGCGTCTGGCGCAGGCAAGCGGCCCCTTGCTCAGGGCCCGCAGACAGGATCGGGACTCAGAACTCTTCCAGCTCGGGCTCCATCTTCCGGCTGGCAACCGGGGACGGCGTCGCCGGCAGGCGTGCTGCCTTGGGCGTGACATCCACCGAACGCACTGGCGCAGTCGCGGCTCCCAGACCGGCGGCAGCCCGCTGTTCCAGCTTGAACACGGCCACCACGCTTTCCAGTTTCTCGGCCTGCCCTTGCAGGGCTTGCGCTGCAGCGGCAGCCTCCTCCACCAAGGCGGCATTCTGCTGGGTGCCCTGATCCATCTGCGAGATCGCCTGGTTGACCTGGGAAATACCGGTGCTCTGCTCTTCGCTGGCATCGGCGATATCACCGACGATCTGGGTCACGCGCTGCACGCTGTCAACGATCTCGCTCATGGTGGTACCGGCCTGCTCCACCAGCTTGCTGCCGCTGCCGACCTTGTCCACGGAGTCGTCGATCAATTCCTTGATCTCCTTGGCCGCGGCCGCCGAGCGCTGGGCCAGCGAACGCACTTCCGATGCGACCACGGCAAAGCCGCGTCCCTGCTCGCCGGCACGAGCAGCTTCCACCGCTGCGTTGAGCGCCAGGATGTTGGTCTGGAAGGCAATGCCATCGATCACGGCGATGATGTCGACGATCTTGCGCGAGGAATCATTGATGGAATTCATCGTGTCGACCACCTGGCGCACCACGTCGCCACCCTGGGAAGCGATATGCGACGCCGATTGCGCCAGCTCATTGGCCTGGCGCGCGTTCTGGGTGTTCTGCAGCACCACCGAGGTCAATTGTTCCAGGCTGGAGGCACTTTCTTCCAGTGCAGCGGCCTGCTGCTCGGTGCGCGCCGAGAGGTCGGCGTTGCCGGCGGCGATCTGGCGTGCCGCCACGGTGACCGAGTCGGTCGAACTGCGGGTGGTCGCCACCACGTCGACGATGCGCGCCAGCAGCTTGTTGAAGGCGGCGGCGGTACGGCCGATTTCATCCATGCGTTCCACCGGCACCGGACGCGACAGGTCCAGGGTCTGGCTGACGTGCTCAAAGGTCTGCTGGATCTTGCCGAGGCTACGGATCACGCTACGCAGCATCTGGATGCCCAGCAAGCCCGTGAGCAGGACCGCCACCACGATCACCGCGATCATGCTGCGCAGGGCGAAGGCATAGGCCTCGTCGCTCTCCTGCTTGACGGTATCAATCATCTTGCGACCGATCAGGATGTGGTCGTCGAAGCCCTTCTTGGCGGCCGCCGCCGAGATCGCCAGCGGCGTGCCGGCTTGCAGCGTGGCACGTACGCCGTCCATGTCATTGGCATAGGCGGCAGCGAAGAACGGCACCAGCGCCTTGCGATAGGCCTCGATATTGGCCTTGTCGGCCTGGATCAGAGCGCGATCCTTGTCATCGAAGATCAGGTCGCGCTCGTAGTGGGCGAACTCTTCATCCAGTGCCTTGTTGGCGGCGTCCACCGCTTTTTGCAAGGCGCTCTTGTCGGGCAGGTTGGCAAACACCGAGAGGCGATAGCCGGCCAGGCGCGAATCGGCCAGGTAGCCCTTGAGCAGGTTCAGGCTATCCATGCCCGGGATGATGTGGTTCTGGATCAGCTCCAGCCGCTGCTGGGCGCGTTGCAATTGCCACAGGCCGCCGGCACCGACGAACAGCAGCGCCAGCAGGGCCGTCGAGAGAGTGATGATGAGGCGCTTGGTAATGGTCATGATTGAAAATCCATCGATGAGAATAAAAGGTGCCGAAGCACGGTGGTACGTCAACTACGCAAACAGGAGTGGCAGCGTAGATGGATGAAGCCCGGTGGATCAGGCCGCCAGCGACGCTTCCGGTGCCGTAGCGTCGAGCAGGTCGTGATGCTGCCGGCAGAAATCCAGGCCGGCGCGATAGCCCACATCGAACAGCAACTGCATGTTCGAACTCGACCAGTCCAGAACCTGCGGCCAGTGTTGCTGCGGCACCCCACCCATCAGGTCGACCTTGAGCACCTGACGACGCTGGGCGCCGGTCTGCGGATCACGGTTGTGCTCCAGCTCGAACAGGCGCTGCTCGGTCTTGGAAATCTTGACCAGCGGCGTGATGATGGAACGCACCCAGGCATCGTAGAGATTGCGCGGCTTGCGGATGAGTCGGTCCTCGCCCAGGATATCCAGCACCACCAGAGTATCGACCTCGCCGGCTGGCGCCACGCCAGTCTCCGGGTCGGTAATGAAGGGGGTGAAATTGAGCGTATCCAGTGCCGCGCCCTCGATGTAGTTTTCGCCGTCGATTTCGGTAGGCGCATAGAGGAAGGGAAAGGACAGCGATGCCCGCACGTGTGCCGGCGTGATCTGGTCCTTGTTCCAGATCTGCATATGGTGGCGGTCGATGTTGTAGGCGTTGATGAAGAATTCCGGGCGCATGCCCGGCACAGCGCCGAAATCGATGGACTGCTCCAGGAAGGGCAGATGGGCACACAGACCCAGGCTGCCCGAATGCAGGTCGGAGGGCGACATGGCCGACATCATCAGATGCATCCAGTCGTTCCACTTGGCCGACGCATCGGCGAAGTGACGGGTCAGGAGCTCCGCAAACGGACTGCCGGCCAGTCCCGGTATCTGCGGCAGTTGGCCCAGCATCGATTCACGATAGGTTTCGGCTTGCACTCCTGGCTTCTTGAACACCTTGTAGTTGACCGGGAACAGCTTGTAGATGCTGTCGGCCACCCCGACCTCGGCCCATTGCAGCAGTGCTTCACGCGGCGAGACATCGCGCGGCGCCGTCGCCAGCAGCCCCATCAGCACCCCCGCGCCCGAGGCGGAGATCACGTCGAACTCCACCCCCTGGTCGAGAAACGCCGCCAGCGCGCCGGCAATCAATGTCGAGTTGGGCGCCCCGCCCCCGATGACCAGCGCCTTCCTGCTTCGTCCTGGCGAATCTTTCATCGCACCCCCTGTTATGTTGGCATCCAGCCGTTTTTGTGCGATGCACCGGAAGCATCGCGATACCGCATTCCCTTACCGCGGCAACGTAACTTTTACGCACGGTGGAAATATAGCCGAGGGGCAACGTCAAAATGCTGCAGTGCGAGATTTTATTACCTCATATCTGGCATTCAGAAATTTAATGAGCCAGACAGGGAGGGGGCAGCGGGGACATAGGGCAAGCGCCGGGCGTAAAAAGTACCGATCTGTCATTTTGGCGTAAGCAAAATAGGCTAGATCGGAGGACGCTGGCACTGGACGCCAATGATCGGACCACCGCGCAAGGGCCCACCAGCGGCGCGGGCCGGCGGACGGTGAGCAAACAGCAATGGATTTATGTAACTCCGTATGTCAAACTTGGCGGGCAAAAAAGTGCCATATCTAAAAAAACACAGGTCCAGCTCCTTTCATACGCATGTCCCGCCCCAGCATATTGATGGTCGATCCCAGTCCGGAGTCGGTGGAACTGGCGCGTTTCAGCCTCTGGCGCAGCAAGCTGGATTGCGCCTTCGGCTGGTTCGAGGATGCCGAGCACACCATGGAGTCGCTGTTGAGCCCGCAGGCGCAAAGCCAGCCGGAAGCCCTTCCCATCATGATCTTCATCGAGCCACGCCTGCCCCGCATGGAAGGGCTGGAATTGCTGCATCTGCTGCGCTCCCATCCGCTTACACAAGCGCTGCCGGTGGTCATGTTCGCCACTTCCTACGATGAGACCGACGCCGCCCGCTCGCGCACGGCAGGCGCCAGCGACTACATCGTCAAGCCGGTGGATGCCCGTGAATTCATGCAGGTCGTCAGTGACACCGTCGCACGCTGGCTCCCGACTGACAGCCAGAAAGCGGACTAGGGAAGAAGGCGAGAAGAATCGGGGGAGAAAGCAGAAGGAAGGCAAAAAGGCGGGACCAGAAAGACAAAAGGGTCCATCTTGCGATGGACCCTTCATATCTGGTGCGGCTGGCAGGAATCGAACCCACGACCCCTTGGTTCGTAGCCAAGTACTCTATCCAGCTGAGCTACAGCCGCGAAAAACAAAATTATAGCAGCAAGTTTTTGCCTTTGGGAAGCCCCCGCCGCGAAATTTCCTGGATTTGCAGAATAATTACCAAGAAATTCCCTGCCCCTTCACTTCCGACTAAGCTGATCCGCACCCTTGCACAGCATGCTGGAGATGACCGCATCTCGCCCGGCGGCTATGATGGCGACTCGATCCACCCCACCCTGCCCCATGCCCGACCACGCCGCTACCGACCTGACGCACGAACAGCGCATCCGCGAGCAAGAGCGCGCCCGCATCGCGCGCGACCTGCACGATGAGCTGGGTGCCCAGTTGGTCGGTATCGGCATGGCGCTGGGCCAGTTGCGGGAGCAGCTGAGCGCAGGCGGCGAGACCGGATCCGCCCTCGGCCATGCCGACTACGCCCGGGAACTGCTGGCGCAGGCGCACCAGAGCATGGACCAGATCATCGATGACCTGCGCCCCCCCATCGTTGAATTCGGCCTGGTTGACGCCCTCGCCTGGCAGTGCCGCCAGGTGACCCGGCAAAGCGGGCTGCCGTGCCGCCTCGACAGTCCTTCCGCGCTGCCGCTGGAGGATGAGTTCGTGGTGCTGAGCCTGCTGCGCATCGCCCGGGAGGCGCTCAACAATGCCGTGCGCCATGCACAGGCCAGCCAGATCGACGTAAAGCTCACCCTGGCGAACGGCACCCTGCTG
This sequence comes from Herbaspirillum sp. C7C2, assembly GCF_022627865.1. Lineage (NCBI taxonomy): Bacteria > Pseudomonadati > Pseudomonadota > Betaproteobacteria > Burkholderiales > Oxalobacteraceae > Herbaspirillum > Herbaspirillum sp. C7C2. The sequence continues at coordinate 247,621 of NZ_JABXGI010000002.1, forward strand.
CTGGCCATTACCGACAACGGCATCGGCTTCGTCCCGCAGGCCGTGCGCCAGCACGGACAGGGCCTGCGCAACATGCGACAGCGCGCACAGGCGCTGGGTGCCAGCCTGGCGCTGGAACGCGGTGGCAGCAAAGGGAGCGAGGGCGGCAGCAGCATCGTCCTCCGGATGCCTGTCCCTCTCTGAGCGAACGCTATAGAATACGGCCTCGCGCAGCCTACCCGGCCGGCGCCATCCGCAGCACCTCCAGAGGAACCAAGCGCCCGCCCATGAGCAAGAAAGTCACCGCCGCCATCAAGGTCCTGATCGCTGATGACCACGCCATCGTGCGCGAGGGTCTGCGCCAGATCTGCGCCGGCACCAAGGATATCCTCGTGACCGGGCATGCCGCCAACGGCCTGGAAGCCATCAAGCTGGCGCGCGAAGGCGATGGCAACGTCATGTTGCTGGACATCGTGCTCCCCGACCGCAACGGCATCGACATCCTCAAGCAGATCCGCAAGGAGCAACCCAATTTGCCGGTGCTGATCCTCTCCGTGCACCGCGAAGATCAATACGCCATCCGCGCCCTCAAGGCCGGTGCCGCTGGCTTCCTCAACAAGCAGGCGGCGCCCGCCGAACTGCTGGCCGCCATCCGCCAGGCCGCTTCCGGCCGCAAGTACGTCAGTCCCTCACTGGCGCAGGAACTGGCCACCCAGATCGGCTTCGATCACGACACCCCCCTGCACGAAACCCTGTCCGACCGCGAATACCAGACCATGGTCATGATCGCCTCCGGCAAGACCGTCAGCGACATCGCCGCCGAGCTGCTACTCTCGGTCAAGACCATCAGCATGTACCGCTCGCGGGTACTGGCCAAGATGAAGATGCGTCACAACGCCGAACTGACCCACTACGCGCTCAAGAACAATCTGGTGGAATAAAAGAGACAGAAACAGACAGCCGCAGCTGCTTTGGCTGATGCGGCCCTTTTCTCCCCCTATTAAATGCATGCCGCGAAAAGGCGCTGACGTACAATTAGTTGTCATTTTGTCCCTCCCATTCAGGAGGCTGACAACGGACTGTCGGCAGCAGGGGGACCTGTCGGCGTCTGCCAGGTGATCGCCGGTCGGCAACAGTGCTCAAGCAATACGCCTGTGCGCCGATACCGTAAGGAACTCCCTGTCGCAAACCGACATACACACCAACAATAGAGTCAGCCGGCATGTCCAAGAAACCGACCACGCTCACGCCTGTCGAGATCGCCCGAGAAGCTTTCCAGCGACTGGGGGCCAGGCGCATCGCGCCCACTCCCGACGCGTACCGCATCGCCTATGAAGAAATCCAGGGGGATGCCCCTGGCGTGACAGCCGAAGCCGTATTGGGAAATTTCGCCACCAAGCTGTCGCGCCAGCCGGGAGAAAATGGTCTCCTGGGAACGCGGCTGGTACGCGCCCGCGACAACGGCGACTGGGCAGAATTCGAGCGCCAGCTGCTGGAATTCTCCGACGCCAACTGGCAGAGCCGCCCTATCGCTCCGGCCGCACCCGTGGTGCCGCACGGCGAGCTGGTCCCCATCGATCTGGAGCGCCAGTTCATCCGCGACAGCAAGAAGGAAAAGATGCTGCGCGAAATGCTGGCTCGGGTGCTGGTATTCAACCTGCCCTCGCTGCTCTCGACCGCGCCGGAGCTGGCCAACGAATCGCGCGACAGCGGCCAGGACCTGAAGACCGCCTTCTCGGAACAGGCGATGAACGACATCATCGCCCGCGTCAAGCAACTGAGCTTCCAGATCGAGCTCAAGACCGATGACATGGCCCAGCAGCAGGACCTGCTGATGCGCCTGTTCCAGTTGCTGCTGGAAAACATCAACGGCCTGCTGGAACAGGGCTCCTGGTTGTCCAGCCAGATCGAAACGGTACAAAGCCTGATCGCCGGGCCGCTCAGCAGCACCTCGCTGGCCGACGCCACCAAGAACCTCAAGGAAGTGATCTACAAGCAGGGTCTGCTGAAGAACACCCTGTCCGAGGAAAAGGTGGTGGTCAAGAACATGATGCTGACCTTCGTGGACCGGCTCTCGGCCATGGTCTCCACCACCGACAACTACCAGCGCACGATTCGCGGTTTCTCGCAGCAGATCAGCCAGGCCGGCAACATCGCCGACCTCAACAGCGTGCTCAGCGAGATCATGAGCGAAACCCAGAAGGCGCAGGAAGAAGCGACCCGCTCGCGCGACGCCATGGAAGATGCGCGCCAGGAAGTGGAAAAGGCCGAAGATCGCATCCACACCCTGGAGCAGCAGCTGCAGCAGATGGGCGAACTAGTGCGCGAGGACCAGTTGACCGGCAGCCTGAACCGCCGTGGCATGGACGAATCGCTGGACCGCGAGATCGCCAATGCAGTACGGCGCGACACGCCGCTGTGCGTAGCCCTGCTGGACCTGGACGATTTCAAGCGCATCAACGACACCCATGGCCATGCCACTGGTGACGAAGTGCTGGTGCACATGGTGCAGGTGATCAAGGAGACGCTGCGCAAGCTGGATGTGATCGCCCGCTTCGGTGGCGAGGAATTCGTGGTACTGATGCCCGAGACCACGCCGCAGGATGCGGTACAGATCATCACGCGGGTGCAGCGCGAACTGACCAAGCGCATCTTCATGCACGAGAGCCAGCGCCTGCTGATCACCTTCAGTGCCGGCGTGGCGGTCTACCACCCGGGTGAAAGCCAGGCAGAGCTGCTCAAGCGCGCCGACGTCGCGCTTTACAAGGCCAAGAACGCCGGCAAGAACCGCATCATCTTTGCCGAACCACCCGCCGGTGCCGCACCGCTGGTCTAGCCGCAGCGCCGGGCGCAGCAGCTCCGTACGGCCTCAGTACGGACTGCCGCTGCCGGCCAGCTTCCAGCGTCGCCAGCCGGCGGCGGCCATCACCACGAACAGCGCATAGAGCATGGCCGTCAACGTCAGGTGCTTGTACAGGTACAGGCCGACGTAGAGCACGTCCACCGCGATCCACACCAGCCAGTTCTCCAGCTTCTTGCGCGAGAGCAGGAACTGCCCCACCAGGCTACCGGCGGTCAGGAAGCCATCCATGTGCGGCACGTCGGTATCGGTGTAGCGCTGCAGGAACCAGGACAGCAGCCACCACCCGGCCAGCCAGGCGGTCGCCATCATGGCCCAGCCGGATCGCGTCAAGGTCGACACCTGCAGCGGCCGGTGCTGCTCGCCGCCACGCAACCATTGATACCAGCCCCAAACCGACACCGCCACGAAGACGAACTGCAGGCCGGCGTCGCCATACAGGCGCGCGTCGGCAAACACGGCGGCATACAGCAGCGAGGACAGGATGGAAAACAGCCAGGCCCAGTGGTTCTGGCCGATATTGAGCCAGACCGTCAGCACGGCCAGGGCGAAAGACACCAGCTCCAGCGGCGTGGTGGTGAGGCCGAACCAGGTCAGCGGAGTGTCGGGACTCATGCAGCAGCAGGCAGATTCAGGAGCGTATCAGACCATCAGCGCGTAGCCGCGCGCGCGCCACCCGCAGGTGCGTTGGCGGGAATGGAGACGCTGTTGGGTTGCCCGGAACCAGGCATGTAGGGATTCGGATTGGCGGCATTGGCGGGCTTGCCGGAACTGCCATCGAGCAGTTGCACGAAGATTTCGTTCTGCTTGATCATGCCCAGCTCGAAACGCGCACGTTCTTCGACGGCGCCCTTGGATTGCTTCAGGTCGTCCACTTCGGAGGCGAGCTTGGCGTTGCGCTCCTTGAGTTCGTCGTTCTTCTTGTGCGCCAGCTGGACCTGACGGTCGAGCTCCCAGACCTTGAACCAGCCGCCCTTGCCCAGCCAGAGCGGGTACTGGATCAACACCAGCAGAAAGGACAGGCAGAGGATGATCAGGCGCATAGCCGGGAGCTCTCTTTGCGGCGCCTGCCTTCAGGGTGGGCGCCGCAAATGTGTTACTTCAGGTTGTAGAACGCAGCGCGGCCCGGGTAGCTGGCGATATCGCCCAGGTCTTCCTCGATACGCAGCAGCTGGTTGTACTTGGCCATGCGATCCGAACGCGACATGGAGCCGGTCTTGATCTGCAGTGCGTTCATGCCGACGGCGATATCGGCGATGGTCGAGTCTTCGGTTTCGCCCGAACGGTGCGAGATCACGGCGGTGTAGCCGGAGCGCTTGGCCATTTCGATGGCGGCGAAGGTCTCGGTCAGGGTGCCGATCTGGTTGATCTTGATCAGGATGGAATTGGCGATGTCCTTGTCGATGCCTTCCTTCAGGATCTTGGTGTTGGTGACGAACAGGACGTCGCCCACCAGCTGCACCTTCTTGCCCAGGGTTTCGGTCAAGAGCTTCCAGCCAGCCCAGTCGTTCTCGGCCATGCCGTCTTCGATGCTGATGATGGGGTACTTGTCGCACCAGGAGGCCAGGAGACCCGTCTTCTGGGCCGGGGTCAGCACCATGTTTTCACCGGCCAGGTGGTAGTTGCCGTCCTTGTAGTACTCGGAAGCGGCGCAGTCCAGGCCCAGGGCGATCTGGGTACCCGGCTCGTAGCCAGCCTTCTCGATGGCTTCGATGATCAGCTTGATGGCTTCTTCGTGGCTGGAGACGTTGGGTGCGAAGCCGCCTTCGTCGCCCACCGAGGTGGCCAGGCCGCGGTCATGCAGGATCTTCTTCAGGGTGTGGAACACCTCGGCACCGTAGCGCAGGGCTTCACGGAAGCTCGGTGCGCCCACCGGGATGATCATGAATTCCTGGATGTCCAGGTTGTTGTCGGCGTGCGCGCCACCGTTGATGACGTTCATCATCGGCACCGGCATCTGCATGGAACCGCTGCCACCGAAGTAGCGATACAGCGGCAGGCCGGCTTCTTCAGCGGCAGCCTTGGCCACGGCCATGGACACGGCCAGCATGGCGTTGGCGCCCAGGCGGCTCTTGTTCTCGGTACCGTCCAGGTCGATCAGGGTGCGATCCAGGAAGGCTTGCTCATTGGCGTCCAGGCCCATGATGGCTTCCGAGATTTCGGTGTTGATGTTTTCGCAGGCTTGCAGCACGCCCTTGCCGAAGTAGCGGCTCTTGTCGCCGTCACGCAGTTCGATCGCTTCGCGCGAACCAGTGGATGCGCCCGAAGGCACGGCAGCGCGACCCAGCACGCCGGATTCCAGCAGCACATCGCATTCCACGGTGGGATTGCCACGGGAGTCGATCACTTCGCGGCCGATAATATCAACGATTGCACTCATTCAGATCTCCATCAAGGTTTTAAAAATTGTTGGCGGGTGCAGGCCCGGTGGCCGGGGCGCCCATGATGAAACGGCCGCCCGACGGCAGCCGTTTCATGCACACGTTCAGACCGTCACGCCTGGCCTTTGATTGCCGCGTGATGCGCCAGCGCCGCGCGGATGTACGAGATGAACAGCGGATGGCCGTCACGCGGAGTGGACTTGAACTCCGGGTGGTATTGCACGCCGATATAGAACGGGTGAGCGTTCTCGCCGGAGCGCGGCAATTCCATGATCTCGCACAGATCTTCGGACGGGGTACGGGCCGAGACCACCATGCCGGCCTCTTCCACGCGACCGAGGTAGAAGTTGTTGGCCTCATAGCGATGGCGGTGACGCTCGGTCACGCTGTCGCCGTAGATTTCCGCGGCCAGGGTACCCGGCTTGACGGCGCAGGTCTGCGCACCCAGGCGCATGGTGCCGCCCAGGTCGGAATTGGCATCGCGGCGCTCGACCTTGCCGTCGTGGTTCTGCCATTCGTCGATCAGGGCCACGACCGGCTGTTCGGTGTCCGGATCGAACTCGGTCGAGTTGGCCTTGGTCAGGCCGGCCTTGTTGCGGGCGTATTCCAGCAACGCCACTTGCATGCCCAGGCAGATGCCCAGGTAAGGCACCTTGTTTTCACGGGCATAGCGGGCGGCGGCGATCTTGCCTTCCACACCGCGCTTGCCGAAGCCGCCCGGCACCAGAATGGCATCGTACTTGCCCAGACCGTCGGTACCGTTGGCTTCGATCTCTTCCGAATCCAGATACTCGATGTTGACGCGGCTGCCGGTGTGGATGCCGGCGTGGCGCAGCGCTTCGGTCAGCGACTTGTAGGACTCGGTCAGGTCGACATACTTGCCGACCATGCCGATGGTGACTTCGTGCGAAGGATTGTTCTGCGCATCGATCAGCTTGTCCCACATCGACAGATCGGCCGCCTTGGGCGACAGGCCCAGCTTTTCGCAGATGATGGTATCCAGACCCTGGTCGTGCAGCATCTGCGGAATCTTATAGATGGTATCGGCATCCCAGACCGAAATGACGGCATCGGCCGGCACGTTGGAGAACAGCGAGATCTTGTCGCGTTCGTCGTCCGGGATGCGGCGGTCGGCACGGCACAGCAGTGCGTCGGGCAGGATGCCGATCTCGCGCAGCTTCTGCACGCTGTGCTGGGTGGGCTTGGTCTTGAGTTCGCCGGCCGAGGCCAAGAAGGGGACCAGGGTCAGGTGCACGAAGGCGGTGGCGTTGCGGCCCGAGCGCAGGCTCAGCTGGCGCGCCGCCTCCAGGAAGGGCAGCGATTCGATGTCACCGACGGTGCCGCCGATTTCCACCAGCGCCACGTCAAAGCCTTCGGCGCCACGATGGATGAATTCCTGGATCTCGTTGGTGATGTGCGGAATCACCTGGACGGTCTTGCCCAGGTACTCGCCACGGCGCTCCTTGCGGATCACCGATTCATACACCTGGCCGGTGGTGAAGTTGTTCACCTTCTTCATCTTGGCCGAGATGAAACGCTCGTAGTGGCCCAGGTCGAGGTCGGTCTCAGCGCCGTCGTCGGTGACGAACACTTCACCGTGCTGCAACGGGCTCATCGTGCCGGGGTCGACGTTGATGTAGGGATCGAGCTTGAGGAGGGTGACTTTGAGGCCGCGCGATTCGAGGATCGCAGCCAGGGACGCGGCGGCAATCCCTTTACCCAGGGAAGACACGACGCCGCCAGTGACAAATACAAACTTGGTCATTACAGATGAGTGCCGAACGGCACATGCGGGAAATTCAAATTATACCCCAAAATGCGCTCGTTTTTTAAGACAGGCAGCGATAAGTGTCGCCGATGTCGCGACTTCGCCAAACTTGCAGCAGGAAAACATAGTTCCCTGAGCAAGCCTCTCATCGGCTTCAGCCAGGGTTCAGCTTCTTGACTCTGTATGTGCAGTTTGGTTCAGCCCGGACGGCCCTGCAACAGCTCGCTTATCATGGCGTGCGTCGCCTGGGCGGCCTGTACGGGGGACTCCATCGGGAACAGATGGCCGCCGGGAATCTGGCGGAAGTGCGGCCCCACCAGCCGGCGCGTGGCCTCCAGCCCGGCCAGCCGGCATTCCACCGAATCGACACCGCCGACGAAGCCGATCGGCACCGGATAAGGCTGGCGCAGGACACGTCCCAGATGATGGGGAATGGTGCGATAGACCGCCGTTTCGGTCTCGCGCGAGAAGCGCAGGCGCACTCCCCCGCCGGCGTGCGGCTCCAGGCCGTGTGCCACGTAGTCACGCAGCACCTGCTGCGGCCAGGCCGCGAACAGCGCCTTGGCCGCATAGTGCTGGTAGGCCGCCTCGATATCGGGCCAGTGCTCGCGCCGCCGCGCCGACGCCACCGAGGGCGAGTAGCGGCTCTCATACTTGAACAACTTGGACAGGCGCAACACCTGCGCCCGCCAGCCCGCCACGATCGGCGAATCCAGCAGCACCACGCAGCGCACCAGCTGTGGGCGTTTGCGGGCCGCCATCAGTGACAGGATGCCGCCCATGGAATGGCCGACCAGGATCACCGGCGCGTGGTAGCTGCGCTCCAGCTCCTCGCGCAGCTCCCGCGCCAGGGTGCGCCAGCCGTCATCGACCGGAAAGCGCGGATCATGGGCATGGATGGCCAGGGCGCGCACATCGTAATGGGCACGCAACTGGTCGAAGAACATGCCATAGGTACCCGCCGGGTAACTGTTGGCATGGGCAAAATGCAGGATGGGAAGGTGCATGGAGACCGGGATGCAAGACAATGGCGGCAGCATAGCAAAACGGCCAGGGCCGCGAGCGTGCTATTTTCCCGCATCGCGAAATGCACCTCAGTGCAGGCCTAGCGGCCGTACCAGTAGCGCGCGTGCTGCTTGCGATATTGCTCCACTTGCAACTGGTCGCCCAGGGTCATGGTCAGCGCGCCGGATTCGTCGGTCCGCAGACGGCGTATGCCCAGCCGGCCATAGCGCTCGTAGACATCCGGCCTGGGATGGTTGAAGCGGTTGCGGTACCCGACCTGGAACACCGCCAGCTCCGGACGCACCGCCCGCAGGAAGGGTTCGGTGGACGAGGTGCCGCTGCCATGATGCGGCGCCAGCAGCACCGTCGAAGGCAGGCGCTCGGCCATGCGACCGTTGAGCAGTTCGTCTTCCTGCACCGCCTCGATATCTCCGGCCAGCAGCACCGACTGCCGGCCGATCTGCACCTTCAGCACGCAACTGCGCGCATTGGGACGCCATTTGTCGCTCTCATAGCTGGCTGGGGTGGGATGCAGCATGGTGAAGCCGATGCCGTCCCAGTTCCACGACTGACCCGCCTCGCAGCGCGTGGCCAGCGGTGCTACGCGCAGGATGGGGCTATCCTCCGCCAGCGACGAATACACGCTGTCCACGGCCATGTTCTTGAACAGGGACACCGCCCCGCCCGAATGATCATTGTCATTGTGCGAGATCACCACCCGATCCAGATGATCGATACCCCGCGCGCGCAGATACGGCAGGATCACCCGGGTCGCACCATCCGATTCGGCGCTGTAATAGGGACCGGTGTCATACAGCAGGCGATGGCCCGGGGTTTCCACCAGCACCGCCATGCCCTGCCCGACATCGAAGGCGGTCACCCGCATGCTGCCTTCGGCCGGTGCCACGGGGGCATTGAGCAGCAGCGGCAGCCAGCCGAACAAGCCCAGCCAGCGTACCGGCCAGCCGCGCGGCGCCAGCACCAGCAAGGTGCCGCCCAGAGCCAGGGCGAACACCCAGCCATTGGGCAAGGGCGTCTGCCAGACCGCCCACGGCATGGCACTGAGCGCCTGCAGGAGATCGGCCAGCCACACCAGCAGCAGGTGCGGCACCTGCAGCACGAACTGCGCCAGCACGGTCGGCAGCACGCTACCCACCAGCGCCAGCGGCGTGATCACCAATGACACCAGCGGAATGGCGATGGCATTGGCAATGGGACTGACCAGGGAATACTGCCCGAACAGCAGCATCGTCAGCGGCACCAGACCCAGCGTGACCACGTATTGCGCATGGCTGGCCTCCTTGATCCGCTGCACCAGCGCCGCGCCCCAGTGCTTGCTGGCCGCGGCGGCCGCCATCGCCTGCGGCGGCTGCATGCGCCCCACCGTGCCATACAGCAGCAGGGCCACCGCCCCGAACGACAGCCAGAAGCCCGGCCACATTAGTGACCACGGGTCCAGCAGCACTACCAGCGCCAGCGCCAGGCACAGCACCACCGAGACCCGCACGATGCGCCCGCGCCAGAAGGCAATGCCGACCACCACCAGCATGTAGAGCGTACGCTGCGCCGGCACGCCAAACCCGGCCAGCAACACATACAGCAAGGCCACCAGCATGCCGACGATCACCGCCACCTTCTGCGCCGGCAGGCGCAGCGGCAACTGCGCGCCAGTGAAGAAGGAGCGCCGCCACAGCCAGCTGGCCAGACCGCCGCACAAGGCTGCCAGCATGGTGATGTGCAAGCCGGAGATGGCCATCAGGTGACCGATGCCGGTGCGGTTGAAGACATTCCAGTCGGCCTGGCTGATGCCGCGCTGGTCGCCCATGACCAGCGCCGCGATCACGCCCGCATAGGGCGCATCCGGCAAGGCCTGGTCGACGCGGTCGCGCAACCAGCCACGTGCGGTATCGATCACATGCCAGGGCGTCCATACGAAGGTATCGAGACGACGATTCACCGCCGAGGCAGGCGCGGAAGCCGCTGCCGGCCGCCCAACCACATAGCCGGTGGCCCGCACGTCATCCTGCAGCAGCCACAATTCATAGTCGAAGCCATCCGGATTGGCATTGCCATGCGGACGCTTCAAGCGCACCTGCAGGCGCCAGCGCTCGCCCGGCTGCAGGTCCGGCAAGGCCAGCCGCGCCGGCGCAGCCTGTTCGCCATCCTCGGTGGGCGCCTGGTAGCGCTGGTTGCCATACCAGCTCAAGGCCAGCCGTGGCGGGATGGGCGGCTTGACCCCGCCCTGCAGCACCACCTGTTCGACATCGAAACGGAAACGCAGGCCCTGCCCCGTCGGCGAAGGCAGATCGGCCACGGTACCGATGACGGTGACGTCATGCCCTTCCCAGGCCGCTGGCAGCTCCCGATCCAGATAATAGAGTGCAAACGAAGCCGCCCACAGGAAACCCAGCCAGGCCCCACAGGTCAGCAGCAACGGCACGCGCAGGAAGGGTTGCCAGAAGCGGCGGGCGGTGAAGGCCAGCAAGCCCGCCAGCACCAGCCCGATCACATACCACTCGATGCCGGGCAACTGCGACTGCAGTTGCAGCAGGCCTGCACCCAGTGCGAAACCGATGATCAGTGCGCGCATCAGAGGCCCAGCCCGGCGTGCGCCAGCCGCGGCAGCGCGGCCTGGGCATTGGCGGTGGTGGCAGCCGCGATCTCGTGCAGCGGCATCTGGCGCAGCTCGGCCAGGACCTCGCCGATGCGCGGAATCTGGTCGGGGGTATTGATGTCGGGATGGCGCCAGGCCGGCGAGATATCGGGCGCGTCGGTCTCCAGCACGATGGACGACAACGGCAATTCGGCCGCCAGGCGACGAATCTGCAGCGAGCGCGGGAAGGTCATGGCACCGCCGAAGCCCAGGTGCAGTCCCAGCTCGACGAAGGAGCGCGCCTGCTGGTCGCTGCCGTTGAAGGCATGGGCGATGCCGCCGGGAACGCGGATGCGGCGCAGATGCTTCAAGATGATGTCCTGCGAGCGGCGCACGTGCAGCAGCACCGGCAGCTGGAAGTCACGCGCCAGCTTCAACTGTTCGGCAAAGAAGAACTCCTGCTTCTCCCGCAGCGGCGCCTCCTTCAGGGCCGGCACGAAGAAATCCAGCCCGATCTCGCCGATGCCCACGAACAGCGGGTCTTCCAGCGCACTGGCGATGGCCTCGCGCAGCACCTGCAGGTCAGCTTCCTGGGCCGTGGGCACATACAGCGGATGGATGCCCAGCGCATAGACCGCATTGCCGACTTGCCGCGCCAGGCGCCCCACCGTGTCGAAATTGACGCGCGCGATGGCCGGGATCACGATGGCCCGCACCCCAGCCTGCGCGGCCTCGTCGGCAACGGCTGGGGAACGGGCGCCGAATTCTCCGGCGTCGAGATGACAGTGCGTATCGACCCACATGGTTTGGCTGGCCTGGCGAAAAATCGGAAACCCCGCCCACGGGAGAACGCTTCCGGATGACGACACACACCACGGGGATCGCACCCTTGCCTGTCCGGCTTGCTTCCCCCGAAGCGCATTATTATTTTTACAGCAACTCCGGGACGCCCCGGAGCCAGAGACGGCAGTTTACCGTCTAAGCCACGCTTGCAGCCATTAACAATCGTAAAGAATTACCCCGCACTTCTTCGGATACACGGGTGAAACAAGTCTGAATGCGGACGTAAAAAAGGACGCGATCATTCGCGTCCTTTCTGTCCTTTGTGCCCTTCACGTCCTCCCCTGCCTCAATGGACGGAAAGGCCGGATCAGGCCGGCTGCAGCGACTTGCCCAGCTTGCGCAGGAACTGCTCGCAGCGCTCCATCTGGGCCAGCGTCACGAACTCGTTGGGCTTGTGGGCATTGCCGATGTCGCCAGGACCGCAGACGATGGTGGGGATGCCGATCTGCTGGAACAGCCCGGCTTCGGTGCCATAGGCCACCTTGCGGGTCTCGCGGTCTCCCGTGAGGGCGCGCACCAGTTCGGTGATGGCCGCCTGCTCCACCGCTTCCAGCGCCGGGCTGCCGGCGAAGTTGTCGATTTCGATGCGGGCCTCCGGGAATTCGCTGCGCATCTTCGGCAGCAGCACCTCGGCGACGTACTTGTCGATCTGGGCCTGGATGTCGGCCACGCTCATGCCCGGCAGGTTGCGGAATTCATAGGTGAATTCGCACAGCTCGGGGATGGTGTTGACCGCAATGCCGCCACGGATCTGGTTGGTGGTCATGGTGCTGAAAGGCACGTCGAAGAACTGGTCGTAGGGGCCATTGGCCTTGTAGCCATCGGCAAAGTCGCGGATGGCGCAGATCAGGCGCGCCGCATGCTCGATGGCATTGCAGCCCTGTGGCGTGAGCGAGGAGTGCGCCGACTTGCCGTGCACCTTGCAGGCGAATACGTTGATGCCCTTGTGCGCTACCACCACGTTCATGCTGGTGGGTTCACCGACCACGCAGCCGTCCACCTTGATACCGCGCTTGACGATCTCTTCCAGCATCACCGGCGCGCCGATGCAGCCGATTTCCTCGTCATAGGAAAAGGCCAGGTGGATCGGCTTGGTACGCGGCATGGCCAGGAATTCCGGCACCAGGGCCAGCGAGGTGGCGATGAAACCCTTCATGTCGCAGGTGCCGCGACCGAACAGGCTGCCATCCTTCTCGGTGATCTTGAAAGGATCGGTATCCCATTTCTGACCATCCACCGGCACCACGTCAGTGTGGCCGGAGAGCACGATGCCGCCTTCGGTGCTGCCGGCATTGGGACCAGCCGTGGCCGGCAGGGTCGCGAACAGGTTGGCCTTGGTCTGCTCCTTGTTGTGCGCCAGCCAGGAGGAGATGCCCTGCTTTTCCAGACTGTCACGCACAGTCGTGATCAGTTCCAGGTTGGAATTGCGGCTGGTGGTATCGAAGGCGACCAGGGTCTCTAGCCATTGGCGGGTATTCATGTTCACTGACTCCATGTTCCATCTGTTCAAAAGCACACCGCCGTCTTTCATGGAGACGGCGGCGGAAAACTGCAAGCTTACCCGGATTGCGTCAGCCCTGCTGCGTCACCGCACGCAGACCCAACTCCGACAGGCGCAGCACGCGCCCGCAGCGACCGGCCAGTTCGCCGTCGTGGGTGACGATGACGAAGGCCGTGCCCAGCGTGCGCGAGAGTTCGATCATCAGTTCGAAGGTGCGGTCGGCCGTGCTGCGGTCCAGGTTGCCGGTCGGCTCATCGGCCAGCACGCAGGCCGGTCGCGTGACCAGCGCGCGCGCCAGCGCCACGCGCTGACGCTCGCCACCCGAGAGCTCGCCCGGCACGTGGGTCACGCGCTGGGCCAGGCCCACCTTCTCCAGCATCTCGCGGGCCTGCTCCTGCGCCTGGGCGCGCTTGACGCGGCGGATCATCAGCGGCATGGCCACGTTGTCCAGCGCCGAGAATTCCGGCAGCAGGTGGTGGAACTGGTAGACAAAGCCCAGCGACTGGTTGCGCAGCGCGCCGCGCTCGCTCTCGCCCAGGCTGGCAAAGTCCTTGCCCTGCAGGCTGACGGTACCGGCGCTGGGGGTATCGAGCCCGCCCAGCAGGTGCAGCAGGGTCGACTTGCCGGAGCCGGAAGCGCCGACGATGGCGACCTGCTCACCGTGGTAGACATCGATATCCACATTGCCCAGCACCTTCACCGAATACTTGCCCTGGGTGAAGGTCTTGCCCAGGCCGCGTGCGGACAGCACGGCCTGGCGGTTCAGGATGGAATCATTCATAGCGCAGCGCCTCCGCCGGTTTGACGCGGGCTGCCGACCAGCTCGGGTACAGCGTGGCCAGGAAAGCCAGTACCACGGCCACGCCGCCGATGATATAGACGTCCGACCAGATGAGGTCGGAGGGCAATTCGGAAATCACATAGATACTCTTGGGCAGGAACTGCACGTGGAAGGCGTGCTCGATGGCCGGCACCAGCACATCGATGTTCAGTGCCACCGCCACCCCCAGGGCGACGCCGGCAGCGGTCCCGATCAGGCCCACCAGCGCGCCCTGGATCACGAAGATCTTCATGATGGAACCGGGCGACGCCCCCAGCGTGCGCAGGATGGCGATGTCGGCCTGCTTGTCGGTGACCGTCATCACCAGCGTGGAGACCAGATTGAAGGCCGCCACCGCGATGATCAGGGTGAGGATGATGAACATCATGCGTTTCTCGGTCTTGACGGCGGCGAACCAGTTGCTGTTCTGCTGCGACCAGTCGCGCAGGTAGAGGTCACCGCTGAGGGTGCGCGCCAGCTCCTGGGTCACCTCCGGCGCCTGCAACATGTCGCGGATGCGCAGGCGCACCCCGGTGGGCGCATCCATGCGGAACAGGGTCTCGGCGTCCTGCAGGTGGATGAAGGCCAGCGAGGAATCGAACTCGTAATGGCCAGCCTCGAAGATGCCGGTCACGGTGAACTGCTTCAGGCGCGGCAGCACTCCGGCCGGGGTCACCTGCCCTTGCGGCACGATCACGGTGATCTTGTCGCCCAGCCCGACGCGCATGCCGCGCGCCAGCTCGCTGCCGAGGACAATGTCGAATGCCCCCGGCTTCAGGGAATCGAAGCTGCCCTGCTTGATCTGGCGTGCCACGTCCGAGACCTTGGGCTCTTCTTCCGGCAGCACGCCGCGCACCAGCACGCCGCGCAGGTTGTCGTCGCGCGTCATCATGGCCTGGCCGGACACATAGGGCGCCGCACCCAGCACTTCCTTGTTCTGGAAGGTCTGCTTGGCCACGCTCTGCCAGTCCTTCATGGAGCCGGAGGCGTCGAACACCTCGATATGCGCCAGCACCGAGAGCATGCGGTCACGGACTTCCTTCTGGAAACCGTTCATCACCGACAGCACCACGATCAGTGCGGCCACGCCCAGGCCGATGCCGGCCATGGAAATGAGGGAAATAAAGGAAATGAAACTGTTGCGACCGCTGCGCTTGCCGGCCCGCGTGTAGCGGATACCGACCAGCCATTCGAACGGCAGGTTTTTAATCAGACTCAAAATTGCTCCGGGAGAGGGCCTGCAAAATGTGCCGGCGAAATCCCGTCGAAACCGGACCCGCCGCACGCCAACACGGGCGAAGACAAAGCGCGAAGTTTGCCACAGAATGGACAGCCGGCCCATCCCTGGCCCCAGTCCTTCACTTGCGCACGTTCCCGCGTGCAGGCTATAGATTCACTTCTACGGCAGAGGTTCGCGGCTTGCTGTGCAAACTGTTTCATCTCCATTGCACGCCGGCTGTTGCATCATGAACTGGTTATATATACAGTATCCACCTGTGCCCGCCCTTTAAAGGCCGCCCTGCACGGTCTCCACCTGAACTGCCCCTCACCCATGCTGCCAGATCTCACCCGAGAAGCGCCGGCGCCGGCCTCCGCGCCCACCCACTCCCAGACCGCCCACCCGAGCGCCGCTGCCGACGACGCTGCGCAGGAGCGCGATCCCTTCGCCCGCCTCAACGCCGAACAGCGCGCCGCCGTCGAGCATGGCAGCGGCCTGTCGCCATCGCAGCAGACGCCGCTGTTGATCGTGGCCGGCGCCGGTTCGGGCAAGACCAATACCCTGGCGCACCGGGTAGCGCGGCTGGTGCTGGAGGGCGCCGATCCGCAACGCATCCTGCTGCTGACCTTTTCGCGCCGCGCGGCCGGCGACATGGGCCGCCGCGTGGGCCAGGTGATCCGCCAGGTACTGGGCCTGGCCGCTGGCGATGCCCCGCCGCAACTGCCCTGGTCCGGCACCTTCCACGCCATCGGCGCGCGCCTGCTGCGCGACTACGCCAGCGTGATCGGCCTGGAAGACGACTTCACCATCCAGGATCGGGGTGACTCGGAAGACCTGATGGGCCTGCTGCGCCACGAGATGGATCTGTCTTCCACCGACAAGCGCTTTCCGCTCAAGGCCACCTGCCTGGCGATCTATTCGCGGGCCGTCAACACCCGCCAGGACCTGGCCCAGGTGCTGCAGGTCCATTTCCCCTGGTGCCGCGAGTGGGAGCGGCCACTGGGCGAACTCTTCGCCCGCTATGTGGATGCCAAGGAAGCCCAGCACGTGCTGGATTACGACGATCTGTTGCTGTTCTGGGCCGACATGCTGTCCGACCCGGAAATCGCGCAATCCGTCAGCGCCCGCTTCGACCACGTGCTGGTCGATGAATACCAGGACACCAACCGCCTGCAGGCCGAGATCCTGCAGCGCATGAAGCCCGATGGCGCCGGTGTGACCGCCGTCGGCGACGACGCCCAATCGATCTATTCCTTCCGCGGCGCCACGGTGCGCAACATCCTCGACCTGCCCTCGCTGTTCACCCAGCCGGCGCGGCTGCTGACGCTGGAACAGAACTACCGCTCCACCCAGCCTATCCTGCAGGCGTCCAATGCGGTCATCGCCGATGCCCCTGAGCGTCACTTCAAGAACCTGTGGAGTGACAAACCCTCCTCGCAGAAACCGCAGCTGGTGGTCATCCCCGATGAAGCCGAACAGGCGCGCTGGGTCGCCAACCGCATCCTGGCGCATCGCGAAGAAGGGCTGACGCTCAAGTCCCAGGCAGTGCTGTTCCGCACCGCCACCCATAGCGCCGCGCTGGAGCTGGAACTGGTCCGCCGCAACATCCCCTTCGTGAAGTTCGGCGGGCTCAAGTTCCTGGAGAGCACCCACATCAAGGACCTGCTCTCGCTGCTACGGCTGGCGCACAACCCCAGCGGCCGCATGGCCGGCCTGCGTGCCCTGCAACTGATTCCCGGGGTCGGCCCGGCCACCGCCCGCAAGGTGCTGGACCTGATGGCCGGCGCCGCCGACCCGGCCGATGCCCTGCTCAACTTCGGCGCCCCGGCCAATATCGCCCTGCAGTGGCAGGCCTTCGCCGATACCTATGCCCTGATGCGGCGCGCCAGCGCGGCCTGGCCGACCGACATCAACGCCGCCCGCGACTGGTATCTACCGCAGCTGGAACAACGCTACGAGGACGCCGACGCCCGCGCCGCCGACATCGAGCAACTGGCCGCGCTGGCCCGGGGCTATGCCTCGCGCGAGAAATTCCTCACCGAGCTGACACTGGACCCGCCCGAATCCAGCAGCGACTTTTCGGCGCCGCCCTATCGCGACGAGGATTACCTGACGCTCTCCACCATCCACTCCGCCAAGGGCCAGGAATGGCGTTCGGTGCATGTGCTGAACGTGGTGGACGGCTGCATCCCCTCCGACCTGGCCACCGGCAGCGAGGCCGAGATCGCCGAAGAGCGCCGCCTGCTCTATGTGG
This sequence comes from Herbaspirillum sp. C7C2, assembly GCF_022627865.1. NCBI lineage: Bacteria > Pseudomonadati > Pseudomonadota > Betaproteobacteria > Burkholderiales > Oxalobacteraceae > Herbaspirillum > Herbaspirillum sp. C7C2. The sequence continues at coordinate 264,844 of NZ_JABXGI010000002.1, forward strand.
CCATGACCCGGGCCAAGGAATATCTGCACCTGATCGTGCCGCAACGCTTCTACATCACCCAGCAGACGGCCCAGGGCGACCGCCACGTGAACGCCATCCGCAGCCGCTTCATCACCCCGCGCATGCTGCCCCATTTCGAAGACAGCCTGTGGCTGTCGGCCGAGACCAATGGCGCCCGCACACCCATGCCCGAGAGCGTGCGCATGCTGGTGCGTCAGCGCGCCAAACAGGCCTGGAACAAGTCTTGAGCGGTTTTTTAAGGGCCTTAAGTCAGATAAGTGAAGCTTTGTGCAGGGGACGCCCAGGCCAAGCGGCCCGCCAGCCGCTAAAATAGCGCCCCATGAATCAACTCGACATCCTCGTTCCCTTCGTCCTGCCCCCGGCCGAGCTGGCCCGCGACCTGCTGCGTCAGAGCAAGGCCCCCTCCCTGGCCATGCTGCTGGGCCGTGGCAAGGCGACACCGCTGCAGTCGCACGACCCGTTTTCGCGGGCGCTGCCGCATGAACACTGGCTGGCCCGCCGCTTCGGCTTGCCGCCGCCCCCGCAGGATTCCAGCCCCGGTGCGGCCGCCGCATTGATGCAGGGCCTGGGCCACGCACCGGCCGCCGGTCACTGGTTCGTACTGCACCCGGCGCACATCCACGTGGCCCGCGACCACCTGGTGCTGACCGACATCGGCCAGCTGCAGCTGGAAGAGGAAGAATCGCAACGCCTGTTCGCCGCCGCCCTGCCGCTGTTTACCGAGATCGGCCATGAACTGGTGTATGGCGACGCCCGCACCTGGTTCATCCGTGCCGACGCCTGGGCAGGCCTGCGCACCTCTACACCGAGCGCCGCCAGCGGCCGCAATGTCGACATCTGGATGCCGGAAGGCCCGGGTGAACTGGCCTGGCGCAAGCTGCAGAACGAAGTGCAGATGCAGTGGTTCGCCGAGGCACTCAACGAGCAACGCGAAATGCGTGGCCAGAAAGCCATCAACTCCATCTGGATCTGGGGCGGCGCCGATGCCGGTGCCAGCGCGCAGCATAGCTATGGCGCCCGCTTCGGCCTGCGCGGCTGGATGCGCGCCTTCGGCGATGGCGCGCAGGCCGACCAGGCCCATGCCAATGCGCATGCCCATACCAATGCGAGCCAGGTGAACGACATCCTGCGCGGGGACGGACACCGCCTGCTGGTACTTGATGCCCTGGTCGAAGCGGCCCTGGCCGAGGAATGGGGCCTGTGGCTGCAGCACCTGGAACACCTGGACCGCGAATGGCTGGCGCCGCTGCTGGTGGCGCTGCGGGCCGATACGCTGGGGGCCGTCAACCTGGTCCTGACCGGGTCTGACCGCCTGGTCGAGGTTGCCGTCACCCGTGGCGCCTTGCGGCGCTTCTGGCGCAAGCCCTCGCTGGCGCTGCTGGCGGAGCGTTGCGCATGATCCGCGTCGCCACCCGCCCCTATCATCCCGGCCAGGCCGACCAACTCATCGCCGAAGGCGTCCACCCGGTCCTGGCGCGGGTCTATGCGGCACGCGGCCTGTCCACCGCGCGCGAACTGGCCAGCGAACTCAATGCGCTGTTCCCACCCGCCGGCCTGCTCCACATCGACGCTGCCGCCAGCTACCTGGCCGACGCCATTGCCGCCGGCAAGAAGCTGGTGATCGTGGCCGACTATGACTGCGACGGCGCCACTGCTTGCGCGGTCGGCCTGCGCGGGCTGCGCCTGCTGGGCGCGCAGGTGGACTACATCGTGCCCAATCGCTTCGAATACGGTTACGGGCTCACCCCCGAAATCGTCGAACTGACGGTGCGCGAAAAGAACCCCGACATCATCGTCACCGTCGACAACGGCATCGCCAGCATCGACGGCGTGGCCGAAGCCAAGCGGCGCGGCATCGACGTGGTGGTGACCGATCACCACCTGCCCGGCGATGCCCTGCCGGACGCGCGCGTGATCGTCAATCCGAACCAGCCGCAATGCGGCTTCCCCAGCAAAAACCTGGCTGGCGTGGGCGTGATGTTCTACGTGCTGCTGGCGCTGCGCGCCGAGATGCGCAAGCGTGGGCTCTTCGATGCACAGACCCAGCCGCGCCTGGACACCCTGCTGGACCTGGTGGCCCTGGGCACGGTGGCCGACGTGGTCAAGCTGGACGCCAACAACCGCATCCTGGTGGCCCAGGGCTTGAAGCGCATGCGCAGCGGCAAGATGCATCCGGGCATAGCCGCACTGTTTCGTGCGGCCGGGCGCGAAGCCCGCCGCGCCACCCCCTTCGACCTAGGCTTTGCCGTGGGGCCGCGCCTGAATGCGGCAGGTCGCCTGGCCGACATGGCACTGGGCATCGAATGCCTGACCACCGACGACGAAGGCCGGGCCTGGGCGATCGCCCAGCAACTGGACGCCATCAACCGCGAGCGGCGCGACATCGAAGCCGGCATGCAGGACACCGCCCTCTTGCTGCTGGACGACTTCAACCCGGCCGACCGCCGCACCATTGCTGTTTTCGATGCGTCCTGGCACCAGGGCGTGATCGGCATCGTGGCCTCGCGCCTGAAGGACAAGTTCTATCGTCCCACCATCACCTTCGCGCCCGGCGACAAAGGTTTCATCAAGGGCTCGGGCCGGTCGATTGCAGGCTTCCACCTGCGCGACGCGCTGGACCTGGTGTCCAAGCACGCACCTTCGGTGATGACCAAGTTCGGCGGCCACGCCATGGCGGCCGGCCTGACCCTCCATGCCGAGGCCTTCGACGCCTTCGCCGACGCCTTCGAGGCCGTGGGCCGCGACTGGCTCACGCAGAACCAGCTGGAGCGTGTCATCGAAACCGATGGGGTGCTGGAGGATGCCTATTATTCGGTGGAATTCATCAGCCTGATGGACCAGCAGGTCTGGGGCCAGGGCTTTGCGCCACCGGTCTTCTGCGATCACTTCCGGGTGCTCAACCAGCGCATCCTCAAGGAGAAGCACCTCAAGCTGCAACTGGAGAAAAACGGCCGCAAGTACGACGCCATCTGGTTCGGCCACACCGACGCTTTGCCCGACCACGCCCAGGTGGCGTTCCGGCTGGATGCCAACGAGTACAACGGCAAGACCACCGTGCAACTGATGGTCGAACACGCCGAGCCAGCCTGATCGTCTCGCCCCCTGCCCCAATGGGCGCAAAGCCTTGCCCCGCAAGGATTGCAGCAGGGAAACAGGACATCAAGAAGGGAACAAAAAAAAGCCAACATTGTGGCGTTGCAGTGGCACAATGTTGGCTTGGAGCGACTTTCAGCCTGCCAAACGGAAGGGCTAGAGACCGCTCCAGACAATAACAACAAGACCAACCCGATGATGATCAAGCGCATTCACTGCAGCCTGGTGACCCGTCTCACCCTGTTCGGACTCTTGCTGATTCTGGTGAGTGCGGTCTTGCGCTACAACATCCTGATCGGCTTCCTCGAAAAGGAGCAGGCCCAGGTCGCCGCCGACCAGCAAAGCACCATTGCCAGCTACCTGGCGCAGGACATCGGTTATCGCGTGCAGGAACGTGCCAGCTATCTGGAACGCCTGGCCAGCCACTTTCCCAGCGCACTGTTGGGCGACCGCGCCGCCATGCGCAGCTGGCTGCAGGATCACCAGCAACTGCTTCCGCTGTTCGCACAGGGCCTGTTCGTGGCCGACGGCAATGGCACCATCGTGGTCGACTACCCGACCCTGGATGGCCGGCGCGCGCTATCCCTGACCAACTACCCCGATTACGAGCGCGTGCTGCAGGGTGCGACCGTTCTGTGTCCGCCCCTGAACAGCCCTGCCAGCGGCAAACCCATCATCGCCATTCTCACGCCGCTGCGCGACGCCAGCGGCCGCATCGTGGGCGTGCTGGGCGGTAGCAGCGAACTCAATGCACCGGGCTTCCTGGACCATCTGCAACAGGCACGGCTGGGACCGACCGGCAGTTTCCTGCTGGTGTCGCCGCAGCAGAGGATGATCATCGCCTCCAGCGACGAGGCCCTGGTATTGACTCAGCTGCCGTCGGCCGGCCGGGACGAATTGATGGACCAGGCCCTGGCGGGCTACCGGGGCAATGGCGTGGGCATCGCGGCCAATGGTGTCAACGAGATCAAGGCCTTTGCCTCGGTGCCGGGCACGCCCTGGCTGGTGGCGGTGACCATGCCGCTGGCCGCAGCCTTGCCCACGGTAGAGCGCACCCGCGCCCTGATTGCACGCGGTGGCGTGATACAGGGGGTCATGGTCGTGTTGCTGCTGGTGCTGGCTTACCTGTGGTTCTTCCGCCCGCTGCGACGGGCCGCCGCCCTGGCCGATCGCATGACGCGCGGCGAGCTGCCACTGTCGCCGCTGCCGGTCGAACGGCGCGATGAGGTAGGCCACCTGACCATGGCCTTCAACGGCCTGCTCTCGCGGCTCAAGCTGCACCAGGCCGAACTGCAGCATCAGGCCCACCACGATGTACTCACTGGCTTGCCCAACCGCATGATGCTGGCCGAGCGCATGGAAGCCGCGCTCACCCATGCCTGCCGCGAACGCAACGGCGTGGCCCTGCTGTTCCTGGATCTGGACGGCTTCAAACCGATCAACGACACCCTCGGCCACAAGGCCGGCGACCTGGTGCTGCAGGAGGTCACCCGGCGCCTGCACCAGGTGGCAAGGCACGGCGATACGCTGGCGCGGGTGGGGGGCGATGAATTCGTGCTGCTGATCACCGATCTCGGCGAGCCGTATGAACATGGCGCGCAGGTGCTGGCCGAAAAGTGCATCAAGGCAGTCTCCGAACCGCTGCACCTGGCGCAGGGCGAGTACCGGCTCGGCGTATCGGTAGGGATCGCGGTCTGCGACGGCAGTTGCGACGCCGACAGCCTGCTGCAGGCCGCCGACAAGGCCATGTATGCCGCCAAGGGCAATGGGCGCGGCTGCTACGTGATCGCGCCGGCGCGCGCGATCGGCCCGGAGACGGACCTCAGCGCACCGGGAGGAACTGCAGGAACGACCCGCCCAGCAGGTTCTGCACATAGCTGATGCCGGCCCGGCGGTAACGCTCAGTGCTGAATTCGGCCATCAGGTCCAGGCGCCCGACGATCTTGCCGAACTCCCGCTCGAAACTGAGGTTGCGCACTTCCCCGCCGATTTCGTCGGAGAGCAGCAACGGCGCACCGCTAGCGTTGCGCCGGCTGGCCAGCACCCAGGCGGCGATTTCGACGTTGCGGGCGGCGTTGTAGAGATGCTGGGCATCCAGCCCGTCGACCAGGAAGAACTCGATCTTGTTGCCATGGGCGACGATGATCATGTCAGCGGTGGCATCGATGAAGGCCGCCACCCTATCCCCCTTGAAGTCCGGCGCCAAGGCCAGCGTCATGGCAGCGATGTCGCGTTTGCCCTGCAGTTCCGGCCAGGGCTGGCGCTGTTCGATGGCGTCACGCACCTTCTTTTCGGCCTCTTCCCGGGTGGTCGCCGTCTTCTTCCATTCGGCCGGGTTGCGCCGATACAGCTTGGACATCAGCAGATACAGGCTATCCAGATTGGCGCGCATGGCCAGGGTGGCCACGCGATTGCTGTCGGACTGGCCCATCTCGCGCGAGCTGGCCTCGGCCCCCTTGACCTGGCCGTGCGGCGCGGGAGAGCTGGCGCAGGCCGCCAGCAAGGCGGCACAGGGAAGCAACAGGGGAAGCAGCGTTGTTCTTGTCATCGGCGGGCAGGACGAAACGAGCTGGTAGGACCGATCCTAGCAGATTGCGTTCCGTGCCGGCCCGCCGCGACGGCGGACCCCGCCTCAGCTCCTGGCCGAGTACGGCAGACCGGTCAAGTAACCGACAGTGGCGCCGAAGCGGTCCTTGTAGTTGGCCCGCACCAGCGCATCGAGCTTGTCCTTGACCTTGTCGTGCAAGCCCTTCTCCCAGTCACCGGCGTGCTGGAAGTTGCTCATGACATAGGTCCAGCCATTGATTTCATCGACCGCATGCAGGCCGGTCGATTCGGCCCCTGCCGGGCAGGACAACACGCGGGTGAGCGCCTTGGTATCGACGTTGTAGGCCCACAGGAAGTTGTTGACGTGCATGCCGCTGTCTTCGCCGATGAAGAGCGTGCGCAGCTTCTCGGAGAACTTGATGTTGTCCGGATTGGCGATGTGTTCCTGATCGGCCAGGTTGCCCAGGGCATCCGGGGTCTTCAGGTCCACGCCCACCAGCGCCGCCGGCGGGGCCATGTCGATGGCCACCCATTCGCTGTCGATCACATTGCCGCCGGCATCGCGCTGGCCGCCGCGCAGGTTCAGCGCATACACGGCACCGGCCTTGGGGCCTTCGACCTTGATGTGGCCGGAGCCGTTGAGCATCGAGGTCTGGACATAGGACATGGCCGAATAGGCGATCTTGTCGCGGGCATTGACGGTGGTGCCTTCCATCTTGGTGAAGCCCAGGCTGCCACCGGCCAGAGCGGCGTAGCGGTGGGTTTCCAGGAAGGCGGCAGCCTTCTGCATGCCCGGCTTGACGCGCACCCAGTTGAACTTGCCGTTGAAAGGAATCCTGGAGAAGGAGCCGTCGGCCGGGTCGGTGGTGCGGATATCCATGATGTCGGAAGCCTTGTAGCGCTCGGCCATGGCCTTGACTTCGGCACTGGTGGCGCTGCCCAGGCGTACCCAGGACAGCTTGCCGGCACCCGGACCGACACCCGAGACCTGCTCCCAGCGCGCCACATAGAGCGTACCGGAGGACAGGTCGGCGGCGCGATCGGCGATGAACATGAACAGACCGCCGTTGGTGGCATCGTCGCCCATCAGGACGGTGCGCTGGTCCGGCATGACCTGCACCAGTTCGTGCGAGATGCGACCCAGGCAGTAGTGTTTCTTGATGGAACCGGTGCCGTCGGGGTTGACCGTCACTTCCGGCAGATGGCCGTAGTGGTAGGGATTGGCGCGGTTTTCATCACCGTACAGATTCTTGCTGAAGGTCTTGAATTGCGGGTTGGAGGCAATGGCCGATGCGTCCGGTTCATATTCTTCCGACGACAGGTGCGTATTCCAGGGCGACAGGCTGGCGCCGCAGGTGATCCACAGGCCATTGACCTGGGAGGTGTCGACGTTGTGGTATTGCACCAGCGACAGCTTGCCCGAGGACGGGTCCTGGTCCAGCGTGAGCACGGCGATGGGCGAAGGCAACTGGCCATACATGGCAGCCTGCTTCTGGTCGCGGGTGGTGTATTCGAATTGCACCACGGCAAACACCGCATTGCCCTTCACGCCGGGCACCTTGGCGCCCGGCACGGTCAGCAGCGACGAGCCGTCCGGGCAGTCCGAGAAGAACTGGCGTTCACGGCCGGGCAGCGAGCGGTCGATGATGGGCTGGTTGTTGATGTCCAGATAACCGCCGGCCAGGATGCTGCCACCACGGCCGTCCGGCACCATGTCGCCGGTCATGAAGAAGGGCTGATAGGCCAGCTTGTAGCTTTGCTTGCTGCCATCGGCAAACGTTACCTCCAGGGCCGAACCAACGGTGGTGGAGGCCATGGCGGCCGGATTGTCCAGGGTGGGTGCCGGCATGCCGGTAAAACGCGCCGAGGCGAAGGGCTTGCCGGCACCGGGCGTGGCGCATGCCGCCAGCAGGGCCGAGGCCGACAGGCCACCGGCCAGCGGCAGCAGCGGCGCGGCTGTCATGGCCTTCAACAGGCTGCGGCGACCGGCTTGCGGCTGGTCGACGGTGGAAGGGAGGGACGTGGCGGCAGGCTGTCTCATCGAAGATTCTCCGGTAGGGGCTGGCAGGTATCGGGCAGCGCCGTGCGCCACCGTCAGGTTTTTGTCAGTAAAACAAGCGCGCCGATGGTAGCGAGCGAAAATGACAGGCGCGTGACGGGGATGAAACTCGCTTGCTCCTCTTGTATAATGTGAGGTTTGATCGCAAAAGAACCCATCATGGAAGCAGAACGCCTCAATTCCCTCCAATCCCTGCTCGACGACCTGGCCACCCGCGCCACCGAGCTACGGAGGTATCTTTGACTTCGATGTAAAGTCGGAGAAACTCGAGCAAGTCAACGCCGAACTGGAAGACCCCAACGTCTGGAACGACCAGAAGCGGGCCCAGGACCTCGGCAAGGAAAAGAAATCGCTGGAAGCGATCGTCCACACTCTCATCAAGATCGACAGCGAGTTGAACGATGCCCGCGACCTCTTCGAGATGGCGCGCGAGGAAAAGGACGAGGACACCATCGTCGCCATCGAGGCCGATGCCGAGAACCTGAAGAAGCTGGTGGAAGAGATGGAATTCCGCCGCATGTTCAGCGGCCCCATGGACGCCAACAACTGCTTCATCGACATCCAGGCCGGCGCCGGCGGTACCGAAGCCCAGGACTGGGCCTCCATGCTGCTGCGCCAGTATCTGCGCTATTGCGAGCGCAAGGGCTTCAAGGCCGAGATCATGGAACAGTCCGACGGTGAAGTGGCCGGCATCAAGACCGCCACCATCAAGGTCGAGGGCGACTACGCCTATGGCTTCCTGCGTACCGAGACCGGCGTGCACCGCCTGGTGCGCAAGTCGCCGTTCGACTCGTCCAATGGCCGCCATACCTCGTTCTCCAGCCTCTTCGTCTACCCTGAGGTGGATGATTCCTTCGAGATCGAGATCAACCCGGCCGACGTGCGCGTCGATACCTACCGCGCCTCCGGCGCCGGTGGTCAGCACATCAACAAGACCGACTCCGCCGTGCGCCTGACGCACGCCCCGTCGGGCATCGTCGTGCAATGCCAGAACGACCGCAGCCAGCACCGCAACCGTGCCGAAGCCTGGGACATGCTGCGCGCCAAGCTGTTCGAACTGGAACTGCGCAAGCGCATGAGCGAGCAGCAGAAGCTGGAAGACTCCAAGACCGACGTCGGGTGGGGCCACCAGATCCGTTCCTATGTGCTGGACCAGTCCCGCATCAAGGACCTGCGCACCAACTTCGAAACCGGCAACACCAAGGCCGTGCTCGATGGCGACATCGACGACTTCATCGCAGCCTCGCTGAAACAGGGCGTCTGATCCACGCCGGCCGCGCAGTCCTTGCGCGGCCGGTTGCTGACTGAGCTACCGTTCAAACCTCAAGAATTCCAACCATGACCACGCAAAACACCCCCGCCGCCCAGCCGGCAGCCGACGAGAACAGCATCATCGCCGAGCGCCGCGCCAAGCTGGCCGCCATCCGCGAGCAGGGTATCGCCTTCCCCAACGATTTCCGCCCGGCCAACAATGCCGCGGATCTGCACGCGCAATACGACGGCTTCGAGAACGAAGCGCTGGAAGCCGAACCGGTGACCGTCACCGTGGCCGGCCGCATGATGTTGAAGCGGGTCATGGGCAAGGCGGCCTTCGCCACCCTGCAGGATGCCTCTGGCGTGCGCGCCGATGGCCGCATCCAGCTCTACGTGACCCGTGACGTCACCGGCGAAGAAGCCATGGCCGCCTTCAAGCATTACGACCTGGGCGACATCCTGGGTGCCGAAGGCACGCTGTTCAAGACCAAGACCGGCGAGCTGTCGGTCAAGGTCACCAAGTTGAAGTTGATCACCAAGTCGCTGCGCCCGCTGCCCGACAAGTTCCACGGCCTGGCCGATCAGGAAATGAAGTACCGCCAGCGCTACGTCGACCTGATCATGAGCGAGGAGACCCGCCGTACCTTCAAGGCCCGTACTGCCGCGATGTCGTCGATCCGCCGCTTCATGGAAACCAACGGTTTCATGGAAGTGGAAACTCCGATGCTGCACCCGATCCCGGGCGGCGCCGCGGCCAAGCCCTTCATCACCCACCACAACGCGCTGGACATGCAGATGTTCATGCGCATCGCCCCCGAGCTGTACTTGAAGCGCCTGGTGGTGGGCGGTTTCGAGCGCGTCTTCGAGATCAACCGCAACTTCCGCAATGAAGGCGTCTCGCCGCGTCACAACCCTGAATTCACGATGATGGAGTTCTACGCCGCCTACGTGGATTACCAGTGGCTGATGGGCTTCACCGAACAGGTGATCCGCCAGGCCGCCATCGATGCCCACGGCACCGCCGTGCTGACCTACCAGGGCCGCGAGCTGGACCTGTCCAAGCCCTTCGACCGCCTGACCATCACCGGTGCCATCCTCAAGTACGCACCCAACTACACCGCCGAGCAACTGGCCGACATCGACTTCCTGCGCACCGAACTGAAGAAGTTCGGCGTCAAGACCGACCAGGCCCCGCTGGCCGGCGCCGGCATCGGCGCTCTGCAACTGGCGCTGTTCGAAGAGACCGCCGAGTCGCAGCTGTGGAACCCGACCTACATCATCGACTACCCGGTCGAAGTCTCGCCGCTGGCGCGCGCATCGGACACGGTGGCCGGCATTACCGAGCGCTTCGAACTGTTCATCACCGGTCGTGAAATTGCGAACGGTTTTTCCGAGTTGAACGACGCCGAAGACCAGGCCGCCCGCTTCCAGGCCCAGGTGGCCGCCAAGGATGCCGGCGACGAGGAAGCCATGTACTACGACGCCGACTACATCCGCGCCCTGGAATACGGCATGCCCCCGGCCGGCGGCTGCGGCATCGGCATCGACCGTCTGATGATGCTGATCACCGATTCGCCCAATATCCGTGACGTGATCCTGTTCCCGCACCTGCGTCGCGAAGACTGATCGCCGAGGATTGAAGCCTGTCGGCTGACACCCCGCATTGACGTCCAGGGGACGGCGACATCGCCGTCCCCTTTCCATTTCTGCCTCACAGGCATCCTGCCCGCCTGCTGCTGCCGCACTCCCCTGGCTTGCTCCCCTCCCCGCGCCCATCTTCCCTTTCCGCTGCGCTCCTGTGTGGCGCGATGGCTGTTGTCATCCCGCAAACCCGCCTCCCGGGCCGTTTTTGCCACATTACAAGTTTTTACAACTGACACAGAATCGGGATTTTTTTTGGCCGATGACCACTCCATAATCCAGTCATCCAATCTTCAACGACAACAGAACAACTACAGAGGTCATCATGGAAACCAACAACACACAACCCCTGAATACCGGCAACAACGCCGTCGCCAAGACATCCTCCGGCCGCCTGCATCCGCTGATGGCTGGCGCCGCCGTGGCCGTGATCCTGGTCAGCCTCATCGGCGTGGCCGCCATGACCGGCCTGCTGCCCAACTCCAAGAGCGAGAATTCCCCGCAGCAACTGGCGGCGCTGGATCAGAACGCGCAAGCCCCCGGCGCACCCGCCAATGCCCTGACCGCACAGCAGCAAGCCCAGCGCGCCCCGTCCTATCAACCGCAGCAATCGGCCTATCCGACCCAGGCTGCAGCGCCCGCAGTACAGCGCGCCCCGGCGATCTGCAATAGCTGCGGTGAAGTGGTCGGCGTGCGCGCCGTGCGCCATGCCGCCCCCACCAGCGGCGTCGGCATCGCCGGTGGTGCCGTGGTCGGCGGCCTGCTGGGTAATCAGATCGGCGGCGGTACCGGTCGTACCCTGGCCACCATCGCCGGCGCGGTCGGCGGTGGCTATGCCGGCAATGAAGTGGAAAAGAACGTGCGCGCCACCACCAGCTATGTGGTCGACGTGCGCATGGAAAACGGCAAGACCCGCAGCTTCCCCCAGAGCAATGAAAACTGGCGCGTCGGCGACCAGGTACGCGTGGTCAACGGCCATCTGGAAGGTCGCGGCTGATCCGACTCCCCTGATCACTCCGTCTCATCAGCCAGCCCTTCGCACTCCGGTGCGAGGGGCTTTTTCTTGTCGGTCAAAAACCTGCACCTTCGTACATTTGCCAACTATTGTTGCCCATTGGAAAATAATAGTGAACCAAAAGGCAAGTGTTGTGCACCAACAGCAGTGTTATGACGTTAACGTGTCATGATTCGGAAATATTCCTGCCGGTTGGCAAGACCTGGCTCCCCTCAGCCGGCACAGTAAGAATGTTCTTGATAAACGCTGGAAACATTTGGCGCCGGCAGTTAGACTTCCGCAAAAACTTACCGCCAGGATGGCAGCGGAATTGGTACTCGGGAAAACAGAACGCGACAAGCGTCGGCCCGCTTACTCGTATTGAACGGGGGGCGAACGATTCGCCAAGACGCGCCAGACCGGCGCGAATGCGTTTGAAGATTTATGGACTCACAGTCATCCACCGACAGCAGCACGCTGGTCTCCGAGGCCCGCAACGATGACCGCCACGGCGGTCCCCACAAGGATCATGCGGTCATCCTGCTGCATGGCCTGTGCGGTTCCCAGCTCGAAATGGGCTCGATCCCCAAGCAGCTCAAGAAAGCCGGCTGCACCGTCATCCCGCTGACCATCGACAACTACTCCGCCGCGCTGACCAATCCGCGCGTCTCACCCGACTGGGAAGCCTGGTGCGCCGTGGTCGAAAGCCGCGTGGCCCGGCTCAAGGAAGAATTCAGGACGGTCTCGCTGTGCGGCCTTTCCATGGGCGCCACGCTAGCCCTGGCGGTGGCCGCCCGCAGCAAGGACCTGCTTTCCGTGGTGCTGCTCTCGCCGGTGCTGCAATACGACGGCTGGTCGGTGCCCTGGTACTGGAAGCTATTGACCGTGGTCTATGAGATGGGCTTTCGCAACTGGTCCTACAAGGAAAGCGAACCCTACGGCATCAAGAACTACGAGATGCGCCGCCGCGTCGCCGCCGCCCTGGAAAAGGATGGCGTGGCCGCCGTCGGCGCCGCTTCCATCCCGGCCCGCCACCTGCGCGCCGCGCTGCGCATGATCGCCTTCGTGCGCAAATCGCTGCCGTTGGTGCGTACCGACACCCTGATCATCCATTCCATCGACGACGAAACCGCTTCCCCGCGCAATGCCGAGGTGATCCTGCAACACATCAATGCCGAGGTCCGCAAGGTGATCTGGCTGGGCGATTGCTATCACATCATCACCGTGGACAATGAGCGCGAAATCGTTACCAACGAGACCGTGATGTTCATCAAGCGCAGCATCGAGATCCACGGCAACGAACTGAGCCGCAAGTACCTGGGCCATTCCTCGCCGCTCAAGGATCGCCGTCACTAGGGCCTGCTGCGCCGATACAACAGGGCTGACCTTGCCTTGAAAAAACGAGCCTGGTCAGCCTTTTGAAAGACTGGATTCTTAACATGAGCATATTGCGCGACCGCGCAATGTAAACGAAGATGGACACGACGCACCACCCTGCCAAAGCCCTCATGAGCCTGATCAAATTGAAGAACGCCAAGAGCTGGCGTCCGCAAGGCTTCCGCCCGCTGTATGTCAGCGCGTTCGGATTCGTTGCGGCCTTCGGCTTGCGCTATGCACTGGCGCCCTTCGTGGACGAGGCGCTGTCGATGGTGTTCTTCGCCGTCAACTGCATCGTCATGAGCTACCTGTTCGGCTGTGTGTATTCGCTGGGGTTGCTGGCCATCAGCATCCCCACGGCCATGTTCTTCTTCCGCAAGCCCTTCTATACGATGGACGGCCTCAACGACAAGGACGTCTTCATGATCCTGGTCTACACCATCATCGTGGTCACCGCCTCGGTGATCATCGAATGGCTGCAGCGCGAGCGTTATGCGGCCGTGCTGCAACGGCGCGTGTCGGAAACCCGCTACCGCCTGCTGATCGAATCCGACCAGGCACGCCGTGCCGAATACAGTCGCCAGTTCGAGAGCAGCGCCAGCGAACAGGCCTGAGTGACAGCTCCATCGACCTGATCATCCAGGCCTGATCAACCTTCAGGCCAGTCCTCCCGCACAGGCCTCGCGCATCCACGCTATCCAGGCAAGCCGGCATCAGGAAGCCCCTGATACCCACGGTCGCCGGCCCCTCCTAAGATGAGCCCATACCAGCACATCTCGCCAAGGAGGCCGCCATGTCCCTGACCCATCACCTGCCCCGCATCCTCGTCATCGATGCCGACCTCGATGCCATCGAAATGGCCCGCTTCACGCTCTGGCGCAACCAGCTGCCCTGCCAGTTCGAATGGTTCGACGATGCCGAACTGGCCAATGCCTCCCTGCTTACGCAAGCCCTGTGCCGCGCCCGCGACCTGCCTACGCTGATTCTGCTGGACCCGCGCAGCTTCCCCGGCACCGAAGGCTACGAGCTGCTGCGCACGCTGTGCGTCTACCAGACGCTGGCGCACATCCCCCTGGTCTTGTTTACCGCTGCGCCCCTGTCCAGCGATTTCGCCCGCGAACAGGACAGCCGCATCTGGTACGCCGCCAAGCCGCAACGTGCCAACGATTACATGGAACTGGTCACCCAGTGCGTGCAGCAACGTCTGCATCAGCCAGAACCCTTCTGATCACCTATCCCTTGCCGGCGCGGCGCAACACCTGCGCCAGACGCCGGATCAGCGGCGCAAACTGCTCCGAAGAAGTATTGCCATACCCGATCACCAGGCCATTGCTGGCAGCCTGGCGCGGCAGTGCCGAAAACGAAGACAAGGCCCCCACATTCATCCCCGCCGCCCGCGCCGCCGTGCTGACGACGGTATCCTGCCAGTCCAGCGGCAAGCGCACCGTCAGGTGCAGACCGCTATCGCCGCCCCATACCTCAACCCCGGGCAGATGTGCCTGCAAGGCCTCGCGCAGCGCCTGCTGGCGTTCGCGATAGAGGCGCCGCATGCGGCCCAGATGACGCGCGAACTGGCCGCCGGCCATGAATTCGGCCAGCGCCAGCTGCTCCAGCCGATGCCCACCGCGCAGCAACTCCGCCAGTGCCGGCCAGGCCCCCGCACCCGCCGATTGCGGCAGCACCAGGAAACCGATGCGCAGCCCCGGGAACAAGGTCTTGCTGAAGGTGCCCACATACAACACGGGGGCATCCGGCACCAGCCCCTGCATGGCCGGCACCGGGTGGCCGCGGTGCCGGAACTCGCTGTCGTAGTCGTCCTCGATGATCCAGGCCCCGCACTCGCGCGCCCGGGCGATCAGTTCCAGCCGGCGCGGCAAGGACAGCACCGCGCCGGTCGGATATTGATGGGATGGCGTCACATGCACCAATCGCGGCGGACTGCGCCAGGCGCGCGCAGGAATGACGATGCCCTCGCCATCGACCGGCATCGACCGGATCTTCAGGTCGCCGGCATGGAAGGCAGCGCGTACGCCGCCATAGCCCGGATCTTCCAGCCAGGCGCGCTCGCCGGGGTTGGCGAACAAACGCACACACAAGGACAAGGCCCCCTGCGCGCCCTCGGTCAGCACCACCTGGGCCGCCTCGCAGCGCACACCCCGCGCCACCCGCAGATATTGCGCAATGGCCTCGCGCAGGGCCGGCTCGCCCAGCGGATCGCCATACGCCAGCGCCATCGGCCCGGCCCGCTTCAGGGCTCGCTCCTGGGCGCGCAGCCAGGCATTGAGCGGAAAACGGTTCAGCGCCGGCATACCCGGCGTGAGCGGCAGGGTCCGGTCCCCGGCGTCGCGCGTGGGCGTCATGGTCGACACGCGGTGCGACTGGCGTGTGCTGTCCGGGCGAGATGGCTGGACGAACCGGGTCGCCGTCCCCGCCAGCGCGGCTACACGGGTCCCCTGGCGATCGGCGCGGGCATAGCCTTCGGCCACCAGTTGTTCGTACACCGCCAGCACGGTATTGCGCGCTACCTGCAACTCCGCGCACAGGCTGCGGGTGGCAGGCAGGCGACTGCCCGGCGGCAGTTGCCCATCGAGAATGGCGCGCTTGAAGCGGGCCAGCAGTTGCTGCTGGCGTGAGCCCGCGCCAGCGTCCAGGTCCAATGGCGTGCTCAGCAGGGAAACGGAAGATGTCGTCACAGTCATTGCAGTCATCACGGCCAGGTTTCGTGGCCCCATCAAATGTGTGGTCTTTGGCACTTCTGATGATGCCACGAAAGCGCTATCGTGGAGCTTCTCTCTCCCACCTGGATGCCAACGTGAACCACTCCACCGCCACCCGCCGCAACGAATACCAGCAGGACATCGGCCCCGCCCTGCCCGACTGGCAGGCGCGTCCTCGGCCGTCCGTACAGACCCTGCAGGGACGCTACTGCCGGCTGGAGCGTATCGATGTCGCCCGCCACGGGGCAGCACTGTATGCCGCCTTCGCCGAGGCCACCGATGGCCGCGACTGGACCTACATGATGAGCGGCCCCTTCCCGGATGAGGCCAGCTACCTGCACCAGGCCGAACTGATGCAGGCCAGCCAGGACCCGCTGCATTACGTAGTGATCGACCAGGCCACTGGACGGGCCCTGGGCAGCATGGCCCTGATGCGCATCGAACCGGCACACGGCGTGATCGAAGTCGGCCACATCGCCTTCTCGCCGCGGCTCAAGCGCAGCCGCGTGGCCACCGAAGCGCATTATCTGCTGATGCGCCATGTCTTCGAAGATCTCGGTTATCGCCGCTACGAATGGAAGTGCGACAGCCTCAATGGGCCTTCGCGCCGGGCGGCGCAGCGGCTGGGCTTCTGTTTCGAGGGCATCTTCCGGCAAGCGGTGGTGTATCGCGGTCGCAGTCGCGATACCGCATGGTTCTCCATCATCGACGGCCAGTGGCCGCAGCTGCACCAGGCTTTCCACTGCTGGCTGCAGCCCGACAATTTCGATAGCGAGGGCCGGCAACGGCAGGCATTGTCGACACTGACTGCACCAGCTACACCAGCTACACCCGCTACACCGACCACACCCACCGCCCCCTCGGGGGACTGACACCACCCATCAGGAGCGCGCACTGAGCTGCTTGAGCTCCCACAGCGCCTCCAGTACGTGGCGCGTAGCTGGTTCCGGCGGGCCGGCGCGATGGGCGATGCCCAAGGGCCGCCATAGCGCCGGGCGCAGCGGGCGCATCACGATGCGCGGGTCCGGCGGCACAGCACGGCCCTGGGCACCGGCTTCGTGCGGCAGCAGGGTGGCGCCATAACCGGCCGCCACCAGGCTCTTGATGGCATCGTTGAAATTGAGTTCGATGCGCGGCAATGGATGCTCCCCGCCGCTGGCGAACCATTCCGTGGTCAGGCGCGAGAGCCGCGTCTCGGGCGCATTCAGGATCAGCGGCTGCGCCGCCAGCCAGGACGGCGTCACCACCCTTGGCACCTGCCACGCCGCTGGCAGGAAGGCCATCACCGGGTCGCGCCGCCAGGGCTTGACCGTCAGGCCGCCCACCGGGGCCTGCGGCAGGGCCACCAGGCCGATGTCCAGCGTCCCTTCCACCAGTTGCGCCAGCGTCTCCTGCGAGGTCAGGATGCGCACCTGCACATCGATGCCCGGATGTTGCTGCCCCAGACGTTCCAGCACCTGCGGCAACAGATAGGCAATGGCGCCGGTGGAGGCTCCCAGGCGCACCCGTCCGGCCAGGCCCTGCACCTGCCGCTGCACTTCTTCCAGCGCCTGATCGGCCGCCGCCAGCAACTGCCGCGCCCGCGCCACCAGCGTGGCGCCGATGCCCGATGGCCGCACCTGGCTGCGCTGGCGCAGCAGCAAGGGCGCGCCGATGCGCGCTTCCAGTTCGCTGATGTGCAGGCTCACCGTGGGCGGTGCCAGGTTCAGGGTGCGCGCCGCAGCGGCGAAGGAACCCAGGTCGGCGATGGCGACCAGGGTACGCAGACGATCCAGGTTGAGTTCACGCATGAAATGGCTCCGGCATCAGCAACGACAGTGGAAACAGCAACAGGAACGAACACCGCACCTTCAGTAAAACTGAACGATCTATTTGCGATATTCAACTTTTCCAATTATACGTTTTGTCGCACCATGCAAGGCATCGGCATTCCCGCGCCATGCCAGGGCCAGGGCGAAGTCCCTCGCCACCGCTTCCATCCGGGCGCGCCCACTGCTTGCAGCTGACCGGAGTACACCATGAGCAACCCTCCTCTGATCTTCATCGACGGCGACCAAGGCACCACCGGTCTCCTGATCCACGAACGCCTGCGCGACCGCAAGGACCTGCGCATCCTGACCCTGCCGGCAGCCGAGCGCAAGGATGCGCAGCGGCGCGCCGAAGCCATCAACAGCGCCGACATCGCCCTGCTGTGCCTGCCCGACGCTGCGGCCCGCGAAGCCGTGGCGCTGATCGAGAACCCTCGCGTGCGCGTCATCGATGCCAGCTCGGCCCATCGCACCAGCCCGGGCTGGGTGTATGGCTTCCCCGAGATGACACCGGAACAGCCCCAGGCCATTGCCAACGCCCACCGCATCAGCAACCCCGGTTGCTATCCGACCGGCGCCATCGCGCTGCTGCGCCCGCTGGTACAAGCCGGACTGGTACCGGCCGACTACCCGCTGAGCATCCACGCCGTCTCCGGTTACTCCGGTGGCGGTCGGCCGCAGGTAGAGCAATACGAAGGACCGGAGGCCGCCAGCGCCGCACCCTTCGTGCTGTACGGCCTGGGCCTGCAGCACAAGCATCCGCCGGAAATGCAGCTGCACGCCGGATTGACGCAACGGCCGATCTTCCTGCCCGCCTATGGCGCCTTCCGCCAGGGCATCGTGCTCTCCATCGCACTGCAGACTCGCCTGCTGCCGGCTGGTGCCAGCCTGGAGTCGTTGCGCGCCGCACTGCAGCGCCACTACGCCGGGGCGCGCCACGTCAAGGTACTGGATGCCGAACAGAGCGCCGCCACGGTCCAGCTTGATCCGACCCGCCACAACGGCAGCAATGACATGACCCTGGGCGTATTCGGCAACCCGGCCGAAGGGCACATCCTGCTGTGCGCGGTGTTCGACAATCTGGGCAAGGGGGCATCGGGCGCCGCCGTACAGAACCTGGACCTGCTGCTGGCAGCTGCCTGACTCGCGTATTGATGCGGCGTGCAGCCCCGACCAACAAGGCCGGAGGCGGGGCGTAATTCCCCACGAGCGCCCTGCCCTCGCCGCATCACTCGTAAAACGGTTTAAAGGCCTGCTCTGCTGCACGGCAGGAATGGTCAGGCTGTGGCATCATTCGTGACTTGATTCGCCACCACAAACTGCAGGCGTCGGCTCCCCCTTGATTCGGCTGCCGCCCCGCTTCAAAGCAAGATGTCCACCACTCTAGGCGCAATAGCGTGCAAGTATCTCGACGCCACCATCAAGCTGACCCCGGTATTACGTACTGACGGCAAGTGGACGGCGTTCGTCCATATCGACTTCCCGGATCGCACCACCCACGAATTCGGCGACTTCAAGCCAGGCAACTCCAAGATGGAAGCCTTGCAGAATGCCGTCACGGCTGCCGAGAACTACGTCGTCAATCGCAAGAAGAAATAGACTGGCCGGAATCACCGTCCCCCAAGCAAAACGGCCTGCATTGCTGCAGGCCGCCCGGTGCGCAGGTCCATCCCGAACGGGATGGGGCAATGCAATCAGTTCATCTTGACGCCGGCAGCTTCGCTTTCCTTGTAGATCGCATCGATCAGGTCCTGCCCCACCCGTGAGGCCATGCTCTTGTGCACCGGCAGCAGTGCGCGGCGCCACTCGGCCTTCTCCTGTTCGGAAAGGGTGTAGACCTTGGTCTTGCCGCTGGCCTTGATGGCGGCCAGGGCATCGTCATTTTCCTTCTGGGCGATGGTATTGGCGTAGACCGTGGCTTCCTTCATGGCCCCTTCGAGCTGGCCGCGCACATCGGCCGGCAAGGCCTCCCAGAACTTCTTGTTGACGATCACGGCGTAACCGATATATCCATGATCGGACACGGTCAGGTTGGACTGCACCTCATGCATCTTCTGCGTGTAGACATTGGAGGGCGTGTTCTCGCTGCCATCCACCACCCCGGTCTGCATGGCCTGGTACACCTCGGAAAACGCCAGCACCTGAGGATTGGCCTTCAATGCCCGGAACTGCTCGTCCAACACCTTGGAGGACTGGATGCGCATCTTCAGCGCCCGGAAGTCCGCCACCTTGTGCAGCGGCCGGTTGGCCGTCATCACCTTCATGCCGTTATCCCAGTAGGCCAGGCCCTTGATACCCTTGCCTTCCAGCTTCTGGAACAGGCCCTGCCCGATCGGCCCCTCGGTCACGCGCTTCAACACTTCCTTGTTGGGAAAGATATAGGGCAGGTCGAACACCTCGAACTCCTTGGCCCCCAGCGGCCCGAACTTGGCCAGGGACGGCGCCAGCATCTGCACCGAACCCAGCTGCAGCGCCTCCAGCTCTTCCTTGTCCTTGTAGAGGGTGCTGTTGGGATAGACCTCGACCTTGACACGGCCGTTGGTCGCCTTCTCGGCCAGTTCCTTGAAGCGTTCCGCGCCCTTGCCCTTGGGCGTGTCGTTGGCCACCACGTGACTGAACTTGATGACGATGGGCTGTTGCGCCAGCGCTGCCGTGGTCGACAGGCTCAGCGTGGCGAAGGCGCAGGCGGTCAGTGCCGCCCGCATTGTGATGATGGTCATGCGTGTCTCCTCCGGGTGAAGCCGGGGGCCGACGACCTCGGCCCCCGGCGTTAAAAGACGATCAGGTCGCGCAGCCCCTCCCCGCTATGCAGGCGGTCGAAACCGCGGTTGATGTCGGCCAGCGCCAGGCGCTCGCCCATGAGCTTGTCCACCGGCAGGCGGCCGGCCTGGTACAGGCCGATGTAGCGCGGGATATCGCGCACCGGCACGCAGGAGCCGATATAGCTGCCCTTGACGGTGCGTTCCTCGGCCACCAGGCTGACCTGCTGCAGCGCCCAGTTCTGGTTCGGTGCAGGCAGGCCGGCCGTGACCGTCATGCCGCCACGGCGGGTCATGCGGTAGGCCGCTTCCATGGCCTGCACCGAGCCGGCCATCTCGAAGGCGTAATCGACGCCGCCCTTGGTGAGTTCCTTGACCTTAGCCACCGCATCCGGGTCACGGGCATTCACGGTGGCCGTGGCGCCCAGCGCACGCGCCACTTCCAGCTTGCTGTCGTGCAGGTCCACCGCGATCACCTCGCGTGCGCCTGAGGCCAGCGCGCCCAGCATCGCGCACAAGCCCACGCCGCCCAGCCCCAGCACCGCCGCCGTAGTACCGGCCTTGACCTCGGCGGTATTGACCGCTGCGCCCACGCCGGTCAGCACCGCGCACCCGAACAGGGCCGCCTCGACCGGATCGATATCAGCCTCGATCTTCACGCAGGAGCGGCGCGAGACCACCGCATGATCGGCAAAGGCCGACACCCCGAGGTGGTGATGCACCACCTGGGCCTTGTCACGCAGACGGCGCTGGCCCGACAGCAGCTCACCCAGGGTATTGGTGGCGGCGCCCGGCTCGCACAGCGCCGGCCGCCCTTCCATGCAGGGCAGGCAGTGGCCGCAACTGGGCACGAAGACCAGCACCACCAGATCACCGGCACGCAGGTCGGTCACGCCACTGCCTACCTCCACCACTTCCGCCGAAGCCTCGTGGCCCAGCGCCATGGGCACCGGACGCGGACGCACACCGGTGATCACCGACAGGTCCGAATGGCACAGGCCGGCGGCCTTCATCTTCACCAGCACCTCGCCGGGGCCGGGCGGGTCAAGATCGAGTTCTTCGATCTTCAGCGGCTGGCTCACGGCAAACGGATGCGCATCGGTCATCTCGCGCAATACGGCGGCCTGGATTTTCATGTGGTCGTCTCCCTCTGGTTGGAAAACGTCTAGGTTACACGAGCCGCAGTGCCTCAATCGGACAACAGGCCGGCCTGGTGCAGGAATTTCTCGGCCTGCAGGATCACCGGCTTGTCGATCATCTTGCCTTCAAGCGAAATGGCACCGCCATCGCTGGCGCGCACCGCCGCCATCACGGCCCCCGCCCAGGCCAGCTCCTGCTCGCTGGGCATGAAGCCACGCCGCACACCTTCTACCTGGCGCGGATGGATGCACAGCTTGGCGCCAAAACCCAGCCGGCGCGCGCGCTGCACCATGCGTGCCAGAAAGGCGTCGTCATTGAAATCGGTGGTCACGCCATCGATGGGCGGGGCAATGCCCCCCAGGCGCGAGGCCATCACCATCTCGATGCGGAAGTGCGTCAACTCCTCCTCTTCTGGACCGCACTGCATGCCCAGATCGACCTGCGCATCGATGGAGCCGAAGGCCAGCCGCTGCACGCCCGGCACCGCCGCAATCTCGCGCATGGCCGCCAGACCGGCGGCACTCTCGATGAGCGCGATCAGGCCGCGCCCGGGACCCAGCCGACGGGCAATCGCCGACAGGCTCTTGGGATCTTCCGCCTTGGGCAATACGATGCCGGCCATGGACAGCGCCGAAAACGTCATCAGGTCCTCGCCATGCCAGACCGTATCGGCGGCATTGATGCGCACCCACAGGCGTGGCTGCGGCCCCTGTTCGCGCAGCCAGCGCGCCAGGGTCTCGCGGGCCTGCTCCTTCTGCGGCAGGGCCACGGCATCTTCCAGATCGACGATGACGGCATCGGCACCACTGTCCAGGGCCTTGACATAGCGCTCCGGGCGATTGGCCGGCACGAACAGAAAACTGCTGGCCGTGGCAATCTGCGGCGCCATCACACGGCTCCCCGTTCGCGCAGCGTGGCGATGGCCGCCGCGTCATAACCCAAGCCACCGAGAATGGCGTCGGTATGCTCCCCCAGTGCCGGGATGGGGTCCATGCGGTAGTCATAGCTATCGTTGGCGCCAGGCGGCAGCAGCGCGGCCACCTTGCCAGCCGGGGTATCGACCTCGGCCCAGCGCTGGCGCGCCGCCAGTTGCGGGTGCTGCCACAGGTCGTCCATGCCATTGACGCGGGCATTGGCGATCTGCGCCCGGTCCAGCCGCGCCACCACCTGCTCGGCGGTCATGCCGGCGAACATGTCCAGGATCAGCTGACGCAGCACATCGCGATGTTCGTGGCGGCGCGAGTTGCTGGAGAAGCGCGCATCGCCGGCCAGCGCAGCATCCTCCAGCACCACCTCGCAGAAGACCTTCCATTCGCGCTCGTTCTGCAGACCCAGCATCACGGTCTTGCCATCGCCCGCCGCAAAGGGGCCATAGGGATAGATGGTGGCGTGCTCGGCGCCGGAGCGCTGCGGCGCCCCCGCACCCTGATAGGCATAGTAGAGCGGAAAACTCATCCACTCGGTCAGTGCCTCCAGCATGGACAGGTCGATGTGACTGCCGCGTCCATCGCGCCCACGCTTGATCAGCGCGGCCAGGATGTTGGAATAGGCATACATGCCGGCGGCGATGTCGGCAATCGAGCAACCGGCCTTGACCACCTCATCACGAGTCCCCGTCACCGAGAGAAAACCGGCCTCGCTCTGGATCAGCAGGTCATAGGCCTTCTTGTCGCGATAGGGGCCATCCTCGCCGTAACCGGAAATATCGCAGACGATCAGGCGCGGATGTTTCTCCTGCAGCACCGCGGCCGACAGGCCCAGCCCGGCCGCCGCACCCGGCGCCAGGTTTTGCACCAGCACGTCGGCCTCCTGCAGCAACTGGTCGATGATGCGCTTGCCCTCTTCGTCCTTGAGATTCAAGCTGAGGCTTTCCTTGGAACGATTGGTCCAGACGAAGTGCGACGACAGACCATGCACACGGGTGTCGTACCCCCGCGCAAAATCGCCCACGCCGGGCCGTTCGATCTTGATCACCCGGGCCCCCAGGTCGGCCAGCTGGCGCGTGCAGAACGGCGCGGCAATGGCATGCTCCAGGCTGACCACGGTAATACCCTCCAGCGGGCGGTTGGCTTGTGACATGGCGCTTCCTCGGTCGATGGGCAAGTGCAGAAAAACAGGTTCAGAACGAGCGCGGCAAGCCCAGGATGTGCTCGGCCACGTAGGAGAAGATCAGGTTGGTCGAGATCGGCGCCACCTGGTACAGGCGCGTTTCGCGGAACTTGCGCTCGACATCGTATTCGCAGGCGAAGCCAAAGCCACCGTGGGTCTGCAGGCAGACATTGGCCGCCTCCCACGAGGCCTTGGCCGCCAGGTACTTGGCCATGTTGGCCTGGGCACCGCAGGCCTGGCGCGCATCGAACAGCTCACAGGCCTTGTAGCGCATCAGGTTGGCGGCCTCGATCTCGATGTAGGCATCGGCAATGGGGAACTGCACGCCCTGGTTCTTGCCGATCGGACGGTCGAACACCACACGCTCATTGGCGTATTGCGTGGCCTTGTCGATGAACCAGTAGCCATCGCCGATGCATTCGGCCGCGATCAGGGTGCGCTCGGCATTGAGGCCGTCGAGGATGTACTTGAAGCCCATCCCTTCCTCGCCGATCAGGTTCTCGGCCGGGATTTCCAGGTTGTCGAAGAAGAGTTCATTGGTCTCGTGGTTGACCATGTTGAGGATGGGCCGCACTTCCATGCCATGGCCGATGGCCTCCTTGAGATCGACGATGAAGATGGACATGCCCTCGGACTTCTTCTTCACCTGGTCCAGCGGCGTGGTTCGCGCCAGCAGGATCATCAGGTCCGAATGCTGGATGCGCGAGATCCACACCTTCTGCCCGTTGACCACGTAGCGGTCGCCCTTCTTCACCGCCACCGTCTTGATGCGCGTGGTATCGGTGCCGGTGGTGGGCTCGGTCACACCCATGGACTGCAGGCGCAATTCGCCGGTGGCGATCCGGGGCAGGTAGAGCTGCTTCTGCGCCTCGGAGCCATGCCGCAAGAGCGTGCCCATGTTGTACATCTGACCGTGGCAAGCACCGGAATTGCCACCGGTGCGGTTGATCTCTTCCATGATGACCGAGGCCTCGGTCAGGCCCAGGCCGGAACCGCCATACTCCTGCGGGATCAGCGCGGCCATCCAGCCGGCGCGGGTCAGGGCATCGACGAACTGCTCGGGATAGCCGCGCGCTTCATCGACCTTGCGCCAGTATTCCGCGGGGAAGGTATTGCACAGATCGCGCACGGCATCGCGCAGATCGCCATAAGCGTCATTGGGCGCCTGATAGGACATGGATGGGTCTCCGAAAAAAGTATCTGTCGTCAGGCCAGGATGGCCTCGGCCTGCATGGCCAGTTCACCGCGTTCGTTCTGTGCCCAGAGTTCGGCGCTGCGACCATCGGCGGCCAGCCGGCCGCACAGCGTGAAGGGCTCGGTATCGAACAGGCTGCCCACGGCGCGGAAATTGAACTCGCGCAATACCGCCTGCGGCATCTCACGCGCCAGCAGATCGGCCAGCAGCGTAGCGATCAGCGGCCCGTGCACGATCAGGCCCGGATAGCCCTCCACTCCGGTCACGTAACTGCGGTCATAGTGGATGCGATGACCGTTGAAGGTCAGCGCCGAATAGCGGAACAGCAGTACCGGATCGGGCAGCACCCGGCGACGCCATTGCGCCCCCTCCGGCGCGCTCTTGGGAACCACGGCCACCGCGCCCGGCTGGGGCAGATCACGATAGACGATGTCGTGTTCCTCGCTCAGGCAGAGCCGGCCTTCGTGGCTGATCTCGTGACGCACGGTCACGAAGGCCAGCGCGCCGGTGCGGCCCTGCTTGACATCGATGCTGGCAATGCGCGAGCGCTTCTGCGCCGTCACGCCGATAGGCAGTGGCGCCGCGAACTCCAGTCGCCCGCCGGCCCACATGCGGCGCGGCAAAGGCACAGGTGGCAGGAAGCCGCCCCGCTGCGGATGACCATCGGCGCCCACTTCGGACTGGCGGCAGATGCTCCAGAAATAGATCCAGTGCCATAGCGGCGGCAAGGCATCGCCGGCACGCGGCTGGCGCGGACCATCAAGGGTCGCCGCCAGGGCCGCAGCGCTCACCGGGTTGATGAGGTCTTGATGGGTTTCGGTCTTGTCCAGCCACTGCCGTAACAGGGTGAGATCGAGATCAGGGTGGGCCATGTCTCCTCGCGTGTTCTGCATTCGTGTTTTGCATTTATTGGCCGCAAGTCTGTCGTGCCAGGAAGACAAGAACAATCTCTCATTTTGGAAGGGGGGCTTTCGTAAAACTGAAGTCAGCGCTGCAGCCGGCACAGGACCGGACATGTGGCGGCGCAACAAGCAAAGCCCGCCAGCGTCACTGCAAATCGGCGTAACATGAAGACCGTTCACGTGCCACGCCTACGTGTGTGTAAGGGTGCGCCCTCCCCTCAATGACCGCCGGAAACTGCCATGCTTTTCGACCTGACCGACCTGCGCCTGTTCATCCTCATCGCCGAGCTCAATAGCCTGACCCGTAGCGCCGAGCGCATGAACCTCTCGCTGGCCGCCACCAGCAACCGCATCAAGGAACTGGAGTCGCGCTTCGGCACCCGGCTGCTGTATCGCGAGAGCAAGGGCGTGCAACTCACGCCTGCCGGCCATACCCTGCTGCACCATGCGCAGCTGTTCATGCAGCAGGTCGAGCACCTCAAGAGCGACATGCAGCAGTACAACAACGGCATCAAGGGTTACATCCGCATCTTCGCCAACACCACCGCCGTGACCGAGTTCATGCCGGAGATCCTGGGCAAGTTCCTGGCCATCCATCCGCAGGTCAACGTGGCGCTGGAAGAACGGCTGAACCACGACATCCTGCGTGGCATCCAGGAAGGCACGGCCGACATCGGCATCGTCGCCGGCCCGGTGCAGGGCGAGGGATTGCAGATACTGAATTTCTCCACCGACCGCCTGGTCCTGGCCACCGCCCTGGAACACCCGCTGGCCGGCGCCGGCAGCCTCCCCTTCCTCGACACGCTGGAGTACGAACACATCGGCCTGCACGAGGGCAGCACCCTGCACCACTTCCTCAACAAGATCGTCTCCGAACATGGCCAGCGATTGAAGCTGCGCATCCAGGTACGCAGCTTCGAAGCCATGTGCCGCATGATAGAAACCAATGTCGGCATCGGCATCGTCCCGCGCTCGGCGGCACAACGGCATCAGCAGACCATGCAATTGGCGGTGGTGGAATTGAGCGATCCGTGGAGCGTGCGCGAGCGCAGCATGGTGTTCCAGAACATCGACACGCTCTCACCGCATGCGCGCAATCTGGTCGACTTCATCCGCGAGCAGATGAGCCAGGGCACGGACGACGACAAGGTCGTCCTCCTGAACACCGAAAAGGCCGAAAAGACCGAAAGTACCGAAAAGAAATCCGCCGCGCGCCAGAAGAAGACAGCCTGACCAGATCAGCCGGCGATCATCATCCACAGGGACAGCAGCAGCAAGGCGCCGCAGAACAGGATGCGCAGGCGACGCTCCGGCAGATGGTGCGCCAGCGCCACGCCCCAGGAAATACTGAGCACGCCGCCCAGCGCCATGGGGATACCCACCGTCCAGTCCACATGACCGGCGTGCGCATAGGTCCACAGCGCCACCAGGGTCCCGGGCGTGACCATGGCCAGCCCCAGCCCCTGCGCAGCAGTCTGCGTGGCCCCGAAGAAGGCCGTCAGCAGCGGCACCGCCACAATCGCCCCACCCACGCTGAAGAAGCCCGCCGACGCCCCCGCCGACAACCCCACCAGCGGAATATAGCGACGCCCCAGCCGCAGCGAAGTCTGCATCTCGCGCTTGCCGCGCAACAGCGTCCACAGGTAATACAGCGCCAGCAGCCCCATGAAGAGCGCAAAGCAGAAATGCAGCTTGCGCGCATCCATCACCGTAGCCAGCCGCGCCGAGAAATACGTCGCCACCACCGCCGGCCCGCACATCATCGCCGCCGCACTCCACTCGATCCGGTTGCGCTGCTTGTAGCGCCAGAAGGCGATGACCACGTTGGGCACGATCATCACCAGCGCCGTCCCCTGCGCCAGCTGCTGGTCCATCCCGTACAGATAACCCAGTACCGGAATGGCGATGAGCCCGCCACCGATCCCGAACAGACCGCCCATGGCACCCAGCACACCGCCGAGCAGAAAGTTGACTACGCACGAGAAAAACAAGGAAGCCGTCATCGGTGTAAAGTGATGCCTCTGCCGCCGGGCTGCAATCAGTAGCGAAAGCAGCGGCAGCATCGAAAGATAAAAAAGGAGACTGACATGAGCGGCGTCATCGTGTTTGCGCTGGAGATGGGCGTAGTCGCCATCATTGCGCTGGCCATCTACATGGTGATGAAGAAATAGCGCCCCTGATCAGGTCCGACAGTGTAGCGCAGCCCGCCCCCGCTGTCCCGGCGGGCCTGCGCCCTACCATGCCAACCCCTCAGCAAAGGAAGAAACGATGGATTTGAAACTCAAAGGCAAGACCGCGCTGGTATGCGCATCCAGCAAAGGCCTGGGCCGCGCCTGCGCGCTGTCGCTGGCGCGTGAAGGCGTACACGTGACCATGCTGGCACGCGGAAGCGAAGCGCTGGAAGCCGCCGCCGCCGAGATCCGTGCCGAAGTCGCCGCCACCGGCGCGACCATCACCACCGTGGCCTGCGACATCACCACCCCCGAAGGCCGCGCCCTGGCCCTGGCCGCCTGCCCGGCACCGGACATCCTGGTCACCAACGCCGGCGGCCCCAAGCCAGGCGACTTCCGCGACTGGACCCGGGACGACTGGATCGCCGCCGTGGACGCCAACATGCTCACCCCCATCGAGCTCATCAAGGCGACCGTCGACGGCATGATCGCCCGCCGCTTCGGCCGCATCGTCAACATCACCTCCAGCGCGGTGCGCGCACCGATCGACATCCTGGGCCTCTCCAACGGCGCCCGCTCCGGCCTGACCGGTTTTGTCGCCGGCCTGTCCCGCAAGACCGTGGCCCACAACGTCACGATCAACAACCTCCTGCCCGGCCCCTTCGAAACCGACCGCCTGCGCTCCACCGCCACCGGCGCCGCGCAAGAGAGCGGCCGCACCGTGGACGAAGTCCTGGCCGAACGCCGCAAGCTCAACCCATCGGGGCGCTTTGGTGACCCGGCCGAGTTCGGCGACGCCTGCGCCTACCTCTGCAGCGCGCAAGCCGGTTTCATCACCGGTCAGAACCTGTTGATGGATGGCGGGGCTTATCCCGGAACGTTCTGAGCGGGCTTGCGGCTACCTTAGGGCTGGCGGCCGCAACAGCGCTACATGAGCGGCATCTGCTTGCATCGCGGAAAGAGGTGGATGCAAAGCAATTGATGTGATGTATAATGCGGCCCTCGTGCGACAGGCAATGCCCTGTCGCATCGCAAGGAGGTTTGGGTGAGTGGTTTAAACCAGCAGTCTTGAAAACTGCCGACGGGGTGACCCGTCCGTGAGTTCGAATCTCACAGCCTCCGCCAGAACATCATATAGAACGGGCCTTTACGGCCCGTTTCTATTTTCAGCCCATGAAAAACGACATCCACTCGCTGAACACTCCCAAGCAAGAGCACATCGGAGTTGATGAAAAAGGCGGGAGAACAGATTCCTACGCGGCGTCTCTGGGTGAACCCTGACCGCTGGTTGAAGACCCGTCAATGGTCGGAGGTCATTCCAGCGCTGGCCAATATGGTTGCTGCGGTCAAGACCTGACGGAAACAATAGTAAACACTGTATCGCGGGTGTTCCATGGAACCATAACGGTATCAAAGAATAGGCGGCCGAGCGGCCGAGGTGGAGCGGGTCCTTCGGTCCGCATCAGATCTTTTGTCTGATGCGGACTGAGGCAAAAATCCCGATTGCGCTCAGGAGCATAAGCGCATGCTCAGCAGCAATTGTTCTCAGCCGGCGCCTCATCGGTATTTCAAATCATTAGAAGCAATTCTAAGACCCGAACCGATACGATACCGAAACCTGTGCTGCCAAGGGGCGACTCGGACTCAACGTGTAGTTGAAGTTCGATGCGGATCCACCAGTGTAGTAACGTCGATTAAACACGTTGAAGACGTTGAACTGCGTCTTCCATGGACCAGTCTGATACGCGAGCAGGAGATCGGTGCGAGCGTAGCCAGCCAGCTTGAACGTATTGGGCAGGCTCGCTTCGCGTGCACCCATGGCGTAAACGCCGGCGCCGGCCTTCAGGCCCGGCAGCGATTTGAACTCATACGTAGTCCAAACGCTACCGCTATGGCGAGGCACATTGGTCAGCGTGTCACCCACCGGAGTGCTGGTATCTGCCCGCACGGTCGCCTGGGTATAAGCATAGCTGGCGATGACTTGCCAGCCTGCGGCGATGGCTCCCGTGACATCGACCTCCAGGCCACGGCTACGCTGCTCTCCACTCAGGACCTGCAGCAATGGGTTGGCCGGATCGGTAGTGAGGATGTTCTTGCGCTTCAGGTTGAACAATGCCACCGAACCGGTAAGTCGGTCCTTGATCAGATCCTGTTTCACGCCTACTTCGATTTGTTCTGCCACTTCGGCATCATAAGTGACGTTGCTGCCGCTATGCCCCACGTTGGGAGCATGGCTGCGACTCCAGTCCGCGAACAGCGAAGTCGTGTTCCAGGGCTGCCAAACCAGACCCAGCCTGGGTGACAACGCAGATTGCTCGCCACGCCCCACGACAACATCACTCTGCAGAGACTCATTGACGAAGCGATCGGCCCGCAACGCAAGCATGGCCTTGATTTCCGGAGTGAAGGTAACCTGATCCATTACATACAAGCCGTAATCCTTGCCACGTCCCTGGTGGGACTGCAGAGGATCACTCGCGGTCAGCCCCGACACATAGCTGGAATTGAACAGATCCAGTGTCATGGTACTCACCGTCGAGCCGCGACTACCCACTTCCAGATAGCCGTAGTCGGCGCCTGCGAGCAACTTGTGTTTCAAGCCTGCCAGCGTTACATCGCCCACCAGTTCGGCACGAAGCCCGTATTGGCGCGAAGCCTCGTCCGTATTGCCGTAGACCGAATAGTCCAGCAAGTTTCCAGTTGCGGTGGTGCTGTTGGGGAAGCTCTGGGTGGATAGCTGTCGAGCGTTGATATATTGCATCGACAGTCGCAGTTTCCATTGATCAGACAATGCGTGTTCAAACAAGAGTGTGGCTGCCCGGGTATCGTTCTTTCCGCTGTCGCCGGCGACGCCAGGGTATGTGCCATCCAGAAGGCCGTAATAACGTGTCCGTGATAGCGACTGGTAATTTTCCACCGCAGGAATACCCGCATCGAAACCGTCACGGCGAAGATGATTGAATTCGGTCAGCAGCGTGATGGAGGTTCCACGAT
The DNA here is from genome assembly GCF_022627865.1 of Herbaspirillum sp. C7C2. Lineage (NCBI taxonomy): Bacteria > Pseudomonadati > Pseudomonadota > Betaproteobacteria > Burkholderiales > Oxalobacteraceae > Herbaspirillum > Herbaspirillum sp. C7C2. The sequence goes on from NZ_JABXGI010000002.1 coordinate 295,625, forward strand.
GATCGTCCCAGCGGATCGAGGGCGCGACAGACCAGGAGTCGTAGTCCGTATTGTCACGATAACCAGAGCCACGTTCAACTGCTGCGTTGAGGCGCACGCTCAGGTTCTCATCCAGTGCATGATTCAGATCGAGCGTGGTACGCGCCAGACCGTTGCTGCCTGCGGTAACGCCAATTTCGCCAAAGTTCTCCCGCTCGGGACGCTTGGAGACCGTATTGATATACCCCCCTACGGCTCCAATGCCACCATATAAGGCGCCCGCAGGTCCTTTGAAGACGTCCACCTGATCGATGCTCTGGACATCGCGGAACGCATAGTAACCATAGTTGCGAAAGCCATCGCGCAGCCCATTGCTTTCGCTGAATCCGCGGATGTTGAAGAAAGTCGCACCATTGCCGCCGTAGTTGGATTCTGCGTGCACACCGCTGACGGTCTCCACCAGCTGATCGATCCGCGTTACCCCGCGATCCTTCAGCACCTCCGCGGGAACTGTCTGAATGGATGCCGGATAATCTTTCCAGGCAATATCGGTGTGGGTGGTATCCGCTGCCGAATCGACCGCACTGGCCGGACCTGCGGAGGAACCGAACACGGTGACCACAGGTAATTCTGCTGCATCTTGGGCGTGAGCCATGCCGCACAGTCCCGAAACAAGTGCTGCGATGATTGTTTTATTCATAAGGGCCGGAAAGGAGATGGTGCCAGAGATGACGGGGGAGTGGCTGCCAATCCTGCCGTGCAGGCGACCTTCATCACTGTTATTGCCCCCCCATCCAATTAACAACCGAGACGATACGGTATGGCACCTGTAGAGAGAATGTGACAATTTGTCGCACGCATCACACCCAACCCTGCGCGCATAATTCGGTTCTTCTCCCATCTAGGGCGAGTCAGCATGGCTCGCTACATGAAGGCTTAAAACATCATGGAAGTCAGTCCTTACGGCCTTCAGAGCTTGTGGGCTCAGGGTGACATGGTCACGCGCGGAGTCGCTATCCTGCTGATAAGCATGTCCATCGCCTCCTGGTATGTAATCCTGACCAAGGCACTTGACCTGCTACGCATGCGCAAATCTGCCGAGGCCGCCCGGAGCGATTTTTGGACTGCAGGCGATCTGGAGAGCGCCCTGGCTACTTTGGGACATGACACTCCATTTTCCGCGCTGGCCCGTGCCGGCAGGACGGCGCTTCTTCATCATCAACAGCACCATGGATATTTGCATGAGCAGCTTGCCATCAGCGACTGGATCACCCTCGGTTTAAGGCAATCCATCGATGAAGCTGCAGCGCGTCTGCAAGCAGGCATGGCCGTTCTGGCATCCGTGGGCTCGACGGCACCGTTTGTTGGCCTCTTCGGAACAGTCTGGGGGATCTATCACGCACTGGTCTCCATCGGCACCACCGGCCAGTCAAGTATCGACAAGGTTGCCGGCCCCGTTGGGGAGGCGCTGATCATGACCGCATTGGGGCTCGCCGTAGCGATTCCCGCCACCTTTGGCTATAACGCGCTGGTACGGGGCAACAAGAGCACGCTGGCACGCTTGAACAAGTTCGGTTTCGACCTGCATGCCTTGTTCGTGACGGGCGCTCGCGCAGCGGAAGACCAAGCCAATGCGCCGCCCTTGAGAGGCACCCCATCCCCGCAGGAGACAGTGCGCCAGCCTGGCATGTCGCTCAGGCGGTAACGCTGCTGCACTTTTATCAGACCTCCCGAGTTCATATTCAATAACCGGGCCAACGAGAGAGGAAGCGCCGTCACGGTGTACCCAGCTTGCACAAGACTGGTTAGTCGCCCTGCTGATCAACTTGGTTTGAATGCAGGCGTATCGATTCAATCTGCATGACAACCAGCACCCAGGCCCTGACACGAAAAATGGCAGATCAGTTGGCCTTCCGATAGCCCGAAATCCACTTTAAACGATGAAAAAGACTTCCCTCGCAGCCGCCATCGCATTGATCTATCCATTTGCAACAGTCGTCATGGCGCAATCCAGCAACGCCTCCTCGACTCCCATCACCAATGCGGTCGCTTCTGAAAGCATTTCGGACAAGCAGCCCGTGTCTTCGGTGCTTCCTGAGGTTGTCGTTACAGAGGAGAGTCCGGGCTACGCTGCTTCACGGTCCAGCTCGGCGACACGTACGGATACACCATTGCTTCAGACACCGCAGTCTGTTTCCGTATTGAAACGATCCCTCCTTGACGACCAGGACGTCCACAGCCTCTCTGATGCACTCGTCAACGTTTCCGGGGTGGTGCCGACCAAGCCGGAGGAAGCATTGTTCATCGCTCCCATCATTCGAGGATTTCCTGCGGAGACCTATCTGGATGGTCTGTCCATCTTCGGCGGAAACCAACAAGCATTCAATCCAGCAGGACTGGTCGGCGTCGAACGAATCGAGGTGTTGAAAGGACCAAGTTCGACCCTGTATGGCGGTGGCCTGGGCTCTCCCCTGGGCGGGCTCATCAACATAGATTCGACGCGTCCCGAGATTGGCAGAAATGGCGGCTTTCTTGGTATTCGAGCGGGCAGCTACTCCACCACCAACCCCTATGGTGACTACAACGTAACACTGAGCGACAAGCTGGCAATACGTCTCGCAGGGGAATACCAGGACAATACAAGCTGGATCGACAAGGTCCACGGGAAACGCATATTCTTCCAGCCCAGCATCCTGTTCAAGCCCGACGCGCAGACCGAGATTCTTTTTTCTGGCCAGTACAACCGTACCCAGCAGCTTGAGTACTCAGGGCTGCCGGCTCAACAGGCGCTGGCGGGTCAGCTTTATCGCAATGCCTTTCCAGGTGCGCCCAATGGCCAGCCCATGACTGATATCAACAATCGTCTCGGAAAGATCGAGTTGCGCCACAAGTTTGATGACGGTGTTCGTCTGGAGGCGTCCGCACAGTTCTACACCAGTAACGTTGGCGAATACGGAAGCTTCATCTATCCGGCACTGGCAGCGCCCGATGCTTCTACGCCCACCACCTATCCGATCTTCCCGCTCACCATGAGCACCAGAACGCGCGAAACCGCTCTCGACGCGCATTTGATCGCGCCAATGAACATGCTGGGCGGCCGTCACGAATGGGTCGCTGGGGTTGCATACGACCTGACGAAGTTCTATTCGGGGATGGGCTTTGATGGGACGAGCGTCGGCTCGATTGATCTTTCCAACCCTCAATACAACCTCGCCTTTGGCGACAAGACCCCCATCAACTCGACGCAGACGGATCGCTACCGCACGCTCGCAACTTACGTACAGGACCAGGCTCACTATGGTCGCTGGCACTTCACTGGTGCACTGCGGCTGACCCAGCTTGAGTTTCAGGAGGCAGAACAGGGGACCGACAAAACTTACCACCATGTTTCGCCGCGGGTAGGCGTCAATTACGACCTGCTACAAGGGCTGGCGCTGTATGCGGGTTATGCGACTGCCTTCCGCGCACCATTCGGTTTCATCGGATCAACGATACCCAAGCCCGAAACATCCAGGAACATCGAGCTTGGTATCAAGCTTGACGATAAAGCGCGCAAGCTGTCGGGAACGCTGGCCGTGTTCGAACAAACGCGCGACAACGTCGCTACAGCCGACCCCGGAAATCCCCTCGTGTCGATTCAGACGGGGCAGCAACGCGCACGCGGATTCGAGGCCGACATGACCTGGGAACCGGTACGAGCGTTGTCCTTGCTGGCGAACTACGCCTATACCCAAGCGGTAGTCACGCAAGACAACACGATCCCGGTTGGGGACACACTGGCCCGCGTGCCAAGGCATAGCGGACGCCTGGCCTTCCGCTATCGCGTACTGGATGGCGCCGCCGAGGGATTGTCATTCGGCGCCGGTATCACGGCACTCGGTCAACGTCAGCTGACCTTGCCCAATACCGTCTCCGTGCCAGGCATGGCGACAGTGGATGCCCAGGCCGCCTATGACTTTGGTCAGTACACTCTTCAGCTTTCCGGATACAACCTGACGGGCCGGCGAAGCTACGAGTCCTATCAGTATTTCGGCTTTCCGGTCGTCATTCCGACACAGCCGAGATCGTTTTACCTGACACTCAAAGTCAATATCTGAGTACAGCAGATTGTGTCTGCATGGAGATCAAGGATTTGTGCAGACGTAATTCGAAGCAGATCTGATCGCCGCAGCATCGTGCCTGGGTCCCGTGTAACGGGGATACTGCGGGTATTGGCAAAGTGGGAGGGCTCGAACTACCCTCCCACTTTCATCCAGTTTGCGCGCAATCAACGTGCCGGGCTCCGCGCCGTTTGCAATCCAGTTGTCCAGTACGGACAGCAAGTCAGTATGGTCAGGACCAACGCCTCCCTCGCAATGGTTGACGCCCGGGGCCACGTAGAATCGCGTTGAATGATCGGCATTTTCCCCTCCGACCACTTGCCGCATCTGCTTCATGTAATCGATGGTGGAGTTCACGCTCAGCGCCGCATCTGCCCCTCCCTGCCAGACAATGAGCTTGCCGCCGTGTCCGATAAAAGGCCGGATATCGGGATCAGTCGCGTCATTCAACGTGGCCATCGCATCGAGGGCCGCCGGTTTTTTATCCCAAGGTCCGTACGCTATCGAGTCCGCGGTTTCATCCTTCGCGAGATAGTATTTAACGGCCGTATCCTGCATCACATACTGCCCGGCAACCTTCAGATCACCGTTTCCGGATACCCAGACGCCAAAATTCATCGAATCATCTTCGTTGCCGGTCAAGTTATAACCCTTGGCAACGTAGGTATTGCTACCCTGGAATTTGACATCGGTGATCCACTGGGTGACCACGGCGATCTGCGCGTCCGATAGACAATGTTCGCCGGCATCCTTACCGCTTGAGCAACGAAGTGCGGCGACGTTGACACGGCGGGCGGTACAGGCTGCCGGATTGGCGACGATGCCATCCACAACGCCATCCAGTTTGTCGCAAGCTTGTCTCACGTGCCTGGCCAGTAGCGCTATCTTCGCCGCCTTGAACTCGGCACCCGGAGCCGAAAGCGCCTGTGCGATGCGATGAAATGCGCCGTTGAAGCCCACCCAGTTGAACGCTGGCGCACGCGCAATCACACCATCAAATAGCTCCGGGTTGCGCTGAACGGCCATCAACCCTTCCCTGCCGCCGGTGGAACACCCTTCAAAGTACGACCTGACCGGAGGCATGCCATAGGCCTTGGCGACCACCTTCAATGCAATGGACATGACTTCCGGAACCGCTTCGCTACCGAACAGCCTGGCCGCAGGTTCGTCGTTGAGAACAAACGCTGCAGACATCCCGTCGCCCTGATGACCGGAATCACTGGCGACCTCCACATAGCCCTGTCGCAAAGGTGCTGCTACCGGCGGGGGAACGAAACCGTTGTAACCGCCGCCACCGCCATAGTAGAGTTTGCCGTTCCAGGTCTTGGGAAAACGAATCTCAAAGTTCAATGAAGGTGCGATCGTGCCAGTGACCCTGCAGTAAGCTGGCATGTCAGATTTTGCTGGTATCGTTGTTGCGGTCAGAACGATGCTTCCACCGATCGGACCAGATAACGCTGTGCAATCAGTTTCAGTACCCATTGCGCTAGTTGGTGCGCGTAGATGCGGAGCAGCGACTGGTTGCGCAGCATGGACGACATCAAGAAGGACGAATGCCAACGCCGCCGCAACTGTTCTTGCGGGCCAGATCGTCGTGAATTCCAAGATTCTCATCGGGAAAGGATAGGAGATTTCTTAATGCGGTGATTGAAAAATCGGCAGACAGAATCTGGTTGCAGCAGGCGGACAGCTGATGGCAAGAATAAGCACACGCCTCTGAATATGGGCTACTTAGGAGGCAGCAGTCCCAGCAACCTGGCCTGCCGCTCCAGCGACGGTATGCGCCATGTCCTTCCATCAATTTTCGCAAGGCCATCCCGCGCAAGAGGTCGACAAACAATTGAACGCTTTCGTCGTCCGCCTGGCGAGCATCGGACGGCCCCGTAAATCCGTTGACGCTTAGGCAGGCATCCCGTAATCCTTGCGGCAAGGAAAAACCCAGGATACGCTCGGCATCGAAAATCTCCCGTTCAATACAAGACTGACCGGTCTCCAGCGCGCCCAAATCCGACATCAAGAACATAAGGAAAATAGCGAGCCCGGAGCCCGACTCAGAATGCAATCCAATCTTCAGGTGCCGACTGATTGCGAAGTAGTTCGTTTGGAGACGACATGCCTGCCTTGCTGGAGTTGACTATTCTGCGGCAAATCAGACTCCATATCTCAGATTTCATATGCGACATATTGTCGCTATGCCTGCTCATTCCATCAGTACTGGTATCTCACGAAGGGCCACCAGCAAACATGACCAGATCATGTCGTCAGAAGCGACAGGTCGCATTGAGATAAACCCCATGAGTCTCGCCGGGCAGGATATAGCGACTTACGTGCAGATGACTGGCCAGGTAGTATTCTTGTTCATCAGGTTACGAACGGCCAGCTGCAACTCGACGGCAACAATCTGCTCCACACTAAAACGTTTCTCTTTCATGTAAAACTTCTTTCCATTTTGGGAAGTCTCATTGAAAACCAACATTGGTGCTAGCTACATTTTTTCAGAGCCGATCACATAGACGCAAACAACTTCCATCCCAGCGTTCAGGCCGTTTTCGACCCAAAGCTGAGAGGCCGCGCGGATGTTCCAAACCATCCACCCCACCCCGGCGAATCACCCATGCAAGCCCCGCTGATAAGCCGCCAACACCGCCTCATGCATCACCTCCGACTGCGTCGGATGAGGAAACACGGTCGCCATCAATTCAACCTCGGTGCTCTCCAGCTCACGCGCAATGGCATAGCCCTGGATCATCTCGGTGACTTCCTCGCCCACCATGTGGGCACCCAGCAGTTCGCCGCTGCCTTCATCAAAAATCACCTTGGCAAAGCCCCCGGTAGCGCCCAGCGCAATGGCCTTGCCATTGACCGCAAACGGAAACTGTCCCACCCGGATACGGCGTCCAGCCTGGCGCGCAGCGGCTTCCGTCAGACCGACGCTGGCGACCTGCGGATGGCTGTACGTGCAAGCGGGGATCTTTGACGGGTCCAGTGCATGCGGATCGAGGCCGGCGATCTTCTCGACGCAGGCCACGCCTTCGTGGCTTGCCTTGTGGGCCAGCCACGGCGGACCGGCAACATCACCGATGGCGTACACGCCCGGTTCACCAGTGCGACCAAAGGCATCGGTCACGATGTGGCTACGCTCCACCTTCACCGCCGTGCTCTCCAGGCCCAGGTCCTCGACGTTTCCGACGATACCGGCTGCCACCAGGACCACGTCGGCCACCAGTGTGTCGGTATGCCGGCCTTCGAGCGTCACCTGCCACTCGACACCGGTGCCGGTAGCGCCATCACGCTTGACCGTCGAGGCGATGCGCGCGCCGGTGTAGAGGCGCATGCCGTCCTTGCGCAGTGCATCGGCGACGTGGGCACTGATGTCTTCGTCCTCCACTGGCAGGATGCGCTCGGCCATCTCCACCACGCTGACCTCGGCACCCAGTGCGCGGTAGAAGCTGGCGAACTCGATGCCGATCGCGCCGGCGCCGATCACCAGCAGGCGGCGCGGTGTCTGGCGCGGCATCAACGCTTCGCGATAGGACCAGACGCTCTCGCCATCGGGCTGCAGCCCCGGCAGCACCCGTGCACGCGCCCCCGTGGCCAGGATGATGTTGCTTGCCGTGATGACGGACTTCCCCTGCTTGCCGTCCTTGCCCTCGCCCTCGACCTCCAGGCGTCCGCGCCCGGCCAGGCGGGCCCTGCCCTCGACGACGGTGATCTTGTTCTTCTTCATCAGGTAGGCCACGCCCTTGTTCAGATGCGCGGCTACCGAACGCGAACGCGCCACCATGGTCTGCAGGTCGGTCTCGGGCTCGCCGACCTGCACGCCGAACCTGGCGGCGTCACGCACCAGGCGCAAGACATCGGCCGAGCGCAGCAGCGCCTTGGTGGGAATACATCCCCAGTTCAGGCAGACACCACCCAACTGGGCCTTCTCCACCAGGACGGTCTTCATGCCCAGCTGGGCGGCACGGATCGCCGCCACATAACCGCCCGGGCCGCCGCCAACGACGGCCAGGTCGAAATCAGTTTGCGCTGCCTTCATCACGTATCACCTCAAATCAATGCACTCAGGGGGTTCTCGATGCAGCGCTGGAAGGCCGCCAGCCATTGCGCGGCCAGTGCACCATCCACGGCGCGGTGATCCACCGACAGCGTGACCTTCATGACCTGCGCCACGGCGAGTTGCCCATCGACCACGACCGGCTGCGACAGCGTGGCGCCCACGGCCAGGATCGCCGCCTGTGGGGGGTTGATGATGGCCGAGAATTCGCGCACACCGAACATGCCCAGATTGCTGACCGTAAAGCTGCCGCCCTGGTACTCGTTGGGCGCCAGCGCACCGGATCGCGCCCGCGCCGCAAGGTCCACGATCTCGCGGCTGATGGCCGACAGGGTCTTGCTGCCCGCATTGCGTACCACCGGCGTGATCAGGCCACCCTCGGTGGACACGGCCACCGAGATATCGGCCTGCTGGTACTTGCGCAGCGCGGCCTCGGTCCAGCTGACGTTCATGTCGGGCACGCTCTGCAGCGCCGCTGCCACTGCCTTGACGATGAAATCGTTGACCGAGATCTTGCGCGTGCCGGCAGCATTGATTTCCGCGCGCAGGGCCAGCAGCCTGTCCATGCGGCAGTCGGCACTGAGATAGAAGTGGGGAATGCTGGCCTTGCTCTCACTGAGACGGCGCGCGATGGTACGTCGCATGCCACTGTGGGGGATGTCGGTGAAGGCAGCACTGTCTTGCGCAGCGCTGGCGCTGGGGATGACGATGGCTGGCGGCGTCGCATCGCTACCGGCGGCAGCAATGGCGGCGGCAGCAGCCGTCGCAGGGGCAGCTTGCGCAGCCGCTTCCACGTCGCGCCGGACGATACGACCATGCGGCCCGCTGCCCGTCATTCCTGCCAGTGCCAGGCCACGCTCCTGCGCCAGGCGACGTGCCAGCGGGCTGGCAAAGATGCGCCCCGACGCCGCTGCGTCGGGTTCACGTTCAGGATCGGCTGCCCCCGTAGTTGCTGCTGCAGAGGCGCTGGCGGTGGCCGACGCAGTCGTGCCAGCGCCCACTGGCGGCTCCACGGCAACGCCGGCCGCCGCCAGCAGTGCGGCAATATCGACCTCGGTTTCGCCCTCTTCGAACAGCACGGCGATCGGTGCGCCGACTTCCACCTCCTGGCCCGCCGCAGCCAGTATCTTGCCCAGCACACCATTGCTGTCGGCGTCGTATTCGATGACGGCCTTGTCGGTTTCGATCTCTGCCAGGCACTCGCCGGCCTTGATGGCTTCTCCTTCCTTCCGGGACCACTGGATGATCACCGCCGAGGTCGCATTTGCGGCGATTTCCGGCATCTTGATCAGCTTTGCCATGTCATTGCCCCTCTTTCTTGAGATCGGGTCGATAGGCAGCGATGTCGCTGTACTGGACCAGTTCCAGCACATTGCCTTCCGGGTCGCGGCAGAACGCCAGATACACCCCGGGACGCGCCTCCACCCGCTGCGCACCGGTCATGAACTCGATACCGGCAGCGCGCAGGGTGGCGATGGCGGCATCGATGTCGGCCACGATGAAGGTGAGATAGGCGGCGTTGGGGCGGTCCAGGATGTAGGCGGGAGGCGTCTCGGCGCGAGGTGGCGTCCTGGGTGCCAGCAGCTTGATCCGTTCGCCATAGGGGGTCTGCAGACGGACCACGGTGTAGCCGTCGGCAGACAGGCCGGAGGGTGCCGATTTCTCGGCAGGGACGGTGATTTCACTCACAAAGCTGAAACCCATGGTGGTTTCATAGAAGCGCCGCAGCGCCGGCAGGTCACGACAGGCGATGCCCACTTCCAGGGGGACGATCATCTCAATGCTCATGGCAAATCCTTTCGGTAATCAGGCGGTATTCAGCGAACGTCAAGGCGGGCGCCCTTGTCGCGCATCACCTGCTGCAGACCGGCGACGGTCTCTTCGGTACGGGCGGCAGCGGCACGTTCCAACACCTTGGAGATGCTGGGCGAGGCTTCGCCACCCACCACCCGCTGCACCGGCTGGTCCAGCCAGTCAAAGAAGCGGCGCTGGATCTCGTCGGCCAGCCAGCCGCCATAGGAAGTACCCTGCGCGCCCTGCTCCACGATCAGTACATTGTTGGTCTTGCGGATGCTCTGGCCGATGGTGTCCCAGTCGAGGCTGGCGCGGTCCAGCCAGCGCAGGTCGATCACTTCGGCGTCAATACCGGTCTGCTGTACGGCTTCCAGGGCGTGCGCCACCATGGAAAGATAGGTCAGCACCGTCATCTCCTGGCCGGCACGTCGCACAGCGGCGCGCCCGAAGGGCGTCTGGTAGTCGAAGTCATCCACGGGCGCAGGACCGCTGCTGTTGTAGAGGTCCACATGTTCGATCACCAGCACCGGGTCCTTCAGCGCCAGCGCCGCGTTCATCAGGCCGACATAGTCGAAAGGCGTGGACGGCGCCACGATGCGCCATCCCGGGCTGGTGGCGAAGATACCCGCGGGGTCCATGGAGTGCTGCGAACCATAGCCGGTCCCCATCGCCACCTTGGTACGCAGGACGAAAGGCACCTCGATATCGCCGCCGAACATGTGACGTGCCTTGCCGATCTGGTTGAACACCTGATCGGCCGCCACCCACATGAAGTCCGGGTACATGAACTCGACCACGGGGCGGAAGCGGCCGTCCATGGCGATGCCGCCGCCCAGCCCGCAGAAGGCGTTTTCGCTGATGGGTGTGCCCAGCGTGCGCTCGGGATATTTGTCTTTCAGGCCACGGGTTGCGCCATTGGTGCCGCCCTTGAGGCGATGCACGTCCTCGCCCATGACCACCACCCGCTCGTCCACGGCCATGCGACGATCCATCACATCAGCCACCACGTCGATAAACTTGCGCTGCGCCAGCTTGCCGCCGAATCCGGCTTCTTCCTCGGTGCGCGCTCCCTCCAGTTCCGACAGATCGCCACGGATACCGACATCACGAAAATCCGGGCTGGGCCAGAGTTCCGGGCGGATGCGCTTCTTGCCGGCCCGGGCCGGATCGTCTTCCGTCAGCGCCTGTACTGCCCGCGCCATGGCGGCCTTGATGCGATTGCGCAGTGCCAGGATGCCGGCCTCGTCGATCAGGCCGCGTTCGCGCATGCGCTGGCCGACCAGGTCCAGCGGGTCCCGCTGACGCCAGCTCTGTTCTTCTTCCTTGCTGCGATAGCCGAAAGCACTACCGGGGAAGCCGCCGTTCTGGTGGAAGAAACGATAGACATCGGCCTCGATGATGGTCGGCCCCTTGCCGGCCCGCATGTGCTGCAAGGCCTCATTCATGGCCAGGTGCACCGCCAGCGGGTCCATGCCGTTGACCTTCCAGCTGGGGATGTTGAAGGCAGCGCCGCGTGCCGACAGACGCGGTTCGGCCGTGGCCTCGTCCACCGTGGTGGAGACGGCGTAGCCATTGTTCTCGATGAAGAAGCACAGCGGCAGCTTCCAGGCGGCGGCGATATTCATGGTCTCCAGCACCGAGCCGATGTTGACTGCACCATCGCCGAAATAGGTCACGGCGACATGCTCGGTTCCGGCATGCTTGTGCGCCCAGGCTGCACCCGCTGCCAGCGGTACCCCGCCACCGACGATGGCGTTGGTCCCCAGCACGCCCGCCTCTGCCCAGCGCAGGTGCATGGAGCCGCCGCGTCCCTGGCAGAAGCCTTGCGCCAGGCCGAGGATTTCGGCCAGCGTACGCTGCAGCAGCTGCTCGACCGCCGGGGTCAGTTCGGCCGTGGGCGCGATGCCTTCGGGCATGAGATAGGCCAATGCCTTGGCCAGGAAATGATGGTGCCCCCGGTGCGAGCCATTGACCTGGTCTGCCGCCAGCAGGGGCAGGATGGAACCGGCCGCCCCACCCTCCTGGCCGACGCTGGAGTGGGCCGGGCCATGCACCAGGCCATCCATGGCCAGTTCCAGCACGGATTCTTCGAAGGCGCGGATGATATGCATGTGCGCCAGCAGGGAGCCCAGCAAGCCGGGATCGGCGGCATTCCAGTCGGCGTCGGTGGTGCGCAGTTCGACCCAGGGCGCGGCCGGGGCGAGTGCAATATGGTCAGACATGGGCTTACTCTCCAGAGAAGAAACTGATTCGGTGATAGCGGCCGCACCATCGGAGCGGCCGGAGAAAAGATCAGAGATAGCTATAGGCCGACCAGCCGCCATCGGCCACGATGGCCTGGCCGTTGATGAAGGCGGCATGTTCGGAGGCCAGGAACAAGGCCAGGGTGGCGATCTCGTGCGGCTCACCCAGGCGACCGGCGGGCGTACGCTTCTTCAAGGCCGCCAGGTCCATGCGGCCGGTACTGACCAGTTCCTGCACCAGCGCCGTGTGGACGTAGCCCGGCGCAAGCGCATTCACCCGCAGCCCCTTGGGCGCCCACTCCACCGCCAATACCTTGGTCAGCATCACCACCGCCGCCTTGCTGGCGCAGTAGGCCGCGCGCTCGGGCGCGGCCACCGTGCCATACATCGACGCGGTGTTGAGGATCACCCCGCTCCCCTGGGCCACCATGTGCCGGGCCACTGCCTGGGCGCAAAAGAAGACCCCGTTCAGATTGACGTCGATGGCATGGCGCCACTGCTGTGCAGGCAGTTCCAGGGTCGGCCGATTGGCCGAGATGCCGGCATTGTTGAGCAGGATGTCGATGCGGCCGAAACGTGCATGGACGGCCGCCGTTGCTGCCTCCACCGCTGTTTCGTCGACGATGGAAGCGACCAGGCATTCGACTTCGATCTGCGGGAAGGTCCGGTGCAGTTCCGCCCGGGCGCGCTCCAGCGATTCGCTGTTGACATCCAGCAGGGCCAAATGGGTGCCATTGGCCGCAAACGCATCGGCCATGGCACGGCCGATGCCGCTGCCGGCCCCGGTGATGAAGGCGACCTGGTTGGCCAGATCGGGAAACTGCTTGTATTTGGCGGTGGCATGCAGTGCATGCGCATCGATAGTGTGATCGCTCATGGTGTCTCTTGAAGTGAAATCGCTTGCCGGCTCATACCGCCAGCCAATCCTTGAGCAACTGGGGATTCTCCCCAAGCTCGTCGGGCGTGCCGCTGAAGATGATCTGGCCATGACCGAGCAGGCAGACCCCGGTGGAAATCTTCATGGCGATGGTCAGCTTCTGCTCGATCAGGATCACGGATACGCCACGCCGGTGAATTTCCTGGATGGCCTCGCCCACCACGGTCACGATCTTGGGGGCCAGGCCTTCGGTGGGCTCATCGATCAGGATCAGGCGCGGATTGCCCAGCAGCGAGCGGCAGATGGTCAGCATCTGTTGCTCGCCCCCGGAAAGATTGCCGGCCCTGGTGTTGCGGCGTTCCTTCAGGCGCGGGAAGAAATCGAACATCTGCGCCACCGTCCATTGGGGCGCATCGTTGCGGGCGCGTTGCATGCCCATCTGCAGGTTCTCGTCGACGCTGAGGTTGGCGAAGACTTCGCGCTCCTCAGGGACGAAGGCGATGCCTGCCCGCGATACCGCGAAGGGACGTTGCCCGGCCAGATCACGACCGTCCAGCAAGACCTGGCCGCCGGTGGGCGGTACCAGGCCCGTGATGGCGCGGGCCGTGGTGGAGCGCCCCGAACCGTTGCGACCCAGCAGACTGATCACGGCGTTGTGACCGACCTCGAAATTGACACCCTGCAGGATATGGCTCTTGCCGTAGTGCGCGTGCAGGTCGCGTACCTGCAGCAGCGGCGCCTGTGCCGGTGTGGCTGCTGTGCTCATGCTGCGACCTCCTTGCCCAGATAGGCTTCCTGTACTTGCGCATTGTTGCGAATTTCCTCGGGGGTGCCGGTTGCAACCACCTGGCCATAGACCAGGACACTGATGCGGTCGCACAGCGAAAACACCACATCCATGTCGTGCTCCACGATCATCAGGCTGCGGCCCACCGAAAGCTCGCGCAGGAGCTCGGCGGTGTAGTCGGTTTCTTCCCGCGACATGCCGGCCATGGGTTCATCCAGCAGCAAGACCTTGGGGTCGGAGGCCAGGGTCATGCCGATCTCCAGCGAACGTTGTTCGGAATAGGAAAGCTCCCCGCCCAGCGTGTCACGATGGCGGACCAGCCGGACCTGCTCCAGCAACTGCTCCGCCAGTGCAGTGACCTTGCGATACTGCGAGATCGGGCGCCACAGCGTGTATTGCATGCCGAAGCGCTGCATTACGCCCAGGCGCAGGTTCTCGAACACCGACAGGCGCGGGAAGATATTGGTGATCTGGAAGGAACGCGCCAGTCCCATGCGGTTGATGCGTTCCGGACTGAGCCCGCCGATGGGCAGTTCTCCCAGCAGGATTTCCCCTGCGCTGGGCTTGAAGTTGCCCGAGATGAGATGGAACAGCGTCGACTTCCCCGCCCCATTGGGACCAATGAAGGCATGACGCTCGCCGCGCTGCAGTTCCAGGTCGACACCCCGGATGATGTGCGCCTCGCCGAAGGACTTGCTGACGTTGCGCAGGGTCAGTGCCGCCGGGCTGGTGCTGACGGGATGGATGGAGTTGACGGCGCTCATGCGGCCTCCTCTTCATTGAGTGCGTCCCAGGCACGCGTGACCCGGTTCAAGATCAGGCCACCGGCCACCAGCAGCAGCAGAGGCAACAGCCATGTGCTCACCGCGCCGGGTAGCCAGTCACGGCCAAACAGGGTGATCGCAGGCCATGGCTGGGCATCCACCAGTTGCGACTGGTAATCCGAGCCCAGGACGCGCTGCAACAGCTCCACCGAAAACACCACCGCCGCCGCACACGCCAGGGCGCCCAGTGACCAGCCCGCCGCATAGCGCGCCAGCACCGCGCTGCTACGCTGACTGCGCTGCCACCACAGCACCACGCCCGACAGGCCATTGGGCATGAACATCATCACCACCACGAAAATGAGACCCTGGTACAGCAACCAGGAGCGCGTCAGGTCCGAGACCGCATACCCGAAGAAGGTCATCACCGCCGCGCCCAGGGCCGGGCCGAAGAACACCCCGGTACCGCCGATATAGGCATTGAGCACCACCTCGGAAGACAGGCGCACATCGAAGAGCACGTAGTTGCCGGCTTCATTGTTCATCGCCAGCAGACCACCGGCCACGCCCGCAAAGCTGGCCGAGATCATGAACACCATCACCCGGGCGGCATGCACGTCATAGCCCAGGAACTTCAGGCGCATGGCGTTTTCGCGCAGACCCAGCGTGAGCCGCCCCAGGGGGGTACGGGTGAAGAAGAACAAGGCGCCCAACGAAGCCAGCACCCAGGCCAGGGTCAGGTAATAGACATGCATCGGCTCGCCAAAGGACAGGCCCCAGGCCGGCATGCGCATCGATGACACCCCTGCCTCGCCACCAAAGACGCTGGTCAGGTGCGGTGCCAGCGCGTGCAACAGTTCGGCCAAGGCCAGGGTGATCATCGAGAAATAGACACCACTACGCTGCGTCGAAAACCAGCCCGCCACCAGGCCCAGCAGACAGCCGCCCAGTGCCCCGAATATCGGCAGCAGCGGCGTGGGCAGGAGCCCCGCACCGCCCAGCGCATTCATCGCATGCAGGGTGGCAAATGCACCGATACCGAAATAGGCCGCGTGGCCGAAGGAGAGCATGCCACCCTGCCCCGCCAGCACATTGAAGGCCGTTGCAAACAGTGCCGCGATGAGCATCTGGATAGCCGCATTCACCAGCGCCTGGGGCAAAACGAAGGGAGCGATGAGCAGTAACAGCAGCACCGACACCATCAGCAGACGCGAGGCCAGCGATACTGCAGCCGGCGATCGCAGTGACGTGGCTGGGGACGCGGTTGCGGACACGGTTGGTGACACGTCTGGTCGCATTTTTGCGGCCGACCCGGGCAGGCCTGGCAAGACCTTGTTTGTGGATTCGTTCATGTGACTCACTCCTTCTCACCCATCAGCCCGGAGGGGCGAACCAGCAATACCAGCAACATCAGCGCAAACGGAATGGTGGCGGCCAGCGACGAGACCTTCAGCGTCATCAAGCCCCCCAGGTCACGCGCCCATTGTCCTGCCCCGACATAGTCCAGCGCATCGGCCAGGCTGACATCCACGCCGACGGCAAAGGACGAGATCAGGCCGATCAGGATCGATGACAGCATTGCGCCCTCCAGCGAACCAAGGCCCCCGATGACCACCACCACGAAGACCAGCACACCCAGCTCCAGGGCCATGTTCGGATTGGTGGTATAGAACGCGCCGGCGATGGCGCCGGCCAGGCCGGCCAGCGCGGCCCCCACCCCGAAGACACCCATGAAGACCAGTGGCACGTTGTGGCCCAGGGTCTCCGCCATGGCCGGGCGATAGATCGCCGAGCGCACGACGATGCCGATGCGGGTGCGCGAGAGAAGCAGGTAGATCAGGCCGAACATGAGCAGCGAGACCAGGCCCATCATCAGGCGATAGAAGGGATAGTCCGTACCGAACAGGCGAAACGCGGCAAACGAGAGCGAAGCCGGCACCTGGTAGTTGACCGGGTAATTGCCGAAGAAGAGCTTGATGATCTCGGCAATGATGAAGGACAGGCCGAAGGTCAGCAGCAGTTCATGCGCATGACCGTAGCGATGCACGCGCCGCAGGAACCAGCGTTCCACGACCACGCCCAGCAGGCCCACGATCAGGGGGGCAATGATCACGGCAGGCCAGAAGCCGATGAACTTCTGCAAGGTATAGGCCAGGTAGGCACCCACCATGTAGAAGGAGGTATGCGCGAAGTTGAGCACCCCCATCATGCCGAAGATGAGCGTCAACCCGGCCGAGACCATGAACAGCAACAGGCCGTAGATGGTGCCGTTGATCAGCGATACGGTAAAGAATTCCATAGCGTCTTCCAAGAAAACGGGACGACCGTCCCCCGCACGGGACGGCAAGGCCGCCCATGTCGATTCGGCGCCGTGCACAGGCACGGCGCCCGCTCAGCGAGTCAGATCAGGAGGGACGCTGCATCTTGCAGCTGGTCTGGACCGGGTTCACGGCGTCTTCGCCGCTGAACTTCTTGATAACCTTGAAGCCCATGTCGGTATCGTCGACCTTGTACTTGACGTTCTTTTCCACGCGGGACACGACGATGGGCAGCACCACCTGGTGGTCGGCGGCGCGAATCGAGGTCTCGCCCATCGGCGTCTCGATCCTGACCTTTTCCAGTGCCTTGGCCAGCTCGGTGACATTGATCTTGTCGCCGCTGGGCTTGACCTGCTTGAGGGCCTCGCCCAGCATCTGCATGCCGAACACGGTCTGCGGCTCGATGAAGGTCGGGAAGTGACCGGTCTTGGCCTTGTAGTCGGTGGCGAATTCCTCGGTGGCCTTGTTGGTCTCGATATTGAAGGCGTGCGAGATGAAGTGTCCCAGGGCCGTGTCGCCGGCATTGCCGATGTTGCCCGGCTGGTCCAGGAAGACGGTGCCGAAGCGGACCTTCAGGCCGGCAGCCCGTGTGGCCTTCATCAGCAACAGCAGATCGTTGGACCAGTTGCCGGTGAGGACTGTATCGGCCCCGCTGGCCTTGATCTTGGCGACATAGGGAGAGAAATCCTGGATCTTGTTGACATCGTGGAGGGTGCTCTCGACCACGGTGTAGCCACCGGCGGCGGCATCGTCCTTGATGGCCTTGTCCATGTCCATGCCCCAGGAATAGTTCTGGTTCATTGCATAGACCTTGCTCCCCAGTTCCTTGGCCTCCTTCATGGCCGGCACCAGCGTCTTGACGCGGATCACGGCGTTGGTGGTGAAGCGGAAATGATAGAAGTGGCACTTGTCGCCGGTCAGCTCCAGCGCCTCGCCGCCCATGTTCATGAACAGGACTTCCTTGCCAGCATTGCGCAGGTTGTGCTTGCGCACGTCTTCGGTGATCTGGCCGGAGACGGCAGACGAAGAACCCTGGATGATGATCTGCGCACCGGCGGCAATGGCCGCCTTGACCTTGTCGGAAGCGCCGGCAGGTCCGCCCTGGTTGTCATACTCGGCCAGTTGCACGGCTTGCCCGTTCCATCCGCCGGCGGCGTTGATGCGATCCATCTCGTACTTCACTGCAGCGCGATAGAGCAGCCCGGTCGAGGCCTGCGGGCCGGACAGGGTTTCCACCAGCGCGATCTTCAGGGGCGCGGCGGCCTGGGCGGGACATGCGATGGCGGCCAGGACCAGGGCCGACAATGATGTCAGCGAGGACAGTGACGACAGCGACGACAGGGGCACTCCGATGTAATTCTTGCTCATACCTCATCTCCGTTATATTTGTAGGATTCCAGGTCTTGCACTGCCGGCGCCCGGGCTTCCGTGCGAGAGCCGCGCCGGTGCGGCTCCCTTCTCAAGGGGTGGCACGCCTCTCAGCGCAACCCAAGGAACTGTTTCATGCCTTCAAGCTGGGCCTGCATCATGTAGCGGCCGAAGTGCAGCGCCAGTCCGTGCCTCTGGGCTGCCGCCAGTAACGGGGTCAACTCCACCTTCATGACCGCCTCCGCCACCAGCGCATCAGTGGGCAGGCCTTCCACGGCGAATGGCAAGGCATCGTCCGGGTTCAGACCCAGCGAGGTGGAATTGATGGCCAGGGTGTAATGGGCGGGATGCGCCGTCGCCACGTGGGCATCCAGTTGCGGGTAGTAGCGACGCAGTTCGGCCACCAGATGTCCCGCACGTTCCACACTGCGGTTGTACACGCCGATGGCACCCGCGCCGTGCGCCGCGAGGGCATGTGCAATGGCCTTACCGGCACCACCGGCACCGGCAAGATAGACCCGCCGCCCCACCAGCGCATGCCCCTGGGCCAGCAAGCCACCGACGAATCCCTCGCCATCCAGATTGCTGCCGACCAGGCGCATGCCTGCTTCACCAGAGGCCTCTGCCTGTCCCGCCTCCGCCGCATCAAACCGCACGATGTTGACCGCACCGACCTGGCGCGCTGCATCGGTCAGTTCATGGCAGAGGGAGAGGATGCTTTCCTTGTGGGGAATGGTGACGATCAGGCCGGCCATGCTCCTGACCCTGGCCAGCGCTGCCACGACCGATGCAAGATCGTCTGGCGCCACCTGCAGCGGCACCACCACGGCATTGATTGCCTTGCTCGCCATCAGGGCATTGAAAGCCTGCGGGGTCCGCACATGGCCGATCGGATCGGCCAGGATACCGATGACCCGGGTATGTCCATTGATGATGGGGGACGCCATCTCCTGCGCACTGCGCTCCCCGGCTCCAGCCAGACTCACGGTATCTCCTTCGCAAGTGGCGCCTTGCAGCGCTCTTCTTTTCCGTCATCCCGCATTTTTTGCGGTGACATGATAGGTTTTTATGCACTTGTCTGATAAACTTTTAAGCCTGTCTGACAAGTTGTGCAGCGATTCTACAGAGCGGATTTTGTGATGTCAACAACCCCTGCCTCTGCATCCCGGACAGGTGAGCGACTTTGCATTACGCCTGGAAAGCCGCTCCCAGCAAGGCTTACAGGACGAAGCGCCAACATAGAACAACAGGAGACCCCATGATTGCATTCACCGACAAGACCTTTTTCATTACCGGTGCCGGCGGTGGCATCGCCCGCGCAACCGCCTTGCTGACTGCCCGGCATGGCGCCAACCTGGCCCTGGCCGACATCGACCTTCAGGCCCTGGCTTCGCTCAAGGAAGAGATTCTTGGCATCGCCCCCAGTGCGCAGATCAGCCTGCACCAGCTGGACGTGGCCGACGCCCAGGCCTGCCGCCAGGCGGCCGATGCCTGCGCCCGCACCCATGGCGGGATCGACCACCTGATCCACTCGGCCGGCATCTATCCCGAAAAGCGCGTGGCGGAAATGACAGAAGAAGAATGGCGGCGCCTCATGGCGATCAACCTGGACGGCACTTTCCATATCTGCCAGGCGGTCATTGCCCATCTGCGCGAGGACAGCTCGATCGTCAACCTCGCTTCGCTGGCCGCGCAGCGCGGCAGCTACGCGCATGCGCACTACGCGGCGGCCAAGGGTGCGGTGATCAGCTTTTCGCGCAGCCTGGCGTTGGAGCTGGCTCCCAAAACCCGGGTCAACGCGGTATCTCCGGGTATCATTGCCACTCCGATGACCCGGGAACTGCTGGCCAGCAAGGGGCCGATGCTGCTGCAAAACACGCCCCTCGGCCGCCTGGGAACTGCGGAAGAAGTGGCCGGCTCGATTGCCTTCCTGTGCTCTCCCCTGGCCTCATTCATCACCGGAGAGACACTGCAGGTCAACGGCGGTCTATACATCAATTAATCCAGCTGCAATCCACCCATGAAAAACGCGACACAGCGCTTGCCCACGCAATCCCTCACCGAAGAGATTGTTGAATGGATTAATGAAGAAATCCGCGAGCAGCGGCTCAAACCGGGCGACAAGCTGCCCAGCGAAAAACAGCTGGGCGAGCAATTCTCGGTGAGCCGTTCGGTCGTGCGCGAAGCCCTGTCCCAGCTGAAATCGGAAGGCATCGTCAATGCCCAGCAGGGACGCGGCGCCTTCGTCAACGAGCGCGGCTCACGCCAGGCCTTCCGCTTCGAGGCGGCGGCCCTCAACGATGCGGAGGGACTGGAACACGTCATCGAGCTGCTGGTGACGCTGGAGACCGCAGCCGCCCGCTATGCGGCCATCCGCCGCACGCCGGAAGACCTCAAGAAGATCAAGAAGGCCCTGGTCGGCATGGAGTACGCCATCATCAATGACAAGCTGGGGGACGAGGAGGATTTTGCGTTCCACCAGGCCATCGTCGACTCGACCAAGAATCCGCACTTCTGCATGCTCAACGAGTATCTGGAACAGCACGTCAGAAGACTGATCCGCCAGGCCCGCAGCAACACCGCGACGAACTACAACAATCTGATCCAGGCCGTGCAGGACGAGCACAAGGCCATCCTCCAGGCCATCGAAGACAAGGACCCGGTCGCCGCGGCAATTGCCGCAGAAACGCATCTGCGCAATGCGGCAAAGCGGCTGAACAAGTACCTGAGCTGAACCCGGTGGAAAGTCGGTGGTATTGCCCGGTGCGCTTCACCGCCGGGATTGCGTCATCGCGCCTGATGCGTACGCGGGGCGTGGTCCGTTGCAATACGTTGTTTGGCGGCAGCATCAAACCCGGCACTATTGCGGAAGATATTGGGTTTCCGGTAGATCGCCAGAATAGTGCAGCCTTCTGCGCTATGCGTTTCATGCAAGGAACCAGGCTTGCGCCAGACGAATTCGCCTGCGCGGCAAATGCCGTCGTGGTCCGAGAAGGAGCCTTCGATGACATAGCTTTGCTCGATCTCGGGATGCTTGTGAAACGGCAAGGTAGTGCCTGGCTGCCATCGCAGCAGGCAAGTCATCTCGCCGATTTCCTTGTTCTCATAGAGCACCTTGATCTCGATGCCCTCAAACTGCGAGGGCTTCCAGTCCATTTCCTCGGGTTTCATATATACCGACCCACCTGGGGTAGGTTGAAGCTCACCACTCAGGCGATCATCAAAGCTCTTGTCCATTGCACCCATTTTTTCATCTCCTCTCGACGACATTAAGCAGCTTGATCCAGAACCGAGGTTACCAGGTTCTGGGGCACTTCCAGTTCAAAGCCCGGCTCGGCCACGTGGACGCGAATATGCGGGAAGCGACTTCTTACCGCGTCAGCGAATTCACTCCAGGGGCGGGAGCTCACCTCCATCATTTCATGGAACTTCTCATGAGGCGGATACAAGACCACCACCTGCGGCTTGAGCGCAGCCACACCGCGGACCACATCCTGAATGAAATCCAGCTGCATGCCCGCCAGCAGGATGTCAGTCTTGAAGCGCCGGCCCAGTGCTTCAATTTCAGCATCCGTCATCTTGCTGTTGAAGCCTTCGTTGTAATTCAGGATCGTGGTGCCGTCGGGCAGCTCGACATGAAATCCCGTGTAGGGAGAATAGAACGGGGCATTCGTGGCACTGCTCCATGCCCAGGCCAGTTGCGTGGTGTTTCCCTTGAAGACTGCCTTGGTCAGTGCCTTGTACAAATTGATGTCGCGATGCTGCCAAGGCAGCGCCGTAATCTTGAATCCCGGCACGGAGACGCTATCGAAGGAAGCCGGCTCGATGGCACGCAGCTGCGCGGGCGTAAATTTGTGACGGCGCTGCATGAAGCGGGTAAGCGACGGCGCGCCGATCACGCAGGCGCCCGTTGCCTTTGCCACTTCCGGCACGTCCAGAAAATGCTCTTCGTGGCCATGCGTCACGCAGATGTACTTGGCATGCATGAAATCGTCGAGATGGAACCACTCGGCGCCGCAATAGGGACGATAGAAAGGGTCAAAGAACAGCGCTCCGTGCGACGTCTCCAGAGCAATACTGGACCACCCGTAATACTTCAGCTTGGCTGCTACATTCATGATTTTCCTCTTTGGTTCAGGCAATAATTTCGACAACCGCTTCGATCTCTACCGCAACATTCATGGGTAGCGAACTGACGCCAACCGCGGCTCTGGCATGGGCGCCAGCGGCGCCGAACAAACTTACGAACAGGTCAGATGCGCCGTTGACGACCTTGGGGGCATCAGCGAAGTCGGGAGTGCAACGTACGAAGCCACCAAGGCGGACTACCTGTGCAACGCGGTCCCAGCGGCCATCGATCGCGGCCTTGATCTGCGCCAGCACATTGAGTGCGCATTGTTGTGCAGCTTCGTAACCCTGCTCCACGGTCACGTTCTCACCCAGCCGGCCGACCAAGGTGGGCCGGCCATCCTTCAATGGCAACTGACCAGAGATGAACAGGAGATTCCCGCTCTTCTTGCAGCCGACAAAACTTCCTGCCGCCGCACCCAATTCCGGTAGTACCAAATTCATCTCCGCGAGCCTGCTTTCCAACATGTCCGTCCTTTCGTTATTTAAGAAGTGCTTCGTTCCTGGTCTCACGCGCAAACATCGCTGCAACCAAGGTAATGAGCGCCAGCACGATGAGCATCACCGACACGCCGGCCGTTCCTCCCATATAGCCGGCCAATGCCGTTGCCAGCACCGGTGCAAAACCACCGCCCAGGGCTGCCGCCACCTGGAATCCAAACGATGCGCCGCTATAGCGCACATTGGCCCCGAACAGCTCCGGGAAATAGGTCGATTCGGGGGCAAACATCAGGCCATGCCCCAGACTCATTGCAACAACAATGGTGAGCATGACAATCTCGGGCGTCCTCATTTCCAATAGCCAGAACAAAGGAAATGCGAAGGCCAGGGTAAAGATCGCGCCAATGAAATACAGTGGCCGGCGACCAATCCGATCAGACAGAAATCCAAACAGAGGAATGGTGATGAGCTCGACCGCCGCTGCCACAAGGATGGCGTCCAGAATCATGGATTTGGGTAGCTTCAGCGTGCCTGTCGCGTAGACCACGACAAAGACCGTCAACATGTAGACCCAGGAGACTTCCGATATCTTCAAGCCGACAGCGACCAGGAAGCTCCTGGGATGCTTGAAGATGGCCTCTTTCACGGGATTGCTCACAATCTCCCGACGCGCCTTCATCTCCTCAAACACAGGCGACTCGCTCACGTTACTGCGGATGAACATGCCCAACAGGATCAACACTGCGCTGATCAGGAAGGGAACCCGCCATCCCCAGGCCAGGATGTCAGCCTCCGGCAATTTGGCGATCACGCCGAACACCAGTGTTGCCACCACCAGACCGATGGGGAAACCCACTTGCACCAGGCTGCCATAAAGCCCTCGATGCTCTTTTGGCGCGTGCTCCAGCACCATGACCGAGGCGCCACCCCATTCTCCTCCCAGGCCAATGCCTTGAATGAAGCGCAAGGAGATCAGCAAGATGGGCGCCCAGATACCGATCTGGGCGTAGGTCGGCAGCACACCGATCAGGAAGGTGCCCAAGCCCATCATGACCAGCGTGAGCATGAGGATGGATTTTCTTCCCAGCCGATCGCCGAAATATCCAAAAATCGCACCGCCTAATGGCCTGGCCAGAAAACCGACCGCATAGCTTCCTAACGCGGCCAACGTCCCCAGCAAAGGATCGATGCTTGGGAAGAACAGTTTGTTGAACACGAGTGCGGCGGCCATACCGTAGATCAGAAAGTCGTACCACTCGATGATGGTGCCGATCGTGCTGGCGAAAACCACGGAACGCAGGCTGCGCTGACTGCCTGCATCGTGCACACGGGCGTGCAGGTCGTAACTGGTTGTCATGCTGATGTCCTTTCGAAAACGATGTTCGTTGAACTTCCGGGAAACTGCCGCCCTCCAAAAATGATCACATCAGGAAACCTTGCTCACCATTTTGGAACGTCCCGCACAAGCATGAAACCCACTAAATCCTCAATATCATGCATAAATATGCGATTCAGGCCAGCTGAAGTCAAGCCTTGCATATTTCATGCCATGAAACATTTATCGTCAAAGTTTCATATAATGACCATACCCACCCACATTCATCACGAAGAGGAAATCATGAAATTTGGCGTGTTTATCTATGAAGGGGTCGAACCAATTGACCTGGCCACCATCGGCGTGCTGTCCATGGCGCGTCGCATCGCGCCTGAGATCAGCTTTTGGACAGTAGCGGCAGCGGCGGGGCCGGTTCGGCTTGCCAATGGCTTGACGGTGATCGCCGACTACGGATTTGATGAATTGCCGCCCATCAATACGCTGATCGTCACGGGCGGCCCCGGATGGCAGCAATGCTGCACAGACCAGGCTGCGCTGACGTTCTTGCAGAAGATGGCCGGACGCGCCACGGTGGCATCCGTTTGCACCGGCGCCATGATCCTGGCTGCTGCGGGCCTGCTGGAAGGTCAGGTCGCGACAACGAAGGTGGAGGTCGCAGCCGGTGAACAGGTCCCATTGGAGATCATGAGATCGCAATACCCGGGGATTGACGTCAAGGCAGCCTTGCTAACTGATAATGGCAGTATCATTACGGGCGGCGGCGTGTCCAGATGCATCGACGCCACCCTCTACTTGCTGGAAAAATACTTGGGAAGTGACGTAGCGGACCAGACCGCCCGCATCATGGAGTACACCCATGCGCGTGCGGCCAACCTGGCTGCGGCCCCCATTATCAACAATGCGGCAAATGAATAGCGAAGAATATCCAGTCAAAGAAGAAAGCCCCACGGCCATCGAGCTGCAGCTCGGCAAGCGCATTTCAAAACTGCGCGCGGCCAGGGGGTTCACACAGGATCAGCTGGCAGCGGCCACCGGCTTCACAAAGGGATATCTCTCCAAAATAGAGAACTCCAAGGTCATCCCTCCCATCGGCACGCTGATCAAAATTGCCCAGGTCCTGGAGACGGATGTGGCTGATCTGCTGGAGCCAGAAGAAGTTGACGATCAAAGCGACGCACTTTGCGTGGTTCGCTCCTGGCAGCGGGAGTCCGTCATCAAAGGTGGCAGCTCATTCGGCTACGATTACACCGCCCTGGCCCACAAGCGACACCACAAGCAGATGGAACCCTTCATCATGGTGTTTCCATCCAAGGTGGACCGCGATATCCGCTTTGAACACGAAGGTGAAGAATTCATGTTCATTCTGGAAGGAGAAGTCGAATTTGAAGCCACCATCGATAGCCGCAATAAAACCTGGCTACTCTCCCCTGGCGACAGCATCTACTTCGATTCGCGCATTCCTCATCGTGGGCGCAGCCTGAACGGCGAGGCACGCGCACTGGTCGTCATCTATCGCTCGCAAAGCAAAATCATCCCGTAGGACAAAAAGCTCACTCATCCGATGATCAGCGGCTGTTGATTGACTCGACGGTCGCCCCTCTCGGCATTCGACCTGGCTTTCATTGCCTGCCGAAGGGGTCGGCTGTCCAAACCCGCCACGCCATCCCGGCCGATCACCCATGCAAGCCCCGCTGCATAAAAAAGACCGCCCGTCGGAAATCACGACGGGCGGCTGAACGCCAGAGGGAGTACTGGCGGGAGTCGACAACAACAACAACAACAGGGAACGTCAGAGACCGGAGACTTCATCTCGGACAGGCATCAGTGTTGCAAATCTCCGCACCAGGCGTCTAGCTATACCAAAGGATGGGTCACCCCATACCAGCGATAGCCTCCCCCCGCCGGACGGGGCAGGCGCCCCGATTTGTGCGTCCCGCGCAAAACGGTTGATGGCCGCAGGCAGCTTATCGAAGTGCATCGCCTGTCTTAAGCTGCGCTCCAGATCAAGCCGCCACGCCAGGCAGCGTCGCCCACCCTTTCTCCCTCGCAGGTCGCTCGTGCGTCTGAACATCCATGTCATCGATGACGATGAAAAATCCCTCCGTGCCATCCGCTCTTCGCTCAAGGGCCAGGGGCAGCACTGGCAAGTCCATTTCCATGCGGACGAGGCCGATTATCTGAACAGGCGCAAGGCCGACGCGCCCTCCTGCCTGATCCTGGAACTGAAGCTGGCCGGAATCGACGGGCTGGACTTCCAGCAGCGTCTGCGCAGTGCCGGGGAGGCGCCGACCATCATCTTCCTGACGGCGCAGGGCAGCATTCCCACCGTGGTCCAGGCGATGAAACAGGGGGCGATCGAATTCCTGACCAAGCCGGTCAGGCCCACGGAGCTGCGCGCCGCGGTACAGCAGGCAGAAAAGATCGAATCGATACGCTGGAAGCAGCGTGAGGAAATCCGGATGCGACGCCAGCAATTGGCGTCGTTGACCCGGCGCGAGCGGGAAGTCTTTGCGCTGGTGGTGGCCGGCTACATGAACAAGGTCACTGCCGCGCTGCTGGAAATCAACGAAGGCACGGTCAAGATCCATCGCCGCCATCTGATGCGCAAGTTCTCCACGACCAGGCTGACCGAGCTGGTGCGGATCGCGGCAATGCTGGGCATCAAGCGTTCGGACGAATCTACGGACGACGATAAACGGCCGGACAAACCGGGCAAGGCAGGCTGAGTCTGCGGTATTTCAGTGCAGCATCAACTGCTCTGGGGCTAGGCTAAGGCTGCGCTCAGACAGCCTCGCGCATGTGCTAGGCGACACCAGCATTCACGGCCCAGCTCGGCGGCAATCCGATATGGGCGCGCAGCGTATCGAGCAGGACCGTCACCCGCGCCGGTGGTTGCCGCAGCGCGCGCAGGGCGTGGATGCCGGTCTGCGCGCAGGCTTGCGCCGACCACTCCGGGAACAACTGCACCAGCAGCCCGGCCTTGATGTCGGGGCCCACCACCCAGTCCGGCAGATAGCCGATTCCCATTCCCTCTCCGACCGCCAAGCGCATCGCTTCGAAGTCGTCGCAGGCGAACACCGGCTGGGCGCTCGCCGCCCGGGCCGGCTGGCCGAGCACATCGGCCCAGCCCAGCAGATCGGAACCATGCATCTTGTCGACCAGCCGATGGCAGGCCAGATCGGCAATGGAGGCCGGCGTGCCGGCACGAGCCAGGTAGTGCGGGCTGGCGCAGAGGATACGGGTCTGGGTGGCGATGCGGGTGCCGATCAGGGTGCTGTCGGCCATGTCGCCGATGCGGATGACCAGGTCCAGTCGCTCCGCCACCGGGTCGGCCAGGCGTTCGGTCAAGTCCAGCTCAAGGCGCAGATCGGGATACTGCCGCGCCATCACCCCCATGGCCGGCAAAACATAGCGCTTGCCGAAGGTCGGGAAACAGGCCACGCGCAAGATTCCGGTCACCGCCCCCTTCATGGAGGCCAGCTCCTGCTGGGCATCCTCCAGCGAATCGAGAATCTGTCTGGCCCGCACCAGCAGGGCCTCGCCGGCATCGGTGAGCGTGAGCAGGCGGGTCGAGCGCAGGAACAGGGGCGTGTCGAGATAGGCTT
Organism: Herbaspirillum sp. C7C2; assembly: GCF_022627865.1. NCBI lineage: Bacteria > Pseudomonadati > Pseudomonadota > Betaproteobacteria > Burkholderiales > Oxalobacteraceae > Herbaspirillum > Herbaspirillum sp. C7C2. The sequence goes on from NZ_JABXGI010000002.1 coordinate 323,422, forward strand.
CCAGGGTGTCGATCTGGCGCCCGATGGCCGATGGCGTGCGGCCACGACGACGACCGGCGCCGGAGAAGCTGCCCTCCCTTGCCACATCGGCGAAGACGCCGAGAAACTCCGCGAATTTTTCTGACTGCATTTGTGCGTTCCTTGCATAGCCATTGTGGGCCGGCTCGGTCTTATCAAGCACCGGCCCCGGTTTTAATCTTCTTCCTGCAGCAAGTCCACATGCTACCGAATCCCCTTCAGGAAGAACATCATGCAAAAGTTTAGTTACGACCCGCTCTACCTCTTCATCAACGGCAACTGGCTGGAGGCCGGCCAGCGCGATACCGCGCCCGTCATCAATCCCGCCACCGGTGCCGCCCTTGGCCGCCTGCCCATGGCCGGCGCTGCCGACCTCGACCTGGCACTGGCCGCCGCCACTCCAGCCTTCGACGTCTGGCGCCGCACTGCTCCCGAGCAGCGCGCACGGGTGCTCAAGGATGCCGCAGCGCTGATGCGCGAACGCAGCGAGCACATCGCCACCCTGATGACACTGGAAGAAGGCAAGGCCCTCACCGAAAGCCGCGACGAAGTCCTGCGCGCAGCCGACTACTTCGAATGGTTCGCCGAAGAGGCACGTCGCATCGATGGCCGGGTGGTACCGGCCAACCGCCCGGGCGTGCAGCAGCTGGTCAAGCGCCAGGCCATCGGCCCGGTGGCAGCCTTCACTCCCTGGAATTTCCCGGCCATTACTCCGGCCCGCAAGCTGTCGGCCGCGCTGGCGGCCGGCTGCAGCGTGATCCTGAAGCCCGGCGAGGAAAGCCCGGCCACCGCACTGGCCCTGGCGCGCTGCCTGGACGACGCCGGTCTGCCCAAGGGCGTGCTGCAGATCGTGTTCGGCGTGCCGGACCAGGTGTCGGCGCATCTGATTGCCTCCCCTGTCATCCGCAAGGTGGCCTTCACCGGCTCGGTCCCGGTGGGGCGCCTGCTCTCGCAACGGGCGGCCGCGGGCGTCAAGCCCATCACCCTGGAACTGGGAGGTCATGGTCCGGTGCTGGTGTTCGAAGACGCCGACATCGATGCCGCCGCCGCAGGCGGTGCCGCCAACCGCTTCCGCGGGACCGGCCAGATCTGCATCTCCTCGACCCGCTTCCTGGTCCAGCGCAGCGTCTACGCACGCTTTGCCGAGCAATTCGTGGCAGCCACCCGCAAGCTGGTGGTGGGCGACGGCATGGACCCGGCCACCCAGGTCGGCCCTCTGGCCAATCCGCGCCAGCTGGAAAAGATGGAAGCCCTGGTCGCCGATGCCGTGGCACAGGGCGCCAAGGTCTTGACCGGCGGCAAGCGCATCGACCGCCCTGGCTATTTCTTTGCACCCACGGTCCTGGCCGAGGTGCCGATGAGCGCCCGCGTCATGCACGAAGAGCCCTTCGGCCCGATCGCCGTGCTGCGCCCCTTCGAGCAGCTGGAGGACGCCCTGGTCGAGGCCAACCGTCTGCCCTATGCACTCTCGGCCTATGCCTTTACCCGCGACGCCCGCACCGTGCTGGACGTCGGCGATGGCCTGGAGGCCGGCATGATCGGCATCAACCAGTACCGCATCATCGCCACCGAACTGCCCTTCGGCGGCATGAAGGAAAGCGGCCACGGCTCCGAAGGGGGCATCGAGGGCATCAACCATTACCTGACCAACAAGTTCATCAGCCAGGCCTGAAACCACAACGGATTCGCGGATCAGCGGATCAATACGACCAAGGAAGCATCATGACCCCCATCGATTTCACCAGCCCCCGCGCCGCAGCCCGGGCCTTCACGCCGAAGCTGTCGGATCTGGTCGAGGCACCACTCTACGCCGAGGTCTGGAATGACAGCGACCTCGCCCCGCGCGACCGCAGTCTCATCACCATTGCCTGCCTGATCGCGATGAACCACGCCGACGAATTACCCGCCCACCTGCACCGGGGCATCCAGAACGGCCTGACCCGGACCGAGCTGAGCGCCACCATCACGCATCTGGCCTTCTACGCCGGCTTCCCGGCAGCCATCACGGCATCGGCCTATGCCAATGCGGCCCTTTCCGGGCAGGACGACGCAAGCACCTGAACCGGCTGATGCGCCGTGACGGATTCACGGCGCCACTTCCCACCTTTCCACTCCTGAACATAGAAAGAACCACCACCATGAAAGCCATCCTCTTTGAACAATTCGGCGCTGCTGACGTCCTGAAAATCGGCGACGCCCCCGACCCCGTGCTCCGCCCAACCGACCTGCTGGTGCGCACCCATGCCGCCGGCGTCAATCGCGCCGACCTGACCCACCGTCGCGGTGGCTATGGCTGGCCCGACTTCGGCGACTCCACCATCATGGGCCTGGAAATCGCCGGTGAAGTCGTCGCCGTGGGGAGTGAAGTGACGGGCTACCAGGTGGGCGACCGCGTCATGGGCATCGTCGGCGGTGGCGCCTATGCCGAGATGGCGCGCATCGATTACCGCATGGCCATGCCCATCCCCGAGGGCCTGGACTATGTCCAGGCGGCGGCCATCACCGAAGTCTTCGTCACGGCGCATGAAGCGCTCATCTACCTGGGCAAGCTGGAGCCGGGCGAAACCGTGCTGGTGCATGCCGGCGCAGGCGGCGTGGGCGGTGCGGCGGTTCAGCTGGCCCATGCGGTGGGCGCCACCGTCATCACTACTGCCCAAGCCAGCGCCCATGCGCTGGTGCGCAAGATGGGGGCCGACCACGCCATCGACTACCAGACCGACGACTTCGCCGAAGTGGTCGCCAGGCTGACCGACAATCGCGGCGTGAACCTCATCCTCGACTTCATCGGCGCGCCCTATTTCGAGCGCAACGTGAACTCCCTGGACTTTGGTGGACGCATGGTGCAGATCGGCATCATGGGCGGCATCGAAAACGCCCGCATTCCGCTGGATCGCCTGCTCTATCGTCACCTGCAGATCATCGGCACGGTCATGAAGTCACGTTCGCAAGAGGTCAAGCACGCCATGTCGCGCCGCTTCAAGGAGCGCTGGCTGTCGCAGTTCGGCAAGGACGGCCTGAACCCGGTCATCGACAGCGTCTATCCGCTGGCCCAGGCCGGTGCCGCCCAGCAGCGCATGGAAGATGGCCTGAACGTGGGCAAGATCGTGCTGACCATGTAAGGCGCTACGGCCGCTATGTACATGCCGTCCAGCATTCACACACGTATGCAGGTGTATGCACACGTGTGTGAATGCTGGCGGTTTAACACCTTTGTATAGTTATCGCCCTCTTCCATCGTTGCTACCCTGCGTAGCGGTCAGTCGGACCTATTTCCCGGAGTCTCCCCATGTCTTTTACGCTCAAGGTCAACGGCCACCCGCACACGGTGGACATCGCTGGCGACACCCCGCTGCTGTGGGTGCTCCGTGATGTGATCGGAATGACTGGCACCAAATTCGGATGCGGCATCGCCCAGTGCGGCGCCTGCACGGTCCACCTGGATGGCGACCCGGTGCGCTCCTGCGTGCTGCCGGTGTCTGCCGTCGGCGGCCGCCAGGTCACCACCATCGAAGCAATTGACCAGACCCCCACCGGCAAGCGCATCCAGGATGCCTGGCTGGCCGTGGACGTGGTCCAGTGCGGCTACTGCCAGTCCGGCCAGATCATGTCGGCGTCGGCACTGCTGGCGCGCAATCCCGCGCCCACCGACGACGACATCGATGCCGCGATGTCCGGCAATATCTGCCGCTGCGCCACCTACGTGCGCATTCGCGCGGCCATCAAGCAAGCCGCCAGCGGCAAGATCGAGGTCACCCAGGCCATCCCTGTGAGCGCACCGGGAGGCCGCAAATGAGCCGCCCGAACAGCTTCTCGCCCAACCGCCGTCGCCTGCTCAAGGCGGCCGGCCTGTCGGTGGCCTTCAGCTGGCTGGGCGCGCCGCGTCAGGCGATGGCGCTGGTATCCCCGCATCGCCAGGCCGCCGATGCGGCGGCCGCGGTTGCCGACGGCGCCCCGGCCTTCGCCCCCAACGCCTTCATCCGCATCGACGCCGACGGCGCCATCCGCCTGGTCATGCCGATGGTCGAGATGGGGCAGGCCATCTACACCGGCTCCTGCATGCTGCTAGCTGAAGAACTGGATGTCGACCTGGACCAGATCCAGGTCGAACACGCGCCGCCCAGCGACGAACTCTATGGCATGAAGCTCCTCAAGGCGCAGATCACCGGCGGCTCCACCAGTACCCGCAGCACCTTCACCGAATTGCGCCAGGCCGGCGCCGTCGCCCGCACGCTGCTGGTGGCGGCTGCCGCCGCCAGATGGAAGGTGCAGCCGTCCTCCTGCGTGGTCGAACGGGGCGTCATCCACCACCCTCCATCGGGCCGCAGCCTCCGCTACGCTCAGGTCGCACAGGCCGTCGCCCGCCTGCCGGACCCGGGTGAGGTCAAGCTCAAGGACCCGGCGCAGTTCAGACTCATCGGCAAACCCATGGCGCGCCTGGATTCCGCTGACAAGGTCCGTGGCGTCACGCGATTCGGCATCGACGTGGCCGTGCCGGGCATGCGCATCGCTACCGTCAAGGCCTGTCCGACCTTCGGCGGCACACTGGTCGGCGTCGACGACCGCGCTACCCGCGCCATTGCGGGCGTGATCGAGGTGCTCCGCATCGACAATGCGGTGGCGGTCGTGGCCACCAACTTCTGGGCCGCCAAACGGGGCATGGAAGCCCTGGACATCCAGTGGCAGCACGGCCCCAACGCCCGCCTCACCACCCGCGAACTGCGTGAAGACCTGGCCCGCAGCCAGGCCAACGGCCAGGCGATTGTCGGTCGTGAAGTGGGCAGCCGCCCCGCCGGCGAATTCATCCAGGCGACCTACAAGCTGCCCATGCTCGCGCATGCGACCATGGAACCACTGAATGCCACTGTACATGTACGCAGTGACCGCTGCGAGATCTGGGCCGGCACCCAGGTCCCCACCCGGGTAGTTGCCAACGCCGCCCGGATCACCGGGCTGCCGGTCGAACGGATCGTGTTGCACAGCCAGTATCTGGGAGGCGGTTTCGGCCGACGTCTGGAGAGTGACTACGTCGACCAGGCTGTGAGCTTCGCCCGGCTGGTCCCCCATCCGCTGAAAATCGTCTGGACCCGTGAAGAAGATATCCGCCATGACATCGTGCGACCGATGTATCACGACGTCATTTCCGCCGTGGTGGACAAGAACGGCATGCCGCTCTGGTACGGCGACCGCGTTTGCAGCGGCACCGTCCTGGGCCGCTGGCGTCCCGGTGGCATGCGCAAGAACGGCATGGACGGGGACGCCATCGAATGCGTGGCCGAGCTCCCCTATGCGATCGCCAGCATGAAAGTCGAATGGGTGCGTCACGACATGCCACCAGGCCTCCTCGTGGGCTGGTGGCGCGGGGTGGGCGCGCTGCACAACATCTTCATCGTGGAGAGCTTCTTCGATGAACTGGCGCACCGCGCCAGGCGCGACCCCGTGGAGTGGCGTCTGGCCCTGCTGAAGAACAACCCGCGTTCGACCGCGGTCCTGAAACTGGCCGCCGCCAAAATGGGCTGGGGAAGTTCGCAGCCCGTGCGGACCGCTTCTTCCAATCGTGCGGGCCGTGGCGTGGCCCTGGCCGAACCCTTCGGCACCCGGGTCTGTGCCATGGTCGATGTCGAGGTCACGCCGCAGGGCGAGGTGCAGTTGCGGCGCGCCGTGGTCGCGGTCGATTGCGGCATCGCCGTCAATACCGGCTCCATCGAGGCCCAGATCCAGGGCGGACTGCTGTTCGGACTGAGCGCCGCGCTGTTCAACGAAATCACCCTGCGCGACGGGGCCATCGAACAAGGCAATTTCAATGATTACCGCATGCTCCGCATGAACGAAACGCCCGCCGTCGAGGTTCACATCGTCAACAGTACCGAAGCACCTGGCGGCATCGGCGAAGTCGGCACCGCCATTGCTGCGCCGGCCCTGACCAATGCCATCTACGCCGCCACCGGGGTGCGCCTGCGCGAGTTGCCGGTGCGCCGCGCTCTGCTGGCCCGGCCGCAGCATACGCTGCTGAAAACCTTCGACCTTGCACCATCCAACCCGGAGGCAGCGGCATGAAACGACTTCTCATGAGCGCCGCCCTGGTCGTCGCCGCCATCGGTGCGGCCGCCTATGCCTGCCTGGCACGACCCGAAGCGCCCGCCGGCCCGACGCCGGTGGTCTACGGTGCGCCGGCCGAGGCCTCGCGCATCCAGCGCGGCCAGTACCTGACCAAGGCCGCCGACTGCATCGCCTGCCACACGGTGGCGGGAGGCGAGCCCTTTGCCGGAGGCCTGGCCTTCCAGTTGCCGTTCGGCACGCTGTACTCCTCCAATATCACGGCCGACAAGACGACCGGCATCGGCAACTGGAGCGACGACGACTTCGTGCGCGCACTGCACGAGGGCGTCCGCAAGGATGGCCAGCACCTCTACCCGGCCTTCCCCTATACCTCCTATACCCAGCTGAGCCGCGACGATGTCCTGGCCATCAAGGCCTATCTCTTCAGCCTGCCCACGGTCACGCAGGAAACCCGCAAGCCGGAGCTCTCCTTTCCGTTCAATCAGCGCTGGGCCATGGGTTTCTGGAATGCCGCCTTCTTCCGTAGCGAGCGCTTCAAGCCGGCGCCAGACAAGTCGGCCCAATGGAACACCGGCGCCTACCTCGCCGTCGCCCTGGCGCACTGCACGGAATGTCATACACCCCGCAATATCGGCTTCGCGCTCAACCAGGCCAGGGAACTCTCCGGGGCCGACGTCAACGGCTGGCACGCCCCCAATATCACTTCCGACCCGGTACACGGGATCGGCGCCTGGACCGACGCACAGCTGTACCAGTACCTGCGATCCGGCCATGCCGACGGGCGCGGCTCGGCCGGTGGTCCGATGGGTGAAGCAGTGGAAAACAGCCTGCAGTATCTCGACCCCAAGGATATCCAGGCCATCATGAGCTATCTGCGCAGCGTCGCCCCGCAGGTCGGCGACAAGCCGACGTCCATCAACGCCAGGCCACCGGCGGTGACGACTTCGATGGCCTATTCTCCCTCGCCGCAGACGCCGTCCCATCTGCAAGCCGGATTGAAACTGTTCGAAGCAAGTTGCGCCAGCTGCCATCAGTGGAACGGCCAGGGTCCGCAAACGCATTACGCGGCCCTGCTCGGCGCGCGCTCGGTCAATGACCGCTCGGGACAGAACGTGGTGCAGACCATCCTGCACGGCGCACGGATGCGGATAGGCGAACACGAGGTCTTCATGCCCGCCTTTGCTGCCGCACTCACTGACGACGAGGTTGCCCAGCTCAGCAACTACGTAATCTTCCAGTTTGGCGGCAAGCAGGGGACGGTCACCGCCGACGTGGTCGCGCGCCAACGCCCGCACTGAGATCACCTAGCCGCATCGGCTAGGGCTATCATCCCAAGGTCTTATTACCAAAGCCTGGCGCACGTGGCACTCTCTGGCACAACTGCACTACCCACCGGAGCCAACCGCCATGCCCCTCTTCAGCCAGGTCCTGCTCAGCGCCAGTCTGTCCTTGCCGATCCTGCGCCGCTATGGTGTGCGGGCCGCCCTCTCCCTCGGCCTGCGCCGTCGCTGAGGGGCCGCCATATGGATAAGCTGCTGGCCATGGAAGCCTTCGTTGCCGTCGTCGAGACCGGCAGCTTCGTCAGTGCCGTCGATGTGACGGGTCTGTCGAAACCCGCGGTGTCGCGCCACGTGTCGGAACTGGAGCAGTTCCTGGGCATACGTCTGCTTCACCGCACCACGCGCCGCCTCTCTCTCACTGAAGAAGGACGCGTCTACTTTGCCAAGAGCAAGGAGTTGCTGGGCGCCCTGCAGGATGTCGAGAACGAAGTCGGTCTGAGCTCGGACCAGGCGATCGGCCGGCTGCGGGTCTGCGCACCGCACGACTTCGGCGTCGAACAGCTGGCCCCGCTCTGGGGCAAGTTCGCCGAACAGTATCCCCGTATCGAACTCAACATCACCTTGTCCGACAAGACCACGGACCTGATCGAAGGCGGCTATGACATGGCCATCCGCATCGGCGCCATGGCGGACAGCCGGATGATCGCCAGGCCACTGGCGCCGGTGCGGATGAAGGTCTGTGCCTCGCCGGCCTTGCTGCGGCAAGCCGGCGTGCCGTGCCACCCTTCCGACTTGCGCGAGTTCCCCTTCATTTCCTACAGCCTGCAATCCAACGGCGACGAATGGCACTTCTGCAATGCGCAGGGAGAAACCGCCATCGCCCGCATGCGTTCCAGCATGCAAGTCAACAACGGCGCCACCTGCCGGGCGATGGCCATCGGTGGAAGAGGCGTTGCGATCCAGCCGGATTTCATCGTCAACGCTGCCCTGGCCTCGGGCGAACTGGTGGAACTGCTCCCCGACTGGTCCATCGGCCAGCACGACATGATGGCCCACGTCCTCTATCCGACGCGTGCCTATCTTCCTCCCAAGGTGCAGCGCCTGCGCGACTTCCTGATTGAGGAATTTCGCACACCGCCGTGGTGTCCCAAGGCGGCCCGTCTGCGACTGGTGGCGCACTAGACACTACCACCCTTATCGCTCAAGGGTCTCCCCCGCATTCCGACTTTCCGACTTTCCGACTTTCCGGCGTTCCGGCGTTCCGGCGTTCCGGCGTCACGGCGCTCTGATCCTGAGGCATGGAGACCTTGAAACCGGAGAACTCTGAAGCGTTGGTATATCACTCCCGCGCAAACCGTTTCTGCCTGCTCCACAAGGCCGTCAGCAAGGCCTGCAAGGCTGGCCAGGGGTGGTTGGATGGATACAGGCAGCAAGTGGATACCCGGCCATCGGAAGTCTCGATGCCGATATAGAGCCGCCGACCGTCGCGCAGATCGGCGCTGCTGTTGAACAGTCCCTCGTCGGAAAAGAACAGGATGTGCGAACAGCGTGCCTCGATCACGATGCTGTCTGCTCCCCTGGCTCCCATGGCTTCCTTTGCACTGCCCCCGAAGCAGGTGATCTCCTTGACCTCCTGCGGTTGCAGCAGGCCTTCGGCCACGTAGATTCTCCAGCGGGTCAGCGCCAGCGGGCGGGCGCTCAGGTTGTGCAGGTAGATCTTGTTGCCCAGGCAGGACCCGCTTGATCTGCCCAGCCTGGCCACAAGGCGCCGACGCAGGCGCCAGAGCCCGGCCAGCCTGATCATGGCCATGATGATGGAAATCGCTGCCACCCACGCTGCGAGGGTATGGAGGTCCATAGTGCTCCGTTCGGAAGATGCATCTTGTTATTCTGTTTCACGACATCGCCCTGCGTTGACCTGCAGGCCGGCATCGCCGTGAACGCCCTGTATCCCCTGTCCCCCCCTTTACCCGAGGCTCAGGTTCCCGTCCGATCCGGCTCCTTAAAGACGCCGAATTGTCGCTGCACATTATGGCGTCCCCTCCCGCGACGCGATGTAGCACCATGGTATGGGAAAGCGCCCCCGTACGTCCCTGCGGCCAATGTGCATGCGTGCAAACTGACCCTGCCGACCGGTGCAGCAGTACCAGCGCGCCATTGCGAGCGGCCAGCAGCCCCCTTGGCGCTGACGTCTTAACACCTTCGTATGATTAACGCCTCCACGCTTCATTGCTAATCTGCGCAGCATCAGGGCAGGTATCGGGCAGGCAGCGGTGGCACATCACCGATGGCCTTCTTTTTTCGTCCGCCACAAGCCTGTTCCGCTTTCTGCCACCTCGACCTTTGCAGGTCTCGAAAAGCGGTATCAAACCTGCCTGTCTTTTTTTGATTGAGGAGCCTGGCAATGGAAAAAATGGAACAGCATTTCCTGGTCGTCGACGATCTTTCCACCATCCGCCGCATGGTTATGGGCATATTGAAAGATCTGGAATACACCCGCATGGTCGATGCCGACGACGGCAGTTCGGCCTGGAAGATCCTGGAAGCAGGACAGGTGCCGGTGTCCTTTGTCATCACCGACTGGAACATGCCGACCATGGACGGGCTGGCCCTGCTGCGCAAGATTCGTGAAGAACCCCGGCTGGCCAAGCTGCCGGTCCTGATGATCACGTCCGAAGCCAGGAAGGAGAGCGTGGTCAGCGCCGCCGAGGCCGGTGCCGATGGCTACATCATCAAGCCCTTCAATGCCGCCACACTCAATGACAAGATCCAGAAGATCGTGGCCCGGCGCGCACAGATGGCGGCCTGAGCCCTAAGCTTCCACCACCCCCGGGTGGGCCGACAACTGCTCCATCAGCAGGTCGATGAAAGCCTTGACCTTGACCGACCCGCGGCGGTTGGCCGGATACATGGCATGGATGCCGACCTCCATGGCACCGGGGTTGGCTTCGTAGTCCTCCAGCAGGGGAACCAGCCGACCGGCCCGGATATCCTCGCCCACCAGCCAACGCGCCAGCATGACCACTCCACGGCCGCTCAAGGCCGCCTGCCGCAGCATCTCGGCATTGTTGGCGAAGAAATTGCCCTGCACGTTGATTTCCTCGATGTTGCCCTCGGCGTCGCCACGGCGACGAAAACGCCAGCCCCGGCGTGGCCCGTCGTAACTGAACTGCAGACAGGTATGCGCCAGCAGGTCGACCGGGCGCAGTACCGGGCCATGCTGGCCCAGATACTGCGGACTGGCGCAGATCACGCGCGCGTGCGTGGCCAGGCGGCGCGCGATCACGTTGGGCTGGTCGCCCACCGCACCGATGCGCACGGCCACATCGATGGACTCGTCGATCATGTTGCTCACGCCATCGCTCAATTGCAGCTCCAGCTGCAGCAGCGGGTAGCGGCGATGCAGCTCGCGGCAGACCGGCGCCAGGTAGAGCGTGCTGAAGGTGACCGGCGCGGTGACCTTCAATACGCCCTGCGGCTCCTGCTCCAGGGCGGCTGCGGCGAGGTCGGCCGATTCCAGTCGCTGGAGGATATCCACCACCCGCTCATAGAAGTCGCGGCCGCCTTCGGTCAGGGTCACACTGCGGGTGCTGCGCTGGAGCAGCTTGACCCCCAGCCGTTCTTCCAGCGCATCGACCAGCCTGAGCACGGACGACGGCGCCAGGTCCAACTGCCGTGCCGCCGCAGAAAACCCGGAAGTGTCGGCCACCGCCACAAATGCTTGCATTTCGGAAAATTTGTTCATGAGCACCTTTGCGTTTTGCGCAAGAGCCTTCGCTAATCCCGGCATATTATCAGCGCCGGGCCACAACGCTACAGTGGGCGCTCCTTACATCGCAATCCCATCGGGGCTCACCATGAACGCACTTCTCCAGCCACTCAGCATCGGCCCGCTGCACCTGTCCAACCGTATCGCCATGGCCCCGGTCACGCGCGCCAGGGCTGGCGCCAATGGCGTACCCACCGCGCTCAATGCGCACTACTACCGCCAGCGCGCCTCGGCCGGCCTGATCATCGCCGAAGCCACCAATGTCTCGCCGATGTCGGCCGCCTTCGAGGATGCGCCTGGCATCCATCATCCCGACCAGGTGGCCGGCTGGAAGGACGTGGCCAGTGCGGTGCACGAAGCCGGTGGCAAACTCTTCGTCCAGTTGTGGCATGGCGGCCGCATCAGCACCTATGCCCTGCTGGATGGCGCCGCACCACTCTCGCCGTCAGGGATGAACGACGACCTTGGCCTGCTGCAGGTCTATGGCGCCCTGCGCAACGGCTACTACACCCGCATCGCCGCCTCTCCTTCGCGGGCCATGAGCGTCGAGGAAATCCACGCCACCGTGCAGGAATTCCGCACCGCTGCGCGACATGCGGTACTGGCCGGCATCGACGGCGTGGAAATCCATGCCGCCAATGGCTACCTGCCGCAGCAGTTCCTGTCCTCCCACGTCAATCGACGGCAAGACCAGTTCGGCGGCAGCATCGAAAACCGTGCGCGCTTCCTGCGCCTGATCATCGAAGCCGTGCTGCAGGAAATGCCGGCCGCGCAGGTCGGGGTAAGGCTCTCGCCCTTCGCGTTGTACAACAACGCCATCGATGCCGGCGCGGATGGCCCTGGCGACAGCGATACCCGCGCCACCTATGCCTACGTCGCGCAAATGCTCAATGGCTACGGCATCGGCTATCTGCATGCGGCCGATACCAACGCCTGGAGCGGCAACAAGGACATGCCGCGGATACTGGAGATCCTGCGTCCGCATTTCAAGGGCGTGCTGATCGCCAACGGTGGCCTGTCCTTCGAGCAAGCCGAGCAGCTGGTGGTCGCCGGCCAGGCCGACATGGTGGCCTTCGGCCGCCAGTACATCGCCAATCCCGATCTGGCCGCACGCATTGCGCAGGGCGGGCCGTTCAACGAGCCAGACCCCTTCACCTTCTATGGTGGCGACGACATCGGCTACACCGATTACCCCGCCCTGAGCTGATCCGCGCCGCTGTAGCTGGCAGGCGCCGGTCTTCTCGCCGCCTGCGTCCAGCGTCGCCCCTTCCATCCTCGTCGGAGATGCCCCAATGAACCGCAACGCCCGCTGGCGCATGCAGAGCGCCCCGATTGTCCACACCATCGGCGCCACCGCCACCCACGCCGAGCAAGCGGCCCCCGCCGGTGCGGGCGGCAAGCTGCGCAAACCCAGGGGGCGCCCCTGGCTCAAGAAAATCAGCCGCAATGTGCGCGCCGCAAGGCTGGGGATTGCATCAGGTACGAGCTCGGGCGTGACTGAGGCTGGCGACCATGGCGCGCTGGCGCGGCTGCGGCTGTCCCTGCAGCAGGCCGACACGGCGCAACCGCATCTGGCGCTGGCACACGTACAAGATTGCCGGGGCTACCTGCGCGAGCTGATGCCGACCCTGCAGCAGCTGGGGCTGCGCCATCAGGGCAAGACCATCGAATTCCTCAACACCATCCTGACCCAGGCCCTGCACGACGTGGCCAGCATCATCGACGCCAGCATCGCGGCCGACCGCCGCCTGCTGGACCGCTACCGTAACTATGCCGAGCATATCTTCAACTACACGCCCAATGGCCTGTTGGTGATGGACGGACAATGCCGCATCCGCACCGCCAATCCGGTGATGCGGCGCATTCTCGGCCTGGGGGCCGATGTGCCGGTCGCCGGCATGGCCTTGCCGGCCGTGTTCAAGGTGCCGGCGCTGTACGCCGCAGCCGGCGAAGTGCTTGCCAGCGGCGTGCCACACCAGGGTATCAACCTGATCGACGACGAGGGCCATGAACGCTGCGGCCACTATCAGTTCGGACTCTCGCGCTTCGACGATGGCGATGAAGCACTCCTGCTGCTGGTGGCCCATGACATCGCCCGCGTGCTGGAAGCCAAGGCCGCCCTGGCCGACAGCGAAGAACGCTTTCGCCTGTCCTTCCACCAGGCGGCAGTAGGGCTGGTCCACTTCGATGCCGCCGGCCGTATCCTGCGCAGCAACCGCAAGCTGCAGCAGGTGCTGGGCTACGATGCCAACGAGATGCAGCGCCTGAACCTGTGCGACCTGGCCGACCCGGATGAGGAGTGTGACCACGACCACATGACGCAACGCATCCTCAACGGTGAAATCCAGGATTACGTCAGCGAAAAGCGCTACGTGCGCAAGGATGGACAGTCGATCTGGGGCCAGGTGACGGTATCGTCCATGCGCGAGAGCAATGGTGAAGTCCACTTCATTGCCGCCATCGAAGACATCACCGAGCGCAAGGCCACCGAGTACCGCATGCGCCATCTGGCCAACCACGACCACCTCACAGGCCTGCCCAACCGCAGCCTGATGATGGACCGCCTGGACCTGGCCATCGCCCAGGCCCGCCTGGCCTCTGCGCCGCTCTCGCCCTCCTCCTCACCCCGGCACACGCTGGCGGTGCTGTTCATCGACCTGGACCGCTTCAAGACCATCAACGACAGCCTCGGCCACGACATCGGCGACCAGGTCATCGTCGAAGTGGCGCACCGGCTGCTGGCCTGTGTGCGCCCCGGCGACACGGTGGCGCGCCTGGGTGGCGACGAATTCGTGGTGGTGCTGGCCAACGCCGGCCAGCAGCGGCACATCGCTGCCGTCGCCGACCGCATCCTCGAAGCCATCTGCCAGCCCATGCTGCTGAACGGTCATGAGCTGTTCCTCGGCGGCAGCATCGGCATCAGCCTGTATGACCGCGATGGCAGCGATAGCGCCACCCTGCTCAAGAATGCCGACACGGCGATGTATCAGGCCAAGCAGGGCGGCAAGCGCCGCTATGTCTTCTACGCCAACGAAATGAGCAAGGACGCCCTGCAGTTCCTGCGCATGGATGCCGCCCTGCGGCGCGCGCTGGAGCGCCGGGAATTCCATCTGGTATACCAGCCGCAGGTGAGCATCGCCAGTGGTCGCATCATCGGCTTCGAGGCCCTGCTGCGCTGGCAGCCGCCGGGCGAGGCGGTGATTGCCCCGGACCAGTTCATCGGTCTGGCCGAAGAGACCGGACTCATCGTCCAGATCGGCGAATGGGTGCTGGAAACCGCCTGTCGCCAGCTGGTCGCGTGGCAACGCGCCGGGCTTTGCCCGCAGGACATCAAGATGTCGGTCAATCTCTCGGCCACCCAGTTCCGGCAGGACGACATGGTCGCGACCGTGCAGCGCGTACTGGCCGCCACCCAGTGCCCGCCACACTGCCTGGTGCTGGAAATCACCGAGAGCGTCATCATGGATTCGCCCGAATCGACGGTGCAGATCCTCAATGCCCTGAGCGCCTTCGGCGTGCAGTTGGCGATCGACGATTTCGGTACCGGCTATTCCAGCCTCAGCTACCTGAAGCGCTTCCCCATCCATACCCTGAAGATCGACCGCAGCTTCATCCGCGATATCTCCATCGACGGCAACGATGCCGAGATCGTCAAGGCCGTCATCGCCCTGGCCCATGCCATGAACCGCAACATCGTGGCCGAAGGCGTGGAAGACAGCGTGCAGCTGGATTTCCTGCGCGACCACGGCTGCGACCAGGCCCAGGGCTACTTCTTCGGCAAAGGCATCGCACACGAGGAAGCCGCCGCCCTGCTGTCGCGCCAGCAGTTGCCGCTGCATAGCGTGCGCGTGGCCTGACCTTGCCAGCACCTGCTTGTCGCTTCCCCTCGTCCGCCCCCTTGCCCCTTGCAGGCCGACAGAACGGCCTGCCGCATCCACCCTTTCATCTCACAACGGGAGTAAATAATGGCCCTGCTGTCCTTTCAGAAAAAACTCTGGCTGCCCCTCATTGCCAGTCTCGGCTGCCTGTGCGCAGTGTCCCTGCTGCACATCGTGGAAGCACGCCACCAGCGCTACGAAGAGCGCCAGACCGATCTCGCCAACCTGGACAAGGCGGCGCTGAAGATCGTCGAAGGCTTCGCCGACCAGGTGCGCGCCGGCACCCTCGACAGCGCGGAAGCCAAGCGCCAGGCCAAGGCCGTGCTCAAGACCATCCGCTATGGCGAGGACGGCTACATCGCCATCCTGGGTATGGACGCCACCGCCATCCAGAACCCGGGACGACCGGAAAACGATGGCAAGGACATGAGCGCCTTCAAGGACCCGGCCGGCTTTCCGGTCTTCCTGGAGATAGCACGGCTGGCCGCCTCGCCGTCTGGCGAAGGCTTCATGCGCTACCTCTGGCTGCGTCCCGGCACCCAGGTGCCGTCCACCAAGCTGGCGCGCATCGTCAGCTACAAGCCCTGGGGCTGGGCCCTGGTGGCCGGGGTGTATGTGGATGACATCGAAGATGCCTTCTACGCATCGCTCAGGAAGAGCGGCGCCATCCTGGCGCTGGTGAGCCTGCTATTGGCCGGCATCGTGGTCGTGATCAACCGCAGCCTGAACCGCACCCTGGGCGGCAGCCCCGAGTACGCGGTGGCGGTTGCCATGCAGATCGCCGAACAGGACCTGAGCCGGCCGGTGCAACTGCGCGCGGACGACAACAGCAGCCTGTTGGCCGCCATGGCGCTGATGCAGGCCAGGCTGGCAGCCATGATCGCCGCCATCCGCAGCAGTGCCGAAACCATTGCCGCAGCCTCCTCGCAGATCGCCAGCGGCAACCTGGATCTGTCGGCCCGTACTGAAAGCCAGGCCGGCTCGCTGGAGGAGACGGCCGCCTCCATGGAACAGCTGACCCAGACCGTGGCCTCCAATGCCCAGCATGCGTTGCAGGCCAATCACCTCGCGCTGGCCACTTCCGAGCTGGCACAACGAGGGGGCGCCGCCATGCAGAAGGTGAGCCAGACCATGGACGCCATCAGCAGCAGCGCAGGCCGTATCGAGGCCATCATTTCCGCCATCGACGGCATCGCCTTCCAGACCAATATCCTGGCGCTCAATGCGGCCGTGGAAGCGGCCCGCGCCGGCGAACAGGGGCGCGGCTTCGCCGTGGTGGCCTCGGAGGTACGGGTACTGGCCCAGCGCAGCGCGGCCGCAGCCAAGGAGATCAAGAGCCTGATCGATGCGTCCTCGACCAGCATTGCTACCGGCGCCGGCATTGTCAGCGAAGCCGGCGGCACCATCAGCGAGGTGGTACAGAGCGTCAATGAAGTGGCATCCATGATCTCGGCCATCACCGCCTCCTCAAGCGAACAGCGCACCGGCATTGGTCACGTCAACGTGGCCATCACGGAAATGGATGGCGTCACCCAGCAGAACGCTGCCCTGGTGGAAGAAGCCGCCGCCTCGGCCGCCAGCCTGCGCGACCAGGCCGCCGCACTGGCCGAGATGGTCAGTCACTTCCAGTTGGGTGAGATGAGGCTGGCCAAGGATGATGCCGTTGCCGCGCTGTCGACCACCATCAGCACCACCTCAGAAGCCCATCAAGCCACCACGCGGGGGCGGCACCTGGCACTGGGTCAGGCCTGAGGTCTAGTCCTGAACCGGCGCCGCCGGCTGCGGCAATACCGGCAGCGCCGTGGCCAGGTGCTGTTCCAGCACGTCGATGAAGACCTTTACCTTCAGGGCGGTCTCGCGGTTGGAGGGATAGACGGCATAGATGCTGACGTCCATGGCACCGGGGTTGGCTTCGTAGGCGGGCAGCGCCCACACCAGCCGCCCGGCCTGGACGTCATCCATCACCAGCCACACCGGCAGCATGGCCACGCCATACCCGCCCAGGCAGGCCTGGCGCAGCATCTCGGAATTATTCACCGATAGCGATCCGCTCACCTCCACCGTCTGGATAGGCTCGGCTGGCGCGGCCGGCCCAGCGGGTGCCGCCAGCGGACGAAAGCGCCACTGGCGTGACTGGCTGGCATAGGAAAAGCTGAGGCAATCGTGCTGGCGCAGGTCGGCCGGAACCAGCGGCATGCCGACTGCCTTGAAGTACTCGGGACTGGCGCAGATGATGCGCCGCTGGTCGGCCAGCCAGCGCGTATGAAGCTCGGCTTGCGGCACCGGCTTGCCGATGCGGATGGCAACATCCACCGAATCTTCGGCCAGATCGCTGATGCCGTCACTCAGATCGAGATGCACGGCCAGCTTGGGATAGGTCTGCTGCAACTGGCACAGGGCCGGCGCCAGGTAGAGCGTGCTGAAGGTGACCGGTGCCGAAATCTTCAGCCGCCCCTGCGGCACGCCTTCCTGGGAAGCCAGGTTCTCGGCTTCCTCGATCTGTTCCAGGATGACCAGCACGCTCTCGTAGTACAGGCGCCCGCTGTCGGTGAGCGTCACCGTGCGGGTGGAGCGATTGAGCAGCCTGGCGCCCACGCGCCGCTCCAGCGCATCGATGAGACGCACCACCGATGAAGGTGCAATGCCCAGGTTGCGTGCAGCGGCCGAAAAGCCGCCGGTGCTGGCCACCACCGAGAATGCCTTGAGCTCTGAAAACCGGTCCATGATCGTTGCGCCATGTTCGTTGAAAACCCCGCTGCGATGCGGATCAGGCGCGCCCCCCGCTGGCATGGCGCCTGTTGTGGAGCCACATTGTACCGACCCGGAGGATCGGCAACAGCGGAAGATCGATAGCGACCGGGAAAGTCCCGCCATGCGGGACTAGGGCCTGTTCACATTTGATCTGCAAGATGCTTAGATTAAATTTGAACAGGCCCTGGCCCATCAGGGATGATGGAACAGCAGCAACTGGCCCGCTTCCACACCCTGGCGCAGCAACTGCTGGCCCAGGGCCACCTGGCGCGGTTCCCAGCGCGCCAGGGCAGCGTCGATGTCGTCCCGGCTGGCCTGCAGTGCATCGGCCAGGCTCAGCGCATTGGCGGCAGCCTTCAGGGTACTGGCTGCGGTATGCGGGCGTGGAATGGAGGCCGCATCGCCCAGGATCAGCACCCGACCGCTGACCATCTGTTCCACCGCCAGGTCGCGGATGGCCTGGACGAAGGGGGCATCGGTGGCCAGCACTGCATCACGGAAGGGCGGCGGCAACAGCTGCGGCGCTTCCTCGCGCAGGTGCTGGCGCCAGCGTGGGGCCAGCAGGCCTTCCGGCACCGAATAGGCGCGCTGGCGGCCATCGCGATCCAGCATCACCTGTTCCAGCATGGCCTCACTGGCCACGCGGTACCAGACCCAGTTGTAGAGACGCTGCTCGGGCCAGATGCTGTTGCCCTCCCCTGGTACCAGGTAACCCAGGATGTGCGAGCCGGTATGGTTGGCAAAGCCGAAGTCGCCATGCAGCACAGCGCGGGTGGTGGCCGGCATATCGGCCTCGGGCAGCAGCCCACGCCAGGCCAGGTAGCCGGCATAGCCGGGCCGCTGCGCCGGCCAGAATTGGCTGCGCACGCGGGAATCCCCGCCGTCGGCGCCGATCAGCAGGTCGCCGCTGGCGCGGCTGCCATCCTCGAAGCAGGCCGTCACGCGGGCGCTGTCCGGGTCCTGCTCCACATGCGACAGCACCCGGCCCTGATGGTAGTGCTCGCTGCCGAAGACCGACTTCAGCGTGCTATAGATCAGGGACCAGGAAGTCTGGGTCTGCGGCGCCGGTCGCCGTACCCGCACGCTGCCATCCTTGTCGAGAACGACGCGGTTGATCGAGGGCACGCCCAGTGCCTGGCGGCGGATATCGACGCCAATGCGGCGGAACACCTCCAGCACCTCCGGTTGCAACACAATGCCGCCGCCCCGGCTGTCGAGATCGCTGGCCGAGCGCTCGTAGATGTCAACGTCCCAGCCGATCTGGCGCAGCATGGTGCCGGCAAACAGACCGCCGAGCGAGCCACCGATGATGACGGCGTGTCGCGGGCGGGATGGCGATGGGGAGGAAACAGCGGAAGAGGAAGGCAAGGAAGTGGACACGATCTGACCCCGATATTGGACTGTCCCCACTATGCCCTGAGTGCCCATGGGTGGGAATGCATCCCGGATCGCAAGGCCTTTTGCGCTGGGCGCAATGGACAGGATCAGTACGCCGGCATGGCCGCTTCCCTGGTTCCGCCACGGACCTGGATCATCTGCGCCATGATGGAGATGGCAATCTCGTGCGGCGTGCGGCTGCCGATGTCCAGCCCGACCGGGCCGTGCAGCTTGGCGATCTGATCGGCATCGAGGTCCAGCTGCAGCAGACGTTCACGGCGCCGTGACTGGTTCAGCCGCGAGCCGATGGCGCCGATGTAGAAGGCGTCGGTCTTGAGCGCTTCCATCAGGGCCATGTCGTCCAGGCGCGGATCATGGGTCAGAGCCACCACGGCGCTGCGGTGGTCCAGCCGCATCTCCAGCACCAGATCATCGGGCATGGCATGCACCACCGCCACGCCCGGCAATGACCATGCCAACCGGTGTTCTTCACGCGGATCGCAGACGGTGACCTGGTAATCGAGGGCAGTGGCAATCTGGGCCAGGAACTGCGAGAGCTGGCCGGCGCCGATGATCAATAGCCGCAGCCGGGGGCCATGGAGTGTCGTCAGGCTATGCGTGTCGAGCTGCAACGGTGCGTCTTCGCCGGCGTCTTCCAGCAGGACCGTGCCACTGGCCAGGTCCAGTCGGCGTCGGGTCAGCACCCGGCGCTGCAGGCGCGCCAGCAAGGCGGCCATCTGGCTGTGCGGCCCCAGGGGTTCGACCAGCAGTTCCAACGTGCCGCCGCAAGGCAGCCCGAAGCGGTGCGCCTCATCGGCGGAAATGCCATAACTGAGCCGTTGCGGCGTACGCCGCGTCATGCCGTCAGCGCGGGCATGGGCGATCAGGTCATCCTCGATGCAACCGCCCGAGACTGAACCGACCACCACGCCATCGGCACGGATGGCCATGGTGGAGCCCGGTGGCCGGGGACTGGAGCCCCAGGTCCGCACCACCGTGACATATTCGCAGGCATGCCCCTGCTGCAACCATTGCACGCAGGCCTGCAAAACCTGCAGATCGATACTGTCCATGCCGCCGCGAATCAACCCGGGCAGGGCATACCGGCAGCCGACCACATCTCCAGCATCTGCACGAACTGCGCATGCGACATCGGCGGGATGGTCCGGTCGGCACCGGGCGACCAGGCCCACAGCACCAGTGGATCGGTCTTCATATGTTCGATGACCTGGGCACCGGTCTTGCGGTTGCCGTTGCGGGCCGGGTCACGCATCTGCTCGCATACGCCCTTCTTGTCCAGACCCTGCCAGCGCATGGAGAGCGGTGCCAGGTGCCAGTTGGGCGCGCCGGGGACCTTGCCCTGGGCAGTGTTGGTGGCCTGGTGGCAGGCCGCACATTGCAGCACGGCCGAGCCATGACCATCCTTGCCGCGCACCACCTGCTGGGCATGCAGCACGCCCATGTCTTTCTGGTGCGGAGCTTCGGCCTGGTGGCAGTTCAGGCAGCGCGGCGACATCACTACGCTGGCAATCGGTTCGAAGAGCGTTCCATCATCCCGGGCCGGCTTGCCCTTGCCTTGCGCCTGCGCCTGGGTGAGCGAACACAGGGCCAGCAGCATCACCATCAGTGCGCGCATCATGACTGCCCCGCCGCTTTGTGGATCGCCGCGCGGATGCGCGGATAGGTCCCGCAGCGGCAGATGTTGCCGGACATGGCCTGGTCGATGTCCTTGTCGCTAGGCTTGGGGATGGCGCGCAACAAGGCCACTGCCGCCATGATCTGGCCCGACTGGCAGTAACCGCATTGCGGCACGTCGATCTCGGCCCAGGCCGCCTGCACCCGCTGTCCCACCGGGGTGGCGCCGATGGCTTCGATGGTGGTGAGCTTCTTTCCCACCGCCGCCGAGGCCGGCATGACGCAGGCACGTGCCGGCTGGCCGTCGACATGCACGGTACAGGCGCCGCACAGGGCCGCACCGCACCCGTATTTGGTGCCGGCCATCTGCAGTTCATCGCGCAGTACCCACAACAGGGGCGTATCCGGCTCGGCCTCGACCTTGACCACCTTGCCGTTGATGTTCAGAGAAATCATGTGTGCTCCTGTCAGCTTGCTTGCAAGGCGGCCACGATGGGCAGCTTGCGGATTCGTGTTCCCGTGGCCGCATGCACGGCGTTGGCCAGTGCCGGCATGACACCGGAGGTACCTGGTTCGCCCATGCCGCCAGGGGCTTCCTGGCTGGCCACGATGTGGGTCTGGATACGCGGGGTCTCGAACATGCGCATGACGCGATAATCGTCGAAGTTGCCCTGCTCCACCTGGCCATTGCGCAGCGTGATGTTGCCCCACAATGCGCCGGACAGACCAAAGATCACCGCCCCTTCGACCTGGGCCTGCACGGTATCGGGATTGACCACCACGCCGCAGTCCAGCGCGCAGACCACGCGCTGCACCCTGACCTCGCCCTGCTCCACCTCGACATCGACCACCATGGCCATGTAGGTGCCGAAGGCGAACTGCACCGACAGGCCGCGTCCGGTCTTGCCTTCACGCGGACCGTGCCAGCCGGCCTCGCGGGCCGCCACCTCCAGCACCTTGCGAGCGCGCGGATTGTCCCCCAGCAGGGAGAGCCGGTACTGCAGCGGATCGATGCCGGCCGCAAAGGCCAGTTCGTCGATGAAGCTTTCCACCACGAAGACATTGTGGGTGGGCCCCACGCCGCGCCAGAAGGCAGTCGGCAACTGCGGTTCGTGGCGGGTGTAATCGACCTGGATGGCCGGGAAGGCATACGGCGGGCGCTCGGCGCCATCCAGGGTCTCCTCGTCATAGCCATTCTTGAAGGCCGGTGGCAGGAATCGCCCCAGGACCGACGAACCGGTCAGGTGATGGAACCAGGCCACTGGCCGGCCCTGGGCATCGATGCCGGCGCGCAGGCGGTCGAACCAGTAGGGGCGGTACATGTCGTGGCGGATATCGTCCTGGCGACTGTAGATCACCTTGACCGGGTGCTTGACCTGGGTGGCGATGCGCACGGCACGCTCGACGCCGTCGATTTCGAGACGACGACCGAAGCCGCCACCCAGCAAGAAGTTGTGCACCGTCACGCGGTCCTGTGGCAGCCCGGTGACCTTGGCGGCCACAGCCCGCGCCAGCGTCATCACCTGGGTGCCGGTCCATACCTCGCAGTGGTCGGGGGTGACATGCACGGTACAGTTCATCGGCTCCATGGCGGCGTGCGCCAGGAAGGGTAATTCGTAGGTCGCCTCCAGCACCTTGGCCGCCCCGGCGATGCGAGCCTCGGGGTCCCCCTCGCTGCGCACGCGGGCGGCCGCGCTCTGGCTGGCGCGTCGCATGTCGGCAACGATGTCCTCGGTGGACAGACTCGCATGCGAGCCGGCATGCCAGGTCGGACGAGCCGCCAGCAAACCCTTTTGCGCGGCGCCATAGTGGTCGGCGATGACCGCCACGCAGTCGTCCAGACGTACCACCTGGCGCACTCCGCGCACGCGCAGTGCGGCCGCTTCGTCCACGCTGTCCAGGCGTCCCCCGATGGTGGGGGTGATGGCCAGTGCGGCTACCTTCATACCGGGCAGTTGCACGTCCATGCCGTAGCGGGCCGAACCATCCAGCTTGCCGGCAGTGTCCAGGCGACGGGCTGGCTTGCCGATCAGGCGAAAATCGGCCGGCTGCTTGAGCACGATGCTGGCCGGTGCAGGCAGCGGCATGGCAGCGGCCGCCTCGACCAGTTCACCGTAGCCCAGCTTGCGGCCACTGGCGGGATGCATCACGGTTCCACTGCGTGCCAGGCAGCTGGCGGGGTCGACCTGCCAGCGTTGCGCGGCCGCCTGCACCAGCAACATGCGGGCGGCGGCGCCGGCCTGGCGCATCGGCATCCACGCTGCGCGCATGGTGGTGGAACCACCGGTGACCTGGAAGCCCAGGGCCGGGTTCATGTAGCGCTTGTCATCGGCGCCGGCATGTTCCAGGACGACGTCGTTGAGATCGATCTCCAGTTCTTCGGCAATCAGCATGGGGACCGAGGTATAGGTCCCCTGCCCCATTTCCACATAAGGCATGGTCATGGTGACCCGGCCATCACTGGCGATGCGCAGTACGGCACTGGGCTCCCAGCTGCTGCCGGTGTCCGCAGCGCCAGGCTTGGTACGGGCGTGCGCACCGGCCTGGGGCAACAGCACCCCCAGCATCAGGCCACCGCCGCCGGCAGCCAGGGTTTTGAGAAAAAGTCGACGGTCGGTCATGGGCGATCCTGGCGTGTCCATGCTGCAGCCATCCCTGTCACGGGAGTGCCACGTCAAGGCTGGTTGGAAAGAGTCCCGCGGACATCGGTCTCGGTCATCGATCAACGGTCATGACCTGGCCTGACACCCGTGGCGGAGAATGGACAGTCCGGGCAAGGAAGATGTGGCATACCACAGTGCGTTCTTGCGCTCGGGACCAGGCAAATTATACGGAGCCGACCATCCTGCAACAGTCAGGAAAGCATGCAAAACCGGCCATCAAGATGAGCTTGCATCGGCCACGGAAAGCGCCATGCCGATGGCAGGAATCACCTGTTTTCCTGTCCTTCGCAAGGTCCTGGCCGGTGCTATATTCAGCCGTCCCGCTCGCTCGTACCCGGACGCGCGCTGCGTCTGGAGAGGCGGCGTTCCTGTTGCTTGCCGTATCGAAAGAATCACTGGCCGGCCTCGCTGTCATGGCTGCTCCCACCATCGGGGGCGGCCGCTGCATGGATGAGGTCTTGTTGCCAAGAGAGTGCGCTTGTATGCTGGCGGGACCTGTTTTCTACGTTCGTGAGGTCCCGTGGTTGCCCGTGTCGCATTGCTTGTCTATCCCGGATTCCATATCCTGGATCTCTCCGTTCTCACCATCCTGGGAATCGCCAACCACTTTGCGCCGGGCAGCTATGCCGTGGACATCGTCTCCATGCGGGGCGGCAACATCGAGACCCGCTCCGGAGTCCCCATCGGCACCCAGGCCATTGACGACACCCCCTACGACACCCTGCTGGTGGCCAGCACACCGGCCGTACCCACGCCCTGCCCGGGCCTGCTGGATCGCCTGCGCCAGGCCGAGCGGGATAGTCGTCGCATCGCCGGTATCTGTACCGCCGCCTTCCTGCTGGCCGAAGCCGGCCTGCTCGACGGCCGCGCCGTGACCACTCATTGGAGTTTCGCTGACACGCTGGCGACGCGGTTCCCGCAGCTGCGGGTACAGCCGGACCAGATCTACGTGCGCGATGGCAAGTTCTGGAGTTCGGCCGGCATGACGGCCGGCATCGATATGGTGCTGGGTATGGTGGAGTCCGATCTCGGCCACGAGGTCACGCGGGCCATCTGCAAGACCATGGTGCTCAGTCATCGTCGTCCGGGAGGCACCAGCCAGTTCTCGGTACTGGCCGAGATCGATCCCAAGCAGGAACGCATCCAGCGCGTGCTCAGTTTCATCCGGGAAAACCTGCGTGAACCACTGACCATCCAGCAGTTGGCAGACCAGGTCAACTGGAGTGCGCGCCACTTCAGCCGTACTTTCCAGGCCGAGACTGGCCTGTCCCCCGCCAAGGCCATCGAAAAATTGCGTGTGCAGGCTGCGCAGTCACTGATGGAAAGCGGTCACTCCACCCCGTCCCGCATTGCAGTGCAGACCGGCTTTGGCGATGACGAGCGGATGCGACGCGCCTTTGCCCGCGTGCTGGGGGAATCTCCGCAAAAGATCCTGCGCGACATCCGCACCCGCAAGCAGGCCTGAGCAGGCCGGTACGGGGTGCCTGGGCCCTGGGGCCTGGATCAGCCCCCCTCAGGCCCTGACTTCCCGCCGCATCGATTGCGGCGGCACGCCATAACCACGCATGAAGACCTCGCGCATATGGCGACGGTCGCGGAAACCCGTTTCGCGGGCGATCACCTCCATCGGATGGCGGCTCTGCTCGATCATCAGGCGCGCCGCTTCCAGACGCAGGCCTTCGATCGCCTTGGAAGGCGACAAGCCGGTCTCGGCGGTGAAGACGCGGCTGAACTGGCGCGGGCTGAGATTGGCCTCCTCGGCCAGTTCTTCCACCGTGAGCGGCCGCATCAGGTTCTTGCGGGCGTAGTTGAGGGCATTCTGGATGCGATCGGTCTTGGGGGCCAGGGAGAGCATTTCAGAATGCTGGGTCTGACCACCGGTGCGATGCTGGTGCATCACCAGGTTGTGTGCCACACCGCGTGCCACGTCCTCGCCCAGGTCCTTGCCGACCATGGCCAGCGCCATATCCAGCCCGGCGGTCATGCCGGCCGAGGTCCAGATGGCGCCGTCGACGATATAGATGCGGTCGTCCTCGACCTGGATGTCCGGGAAGCGCGCCTGCATGTCGCGAGCGAAAAACCAGTGGGTGGTGGCTCGGCGCTTGGACAACAGGCCCGATTCGGCCAACACGAAACCACCGGTACAGATGGCCGCAATGCGTCGGGCACGCTGGCCGGTGGTCTGCAGGAAACTACGTTCCTCCTGGCTGGAGGGCGACTCCAGCGGATTGCCCACGCCGCAGACCATCCAGCTGTCGATGTGCTCGGCCTGCTCCACCGGGAGCGTGGCGATGGACATGCCCAGCGAGGAGCGCACATCGCCACCACCTACCGAGAAATTGCGCAGGGCATAGAAGTCCTCGCCGGCCACCTTGTTGGCGTACTCGAAGACGGTCTGCGTCGCCAGCCCCATGACCTGGAAACCGTCAGTGAGCAAGTAGCCGATGTGATGCATGCTGATTCCTTCCCGTTTCCCCGTTGTGCAAGCCAGCACGATAGCCGCCCGCCTGCGTTCGCGCAAGCGCTCAGGCTGGTAGCGGCATTGCCTCCGCGCCCGCGGAGAGGTGCAGGCCGGCTTCGGGCAACTTCTGCGGCGTGCCGGCCAGCAGCGTGTGCAAGGCCGCCAGTTCCGGCGGGCAGGCGGCGTCCGGCAGTTCGCCATTGACCATCTCGCGCATCAGACGGCGCAGGACCTTGCCCGAGCGCGTGCGCGGCAGGCTCTCCACCAGCACGATGCGACGCGGCCGCGCCCAGGCACCGATGGCCGACACCACGGCTTCCCCCAGCCGGTGTTCCAGCAGGCTGGGCAGGTATTGGATACCGGCACGCGGCACCACCACCGCCATCGGCACCTGCCCGCGCAGACGATGCGGCATGCCGATCACGGCCACCTCGGCCACGGCATCGTCGGCCAGCAGGACTTCCTCCACCTCGCGCGTGCCCAGGCGCTTGCCGGCCACATTGATGACGTCGTCGGCCCGGCCCAGTACGCGCAGATGACCATCCGGCCCGGCCACCGCCACGTCGAAGGTGGCATAGCGCCACTGGCCCTGCTCGCGCCGCCAGTAGGTGCTCAGGAATTGTTCGTCACGCTGCCACAGCGTAGTCAGGCAACCGGGCGGCAAGACGCCGCTGGCGACCAGCAAACCCTTGTCACCGGGGGCGCAGGGCTGACTGCCCTGCCCTCCCTGCCCCTCCAGCACGGCCAGCACGGCCAGCCGGTAGCCGGCCGCCGGCAATCCCGGTGAACCCCGCTGGCGCCGTAACGGGGTGTGACCATCGAGATCGGTCAGCGGCAGGCCGATCATGGGCGAGCCGGTCTCGGTCTGCCAGTAGTGATCGATGACGGGCTTGCCCAGCGCCTCTTCCAGCCAGTCGGCGGTCGGTTCGTCCAGCGGTTCGCCGGCCAGGAACAGGCAGCGCAAGGACGACAGGTCGGCGCTACGGAAGGCGCGGCGCCCGCCTCGCTTGAGCAGCCGCATCGCCGTGGCCGAGGACAGCATCAGATCCACGCCATGCCGCTCCACCAGCCGCCACCATGCACTGGCATCGGGCCGCAGCGGCGAACCTTCATAGAGCACGCTGCGCATGCCCAGCAGCAAAGGACCATACAACCCATAGCTGTGACCGACCACCCATCCCAGGTCGGAGGTGGTGAACAGGGTCTGCCCGGGCCGGGCCTGGAACAACAGGTCCATCGAAGTCGCCAGCGCCACCGCGTGGCCGCCGGTATCGCGCTGCACGCCCTTGGGCTGGCCGGTGGTGCCGGAGGTGTAGAGCAGATAGCTGGGTTCGTTCGATTCCAGCCAGACACAGGGCACGTCGGCCTGCAGATGGCGTTCGCGCTGCGCCGCGTAGTCGTGGTCGCGCCCGACCACCCGCGTCCAGGGCAACACGCCGCGATCCACCACCAGCACCGGGCAGGCATGACCGGCGATCTCCAGGGCCTGATCGACCCAGGTCTTGTAGCCCACCGCCACGCCATTCTGGAAACCGGCATCGGCACACACCACCAGCGCCGGGCGCGCATCGACGATGCGGCTCGCCAGGCTGGCCGGTGCGAAGCCGCCGAACACCACCGCGTGCACCGCGCCAATGCGGGCGCAGGCCAGCATGGCGATGGCGGCCTCGGCCACCATGGGCAGATATACCAGCACCCGGTCACCGCGCCGCACCCCGCGTTCCAGCAGGATGGCGGCCATCGCATTGACCTCGCAATGCAGCTGGCGATAGCTCAATACCCGCTCGTGGCCGCCGTCCTGCTGCGCCTTCGGCTCGCCCTGCATCTCGTTAGAAATGCAGATCAGGGCCGCCTGCTCTGCCCGCGCCGGCAGATGGCGGTCCACGGCGTTATGGCAGAGATTGGTCAGCCCGCCGACAAACCAGCGTGCAAACGGCGCCCGGCTGTCGTCGAGAACCTGATCGAAATCGCGCTGCCAGCTGATGCGGCCGGCCTGCTCGCGCCAGAAACCCTCGGGGTCCTGCTGCGAGCGCTGCATCAGGCGGCCATAGGCGGAACTGGCAGCGTCCACGGGCGAAAGTACGGCTTGCTGCGGCATGGGAAACTCCCTTGGGCTCAGGCGGCCTGTGACAGCGCCGATGGTGTCGATTCTGTGGACGACGTCGCCCCGGCACGCAAGGCGCTGATGTGGTCGAACAGGTAGCGCGCATCGCGGTCGATGCCGGAGAAGCGGCCCGAGCCCCAGGTGTATTGCCACGGCAGGCCCAGGAAGTAGAGGCCGGGAGCCGCCGTCACACCACGCTCGTGACCTGGGTAGCCACGGCCGTCGAAGATGGGTTCGTTGATCCAGCTGAAATCGGTACGGAAGCCGATGCACCAGACCACCGCCGAAATGCCCGAGGCGCGCAGGTCCAGCGCCCGTGCCGTATCCGAAGGCGGCTGCCAGACCGGCACATAGCGGGCTTCGGTCGGCGCCTCGATGCCGTTGGCGTCGATGAAGCGGTCGATACTGTCCTTGATGCTCTCGGAGACGGCGTCGGCCTCGTCCAGGTAACCCTTCACGCCGCCGCCGAAGTGCGCCACCTCGCCCGCCAGACTCTCGAACTTGCCATAGAGCTGCATGCCTTCCAGGGCGAACTTGCGCAGGTCGATATCGCGCCCGCCATCGCGGCCGGTGACGTAGTGGTTGGTTTTTTCGCGTACGCCCGTGCCCAGCGGATGCTTGTCCACCGGCAGGTCGTAATACTTCATCTTGTCCAGCCACTCCACTACATCCTTGCCCCGGTAGGTGCGCGCCACGCGGGGCGCGTCGCCCACGCCCAGGTGCACGCGACGGCCGGCCAGGTGCAGGTCTTCGGCGATCTGGCAACCGGACTGGCCGGTGCCCACCACCAGCACCTCGCCCTCCGGCAGCGATTGCGGATTGAGATACTGGCTGGAGTGGATCTGCACGATATCGGCCGGCAGGCGCTCGGCCGCACGCGGCACCACCGGGATGTGATAGCCACCCACCGCCACCACCACCTGATCAGCCGAATAGGCGCCATCGCTGGCGGTGATGCGCCACAGCCCGTCCTCGCGCCACAGCTTGTTCACGCTCACGCCTTCACGCACCGGCGGCTGGAAACTGGCGACGAAGCCGTCCAGGTACTCGACGATCTCATCCTTCTTCATGAAGCCGAAAGGATCGTTGCCGCGATACGGGTAACCCGGCAGGTTGCATTGCCAGTTGGGGGTCACCAGGCAGAAGGTATCCCAGCGCTCGTTGCGCCAGGCGTGGCCGACCTGGTGCTTTTCCAGCACCAGATGATCGACCCCGGCTTGCTTGAGGTACCAGCTGATGGACAGCCCGGCCTGGCCGCCGCCGATGATGATGACACTGTGATGGCGCACTGCGCCTTGGCTTGCAATGGACATGATGTTCCTCGTGGGATGTTGTCGGGTTGGATGAGCAGATCAGGGCAGGAAGGCTTCGACCACCACCTCGGCGTCGGCCTGGCCCTCGAAACGGGCGGCGGTCTCTTCGATACGGCGCAGCTGGTCCATGGCCGATGAGCAGGCGAAGCCGTATTTCTCGCGCACGCGCTCGCTGCCGATGTTGAGCGCAGTGGCGCTACGCTCGACGAAATCGGCCAGCCGATAACGGCTACCGGCTTGCAGGTGTTCCTTGACCACCAGCGAGGGCGAATAGCAGTCGCTGACGGTATCGTCCGGCCAGCGGACGCGAAAGTGCATTTCAGGCATGGTGTTCCTCTTGGCGTGTTGCAGATGGGGCGCGCTGGCCCAGGTAATCGTGGTAAAGCTCAAGATGGCGTCGCGCCGAGCGCGACCAGGAAAATCGCGCGCAGATCGCCTGGCCAGCGGCCACCATCGCGGCGCGGCCGGCCGGATCAAGCGCATGCGCAATGCCGGCGGCAATCGAGGCTGGGTCCTGGGGATCGACCCAGGCGCAGCAACCGCCGTCCAGATATTCGGTAAAGGGGGCGATGCGCGAGACCACCGCCGGCACGCCGCTGGCCATGGCTTCCAGCACCACCAGGCCGAAGCCTTCCTTGAGCGAGGGAAACACCAGCGCATCGGCACAGCGAAACAGGGCCGGCATGTCGGCGTCCGGCACCTGGCCGAGGATGCGCAGCGCGCCCGGCGGCAGATCGGCTGCCTGCAGTTCATCCTGGAAACTGCGCTGGTAGTCGGCGTGGTCCAGCACGCTGGCGCCACCGGCAATCACCAGTTGCGCCTGCGGATAGACGCGCCGCAGCCGCAGGAAGGCACGCAGGATGCCCAAGGTGTTCTTGCGCGGTTCCACCCCGCCCACCGCCAGCAGCACCGGTGCGCCATCCAGCCCCAGTTCCTGGCGCAGCAGTGGGTCGCGCTGGGCTGCCTGCACCGCAGGTGTAGCGGTGTAGCGCTGCAGATCGACGCCATTGGAGACCAGCTCGGCCCGCACCCCATGCTCGCGGGCCAGGATGTCCTGCCAGGTGCGGCTCACGCACAGCAGACGGTCAGCGGCGCGATAGCCGCGTTCCTGCCAGGCGTGCAGCCGCAGGTCGTCGAACTGGTCCAGGTGATGCACGGTGCGCACATAGCCCGGGATCACGCCACGGGCAACCAGCGTGGCCAAGGCGTTGGCACTGATCGAATCCTGGGCGTGGTAGAGATCGAAGCGGTCCATGCCGGGCTGTTCGAAGCAGCGCAGATAGTCGTCGATACGCTGGCGCACCATGTCCACCACGTCGGCGCAGTGCACCGACCCCGGCACGGGATGAAAACCACAGGCGGCTTCGCGGAACAGCCCGCGTCCACGGGCATCGGGCGCGAACAGCGTGGTCTCCTGTCCCAGTGCCTGCAGGCTCTCGGCCAGTTGCAGGGCATGCACCACGCCACCCCGGGGATTGACCGAATGAGTCAGCATGGCGATCCGCAGGGGCCGCATCAGGGCCGAGACTGGTCGCGTCATCACACACCACCCTGCCCGGCACGCACCGGGCCGCAGCCGATCAGGGCTTCTTCGGCCAGGTCCCAGAAGGTCTCCGTCTGGCCCTGCATGGACAGGCGCAGTGTGCGGCTGTCATCGATGCGGCCGATGGACGCGGCCGACAGGCCACGGGCGGCGAAGCGGCCCAGTACCTGTTCCAGGTCCGGCGCCGACACGCTGAGCAAGAAACCATAACTGGGGAAGGCCGTCAGCCAGCGCTGGAAATCCACACCCGGTGGGCAGGGAATGGCGTCCAGATCGATCAGCGCGCCCTTGCCGGAGCACTCCAGCAGCATCAGCGCGGTACCGATCACACCGGCCATGCTGATGTCCTTGGCGGCACTGGCCAGCCCGTCCTCGGCGATGGCCGGCAGCAATTCCAGATCGGCGCGCAGGCGTTCGGCAGGCGCGCCGGAACTGGCGTTCCAGTAGGCATAGGGTTCCTGGAAGCGGCCACGCAGATCGATCACGGCCACCAGATGATCACCGCTGCGGGCATCAAAGCTGGTCAGCAGGCGCCGGGCGCGACCGATGATGGACACCGACAACTGCTCGCGGTCATTGCGCCGGTTGCTATGCCCGCCCACCAGTGGCACGCCATACACGCGCGCACCCTCGGCCAGTCCTTCCAGCACCGGCCGCGCGGCATCGCCGTCACGGCTCCACAGGGCATCGACCACCGCCACCGGGCGGCCGCCCATGGCATAGATGTCGCTGACGTTGACCATCACGCCGCAATAGCCGGCAAACCACGGTTGCTGTTCAACGAATTCGTTGATGAAACCTTCGATGGCGAACAGCAGATAGCCATCGCCATCGGGAATGGCGGCACAGTCGTCGCCCACGGCCAGGGTGTGGCCCTGATGCCGCACCGCTGGCGCCGGGTCCAGCACCTGGACCACCGCATCGATATCGCGCTTGTGCGCGATGCCACGGGCGGCGCGCAGGGTCGTCACGATCTGCGCCAGCGTGGGCGCGCTGTCTCGCGCATTCATGCTGCACGCTCCTCGCGCTGGCCGGCCAGGAAACCCCGCTCGCCGTCGCTGATGGGCGGATAGAAGGCCAGGTCGGCCTGCATCTGGTGATGCGGCAGACCGTGTACCTCGATCTCGGCCAGGGTCTGCCAGTGCAGGCGCCGGAACAGCGGCGCATTCTGGCTCTGCACCTGGGCCAGGAAGGTATGGCAGCCATGGGCATGGGCGGTGCAGACCGCCAGCCGGATCAGGCCGCTGCCGACCGAGCCGATGCGCCGCGCATGCTGCGCCACCGCCAGGCGCGAGCCGTGCCACACGCCGGGTGCGGATTCATGGATGCGCACGGTACCGACCACGCTGCGGCTGCCATCGGGCGCCTCCATCACAGCCACGATGGGCATGGCGATGGCGTCGATGGCGTCGGTATCGTCGTCCTGAAACACGCCCTGCTCGGCGCAGAACACTTCGCGGCGCAACTGGCGCGCCTGCTCGCGCTCCCATTTGTCCAACGCCAGCTTGATGCGCACTACCGGGGCTGACGGCGCCAGCGCAGTGACGGGGGCAACAGCTTTCTCGACCACATCGCTCATGATCACTTCCTTTCGAACGAAGACAGGGAGGAGCAGGCGCCGCACTTGCCGCAACCGGCCTTGGCGTCGCCGGAGCGCATGCCGGCCGCTTCCAGCATGTCGGCCAGCGGGCTCAACAGGCGCCGCATGGCAGCGGCATCGGGCGAGGGATGGTCTTCCAGTGGCGTGCCGGAGATCGGCACGAAGGGCACCACGAAGGGATAGACACCCAGCGCGATCAGGCGCTCGCTCATGCCCAGGATGGCCTCGTCGCTGTCGCCCAGCCCGGCCAGGATGTAGGTGCTGACCTGGCCGCGACCAAAGACATCGACAGCGGCTGCGAACGCGTCCATATAGCGCTCCACCGGTACGCTGGCCTTGCCCGGCATGATGCGCTTGCGCACTTCGGGGGTGACCGCTTCCAGATGCATGCCCAGGGTATCGATGCCGGCGTCGTGCATGCGGCGGAACCAGGCATCGTCATCGGGCGGCTCGCACTGCCCCTGGATCGGCAGGTTCACCGCCGACTTCACGCCGAAAGCGCTCTCGCACAGGATCTGCGCGCCACGGTCGGTGGCGTTGGGCGTACCGGTGGTCATCACCATGTGCTTGACGCCATCCAGCAGCACCGCGGCCCGCGCCACCTCGCCCAGTTGCTCGGGGGTCTTGCGCAGGATGGTGCGGCCGGCCGCCAGCGACTGGCCGATGGCGCAGAACTGGCAGGACTTGCGCCGGCTCTCATAGCGGATGCAGCTCTGCAGGATGGTAGTGGCCAGCACGTCGGCGCCGTGCAGCGTGGCGATCTTGCCGTAGGGGATGCCATCGAAGGTCTGCATCTTGTAGAAGCGCGGCTGGCGCGGGAAGGACACCACCCCCACCTCGACGCCGTCGCGCAGGATGCGCGAGGCGCCATCCGCGCCCGGTTGCGTGGCCACATAGGGCGAGGACCAGGAGCCGGCCGTATGCACCGGGATCATCACGGTATGGCCGTCGACCGTCACCGCCTTGTGGTCGGACGGCCCTGCCCCGCCGCGCCGGCTTTGCGCGCCGGCAGTGGGATCGTCAAGACGCAGCCCTAAGGATTGCAGCTCCGAGATCAGTTCCATGGGCGCCTTGCGGCTCGAACGCTGGGGATGCAACTGGATGACGGCTGTCTGCATGATGTGGCCTCGCGGAAGATGGGATGACAGGAGAAGACTGTTCCGCCGGGAACAGGGAAGACATGGGGGAAGTACGGCGATCATCGATCACCAGGTGCAATAGTTCCGGGCGCGCGTAGTGGCCCACCGAATCCATCATGCGCTTGCGCTTGGTGACCAGTTCCATATCGAGATCGGCCACCAGGATGCCTTCGCCGCTGCGCAGTGGCTCGGCCAGCAGCTTGCCCTCCGGCGAGACGATGGCGGTACAGCAGCCGCCGCGCAGCGCCTTCTGCGCCTTGGGATCGGGTTCGATGGCGGCGATCTGCTCATCGGTCAGCCAGCCGGTGGCATTGATGACGAAGCAGCCCGCTTCCAGGGCGTGATGACGGATGGTGACTTCCATCTGGTCGGCAAAGATCTGGCCGACCATGGAGCCGGGGAATTGCGCGCAGTGGATTTCCTCGTGCTGCGCCATCAGGCTGTAGCGTGCCAGCGGGTTGTAGTGTTCCCAGCAGGCCAGCGCACCCAGGCGCCCCACGGCAGTGGGCACGACCTTCAGGCCGCTGGCGTCGCCCTGGCCCCAGATCATGCGCTCGTGATAGGTCGGCGTGATCTTGCGGCGTTTCAGGACCAGCTCGCCATCGGCATCGAACACCAGTTGCGTGTTGTAGAGCGTGCCGTGGTCGCGTTCATTGACACCCAGCACGACCACCGTGCCATGCTGGCGTGCCGCAGCCGACACGGCCTGGGTGACCGGACCCGGCACCTCGACGGCGCGCTCGTAGAGCAGCAGGTGCTCAGGCCCGGACGCAAAGGGCGGCCGCACGAACGAAAAGTACGGATAGTAAGGAACGAAGGTTTCCGGAAACACCACCAGCTGCGCGCCTTGCGCAGCGGCGTCGGCGATGGCCTGGCAGACCTTGGCCACGGTGCCGTCGGCACTATCGAGGTCGGGCGCGATCTGCACCGCCGCCGCCCGTACCGTTCTCTTGTTGATGCTCATGGGCCGCCCTTCCGCTTACAGGGTCCAGGTGTCGAGGATGAAGGCGTTGTCGCGACGATGCAGCAACACCAGGTCCAGCACATCCAGCGGGTTGATCGGACGGATGCCCGGGATCAGCGAGGGCTCGCCGTGGCCGTACAGAGCCTGCAGGGCGAAGCGGCAGGCATAGACCTTGCCGCCCTCTTCCATGAACTTGACGATCTGCTTGTTGAAGTTCTGGTGGCCGGGGAAGGCTTCATCGCCCAGGGTGGGGAAGCCACGCTGCACGCCCAGCGTCACACCCGGGCCGTACAGCAGGATGGAGGTTTCGAAACCCTTGCGCTTCAGACGCGTGGCCTGCAACAGGTTGACGAAACCGATCGAACCTTCGAAGGCCACGGTATGGAAGGTCACCAGCGCTTTTTCACCCGGCTGGGCTTTGACGTCTTCGAATACCTTCTCTTCATAATCCACCAGGAAATCGCCGGGGGCGTGGGCTGCTTTGGTGACTGCGGGCATGGTGAGACTCCTCTTGATTGCTGTGGGTGGTCACTTGTGGAAGTGGTCCGGCGACGTTGCCGCGACGCTGGCATTGAATGCATCACGCGTGCCAACAATGCCCCGTCAATGCGTGAATTGACTGCATGAAAATCCCGTCAATCGCTGGCCGCCGATCCGGCTTCCAGCACGCTCGCGGCTTCCCGGGGGGACCTTCCCGACGGGCTTTTCAGCGCCCGTGCAGCAATCCATTCAATCGCTCCATACAATCGCGCAAACCCGCATGCACTCTGGAGTAGCGACGTGTTTTACCTTGGTGCAGGCACGCCGTCTCCGATGACACAAGGCGGTGCAGCGAGAGCCGCCTGGGGGCTGCATTGGATGGAATACAAATTGCATTCAATGACGCCTGCCGATGCAGTCAATATTGAATCCGGGCAAGCTCAGGAGAGATCGGAAAGGATCGGGAGCCCCCAGGAACGCCGACCAAGGAATCGTCATGCCGAAGAACAGCACCATGTGGGTCCCCAAACTGAAGAAGGGCAGCGGCCCGCTCTATCTGGCCATCGCCAATGCCATCGCCGAGGATGTCGCCACCGGCCACCTGCAGGCCGAGCAGCGCCTGCCGCCGCAGCGCAAGCTGGCCGAAGCGCTGGACCTGGACTTCACCACGGTGGCCCGGGCGTATACAGAAGCGCACCGGCGCGGACTGGTCGATTCGGTGGTGGGACGCGGCACCTTTGTCTGCGGCAAGCGGCGCCCGCGCATCCCCCGCGTGACCGAGGGACGGCCCAACGTGGACATGTCCATGAACATGCCGCCCGAGCCGGAGTCGCCGGAACTGGTGGAACTGATGCAGGCAGGATGGAGCAAGGTCAACGGCAGGCTGCGCGACCTGATGCGTTACCAGGACTTCGGCGGCTCGCCCGAAGACCGCGAGGCCGGCGCCCTGTGGCTGCGCCGGCGCGGGCTGGTGGTGGAACCGGAACGGGTGCTGGTCACCCCCGGCGCGCAATGCGCGTTGCTGGCGATCCTGACCATGCTGGTCGGCCCCGGTGGCGTGCTGTGCTGTGAAGACGTGACCTACCCTGGCCTGCGTGCCCTGGCCGGGCAACTGGGCATCAAGCTGGTGGGCTTGCCGATGGACAACGAAGGCATCGACGCCGTCGCCTTTGCCGGCGCCTGCGCGCAATACGCGCCCAAGGCCCTGTACTGCAATCCGACGCTGTTGAACCCCACCACCTGCACCACCTCGCTGTCACGGCGCCAGGCGCTGGTGGATATCGCCCGCCACTACGAAGTCGCCATCATCGAGGACGACGCCTATGGCTTCCTGCCGCGCTCGACCCCGCCGGCCATTGCCAGCCTGGGCAGTGAACTGACCTTCTACGTCACCGGCCTGGCCAAGAGCGTGGGCGCCGGTTTGCGCATCGCCTACATGGTGGCGCCGGACACCCACTCGGCGGCACGCCTCACCGCCTCGCTACGGGCCACCACGGTGATGGCCTCGCCCATCACCTCGACCCTGGCCACGCACTGGATACGCGATGGCGTGGCCGACCTGGCGCTGGCCAACATCCGCAAGGAATCCATGGCCCGCCAGAAGATCGCGGCCCGTATCCTGCCCCCGCACAGCTACGCCTCCGAAGCCGAGGCCTTCCATCTCTGGATCAAGCTGCGCGGCGGCTGGCAGGCCGCCAGCTTCGCCGCCCAGATGCGCTCCTCCGGCATCGGCGTGGTGGCCAGCGACGCCTTTGCCGTAGGGGCCGCGCCGGAACAGGCAGTACGGGTCTGTATCGGCGGCGTGGCCAACCGCCACGATATCCAGCACGCGCTGGAGGTCATCCGCGATGCGCTCAATGAAGCGCCGCTGGCGCGGCCGGCGGTGGTGTAGTTTCGCCGGTAGCCGCCTCGGCATCCACCCACTGCGCGAGGAACCTGCCCAGCCTGGCCTCGATATCACTATCGATGGTCTGCAGGCGCAGCAGATCGATACCGCTCTTGCGCAGGATGCTGTTCTTGAGCGCGTCACGTTCGCCCTGTTGCTGGCCATGGTGCAAGCCCCCGTCCACTTCGATCACGCCCAGCGGTTGCTTGCCGACCTTGAAATAGATCACGAAGTCACAACTGGCCTGTTGTGCCATGAATTCAAGCTCGCGCGGTGTCATGGCGGGATTGCGGGCAGACGCCAGCTGCTGCAGGCGGACCTGGCAATGGAAGCGCAAGCCGGCAAAGCGCGTGCTTGCCAGCAGTTCTCGCAGCAGCTGCGTCACGATCTGCTCCGACCGGAAGTGCGAATCGCTGCTGCGCAAGCTGGCGGCCAGCCTGGCCAGTGAGCGGTCGTATTCCTGGTACAGCAGGTCGAAGGCGGACACCACCGGCGCGCGCCGCACTTGCGCCTGGTCTGCGTAGTATTCGATATAGCGGATCAGTGCGGCCACCGGCCCATTGCGCTGGGCGAAGACCTCATCGCCGGTCACCAGAGTGAATCTCCGCTTGGCCCGTGACACGGCGACATTGACCATCTGCGCCGCATCGACGAAGGCGGACATCGACTGGCTGCTGCGCTTCTTGTCCAGCACGGTCGAGAAGACCATTTCCTCGCATTCCCTGCCCTGGAATTTGTGCACGGTATCGCTGACGAAATCCGACGGCAGTTGCGCACCGGCCAGCTTCACCTGTGCCCGGAAAGGCGCGATGAAGCCACGGCCCTGGGCATCCACACCGCTGCGCTCACCGGCCTCATCCAGCACTGCCAGCAGGGATTCGATTTCTCTCAGATTGGTGGTCGTGCGCATGTGATTGCCCTTGGCCGTGACGATCAGGCGCAGCGGCTCGCTGCCGTCGTCGGGCGTCATCGGGATCAGGGCATTGTCATAGAACTGCTGGTTGCAGAACTGGATGATGCGCGGATGGCAGCGGTAATGTTCCTTCAGCAAGGTACGCGGCAGCGCATCCCCGAAGACCGCCATCACCGAATCGAGCAGGCTCAGCCGCTCGCAGTCATAGGCCGGCGACGGCGCCGGCTTGCCCAGCTCCACCGGAATATGCGGCAACTGGCGGCGGTCACCGACGACGATCAGGTTGCGCGCACAGCCCAGGCCCAGGATGCCGGGCAGGATGTCCTGCTGGGACGCCTCGTCGATGATGACGTAGTCCAGCATGGCGCCCTCGGCCAGCGAATTGATGATGGAATGGGTACTGCTGGCAATGATCGGATAGCGTGCCAGAAAATCGCCGAAGTCTGCCTGATAGGTATCGATCCCGAAGGCTTGTGAAGCGGGGGCGCTGCTGTGCAGATGTTGCTTCAGGCAGAGCATGGAATCCTGGCGCACCTGCTCCAGCGAGGCATCGAAGCTCCCCTCTTTCAAGGTCGCCAGACAGGCCGCCAGCTCGCTCTCCTTCTCTTGCAGCTGGCGCTGGTAGAAGTGGGCCTGCAGGGCATGGAAGCTGCGTGCGCGCTGGGCGCCGGCAGCGAAGGGACCGGCGCGGACGATGCCGAAGCGCAACAGCAGGCTGAACCGTTCGCGCAGTCCGATCGACTTCTGCCCCAGATGCGACAAGTAGGCCATGAGATCGGCCGCGCGGGCGGGCGTCAATCGGTATCGTTCCAGTGCCGGCCCCGCTGGCACGTCGTTTTCATCATGCCACTGCTGCAGATAGCGCTGCTCGACCTGCAACTCCTGGATCTCGGCCTTGAGCTGGGCTGCGCGGTTGTGGGCGTGCAGGTACTGCTTGAGGCGGATGACGGCGGCGTCAATTTCTTCCAGCGCGGGTGCGGGCAATGGGGGTTCCGACGGCACCGCAGGCGGGGATTCAAAGAATGCGGAACGCTTTGCCTTGCTGCCGAGTTTGGCCACCAGATAATCCAGGTCAGATTTCTGCAACTTCTCGACCACGTTATCCACGGCCGAGTTGTTGTTGGAGAGGATGGCGACCGTTTCGTCCCGCAACAGGATATTGGCAACGATATTGAGGATGGTCTGGGTCTTGCCGGTACCGGGAGGACCTTCGATCACGCTGATCTGCGCACGGAAGGCTTGCTCCACCGCCTCGATCTGGCTGGCATTGACGCCGAAGGGGAAGATCAATGGACGGGAGAGTTCGC
Source organism: Herbaspirillum sp. C7C2 (assembly GCF_022627865.1). Classification (NCBI taxonomy): domain Bacteria; kingdom Pseudomonadati; phylum Pseudomonadota; class Betaproteobacteria; order Burkholderiales; family Oxalobacteraceae; genus Herbaspirillum; species Herbaspirillum sp. C7C2. The sequence goes on from NZ_JABXGI010000002.1 coordinate 362,559, forward strand.
GGCTGCGATTCGCGCCACTGCAATAGGCCTGCAAGGCGCTGTCCGGATGGGCTGGCAGCTTGTTAAGCTGGCGCAGTACGTTATCGGCGATGCGGTCCTGATCCGGCGAGGCCTCACCACCCTGCCCGCCCCGGGCCTGCGCAACGGCCAGGAAATAGCGGAAGACCGGCGTCTGCTTGAGCTTGGTCTCGGCCACCACGCTGACGTCATCCAGGCGATGCAGATAGCCCTTGCGGTTACCGGCATAGCTGACGATCACATACTTGTTTCCATAGAGCGTAGCCTGCTCCACCCGCTTGGCCGCCCCTCCCTTGCCCTTGTCGAGCAAGGCGCCGCCCAGCTCGCGGGTCGGAGAGATGCGGCATTCGGCCAGCGGCAGGCTGAAGGATTTGGTGCTATGGAAGTAACAGGTCAGGAACCAGGCCTGATGCTTGTCGCTCCAGTAAATCTTCCAGTCATGGATTTGTGCAGTCCGGTCTTCGCCCCGAAGATGGATGGTTACCGCTGACATCGCCGCCCCCTGCGCTTGCCCGCTGCCACCAACGCCATCGCCATCGGAGGACAATGTCGGGCAGCAGGTCATTGATATGTTTGCCTTGCGGCAAATTAGAGGCGTTATCATGCCACCAGCATGCCGGCTTGTCAGCCAGGCCTGCGGCTGCAAGATGATCGGCGCTAAGCCCAAGGAGGCGCCGCTGCCGTCACCGCTGGTGTTGCAGCGGGCGGCAGAGGGACAGCGGAGGGCTGAAGCGGCCATTCATGAGGACCGCAATCGCCAGAAGCAGGCCTTCGTCAAAGTGAGACGAACGTTTATCAACTTGTCATGCACCCAACCGTATAGGCTTCCACGATGTCACAGGCTCCCGTCGCACTTATCACAGGCTCAACTTCTGGCATCGGTGTGGCAATTGCCCGCCGGCTCGCAAAAGAAGGATATTCAATCGTATTGCACTCGCGTAATTCGGTAGAGGCCGGACAACGACTGGCACTCGAACTCGGATCGGCCATCTATGTGCAAGCTGATCTGGCTAATGATGACGACAGGGTGCGACTGATCCGCGAAGCGATAGCATCCTGGGGGCGGCTGGATGTCCTGGTTAATAACGCAGGAATCAGCCGTGTTATTTCGCACCAGGATTTGGCGGCCGCAACGCCCGATGTGTGGCATGAGCTGTATGAAGTGAACGTGGTTGCTCCTTTTCGTTTGATCGCTGAGGCTGAATCGGCCTTGCGTGATTCGACACGCTTCGGTCGACCCGGCTGCATAGTCAACATCAGTTCACATGCGGGCGTCCGCCCGAAGGGCGCATCGATTCCATATTCAGCGACCAAGGCGGCCTTGAATCATATGACCCGGCTACTCGCTGTTTCACTTGCGCCCGACATCCGAGTAAATGCTGTCGCCCCGGGATTGGTCGATACGCCACTGACCGCAGACTGGACCCAGGCGCAGCAAATCTGGAAGGAGCGCTCGCCGATGCGCCGATCTGCCCGTCCGGAAGACATCGCCCAAGCCGTTGCGATGTTGGTTGCATCGGACTATCTCACCGGTGAAATCCTGCTATCGGATGGCGGATTGAATCTAACCTAGGCCCTGTTCACACCAGATCTGCGAGTGCGAGAGCGCGTCAAGAACTGGAAGCATCAGGGCGCATACCCCCCCTCCACCTTTCCATCACACTGAAAAATGTCTCGACACCGCTTCGAAGAATTGATTTCCCATCTGGACCTTCAACCGCATCCGGAGGGGGGCTTCTATCGCGAGACCCATCGCAGTCAGGAGCGTGTGGAACGCTCGGCGCGCGGTTCGCCGCGCTCGGCGGCGACCGCGATCTATTACCTTCTCGGTGGCAAGGATAGATCGACGTGGCACCGGATTGATTCAGAAGAGATGTGGCACTTCTATGAAGGTGATCCTCTGCACGTCCACGTCCTGCAGCCGCACGGGGCGCTTCAGACTTTCCGCCTGGGTAATCCGCTGGAGCATGACGGTGCCGATTTCCAGGCGCTGGTCCCGGCAGGCGCCTGGTTTGCGGCGGAGTGTACGGTTCAAGACGGTCACAGTCTGGTGGGCTGCACGGTGGCGCCAGGCTTCGAATTTGATGCGTTTGAAATCGCCCAGGCAGAGTTGCTGCTGGAAGATTGGCCGCAGCACCAGGAACTGATCAAACGTTTAGCACGGAAGTGACGGTCGCTTGGCAATGCGATTGGAGTTTTCTTTCAACAATGCGCATATTGACTATAGGGTCCCTCGGCCGTAATCCCTGGACATGGACATTCTAGCGAGCAAATCCAGCCCTTCCGGCCAGGCACCTAGCTTGCTTTCCGCATTGAGGTGCCCCTTCGCTCCAACCTCGACGAATTCGCTGCCCCAGGCATTGGCGCATTCCCGGCCGTGGTCGACGCTGCCGTAGGGATCGTCCGTGCTACAGACGACGACTGACGGAAACCTTAATGGCACCAGAGGTATAGGTGCGAATCCATGCGCCGCGCCACGCGGAAATGAAGGCGCCGCTGGATCGGGAACGGCAACCAGCAAGGCGCCGCCAATCTTCTTTTCCGAATGTGCAGCCCAATGTGCCACCGCTAGACATCCCAGGCTATGTGCAACCAGCAGGGTGTTTGCAGGAGCATTGACAAGTTGTCGCTCCAGAGAAGATACCCAGTCGTCACGTTCCACTTTGTCCCAATCTTCGACGATGAGCCGCCGCCAATTCGGATACGAAGACTGCCATAGGCTCTGCCAGTGCGAAGGGCCAGAGTTGCCGATGCCAGGAACCACAAGGACGGAATGATGCATTTGCGAAATCTCCATTGATGAAACTGCACTCATTGTATTGAGACCCGAACTAAGGCAACATCGGCATTCGAATGAATTGACGGCACTGAACCGATGAATTGACGGAAGATGATAGACTCGACAAATGAAATTAAAGCGGAGGCATTAGACCGCCTGGACTGGCGCATCTTGGAGGCCCTTCAACACAATGCGCGCATGAGCAATACAGAGCTGGGAAAGCAGATTGGTCTATCTCAACCAGCCATCACCGCCCGCATCAGGAAATTGGAAGACCGAGGTGTAATTGAAGGCTACACGGCAAGAATAAATCCCGGCTTGGTGGGCCACAATATCTCCGCAATGGTGCGGATTCGTACCACCCACGCGGAGATCAAGCGCTGCTTGTTGGCCTTCGAAGCGATGCCGGAGATTATTGAAGCACACCGCATAACTGGGGAAGATTGCTTCATTGTGCGTGTCGTCGTTGAAGAGATGGCGCAGCTGGAAGCTGCCATCGATGCGCTGGCGCGGTTTGGGCCAGTTACCACGTCAGTAATTCTGGCAAGTTACCCGTCGAAAGCTATCGTTTCAAGGGCTTGAATCACCTCTACGATCAAGGTCTGTGGTGACTATGTTCCTGGTCACCAGTAGATCGTCGCCCATGCTCTCGACCGAAAGAGTATTCAAACAAAGCGGTTGCAAACCGGCAGCTTAGAGGTACGCGTCAGGCTGCTGTCGGAAAGTTTTGGACGGTCGTGACCGTTCTTGACTTTTCAGCGCGGCACCCTGCTCTGCTGAGCCCAACGGCCGAATTCGGCCAAGAGTGGACAGAGTGGGAATCCCGTTGTCTGTGTAAGCAAATTTGGCTCTCAATCCATCAAAGAAATGACAAACAGAATTCATTCACCGATACCAATACTCAGGATTTTCGACGAGGCGAAGGCACTGTCCTTTTACGTTGAGTGGCTAAATTTCAAAATTGATTGGCAACATCGTTTTGACAAGCATCTGCCCCTATATCTGCAGATTTCCCGGGAGAGCTGCATTCTGCACCTATCGGAGCATCATGGGGATGCCTGCCCGGGATCTGCGTTGCGCATCCCGGTAGGGAACGTGGACGAGCTCTACCTCGAACTGAAAGGCCGTCCATACATGGGATATTTCCCGGAGGTGAAGGCAACTCCCTGGGGCAGCCGAGATATGTCGATTCTGGACCCATTTGGTAATCGAATCGTCTTCACTACTGACGCCGAGAGCAACTGACGGCAGCTATCGGCCAGAAGCGGACGTCAAGCTGATTCCAATCGATCCAGGGCCTGTTCACATTAATTCTGCGATGCGTTGCCGGGGGGGCGTCGCGGTGTCCTGGATCTCCCACGGCGGATGATCGCCGAACTCCTCGGCAAGATAATCGACAAAGCGGCGGACCTTGAGCGGAATTCCTCGCGCGCTCGGATAGACGGCCTGGATGGTCAATGTGGTGGTCCGGTAATCCGGCAGCAATGCAAGCAGGCGCCCCTGCCTGATGTGCTCACCGAAAACGAAGGCCGGCCCGTAGCCCACTCCCGCGCCCGCCAGCACGCAAGCCAGGAGCATCTGCATATTGTTCGCCGTCACGCGGCAAGGACCGTCGAGGCGATGCGCTTGTCCCGCTGCATCGATGAATGTCCAGTCGCCGGCGGAGACTGCGTCACTGAAGGCCAGCCGCGGCAGGCGCGACAAGGCTTGAGGCGTGGCGGGCAGGCCATGCTGCGCGATGAAGCCGGGGGAGGCACAGGCGATCATGCTGCAGGGTGCCAGGCGGCGTGTGACCAGTGCGGGATCGTCGAGCTTTCCGATGCGGATTGCCACGTCTACACCTGCATCAATCAGATCGACATAGCGGTCGCCGAGTACGACCTCGACGTTGACCTCAGGGTGATCCGCAAGATAGCGCGCCACGACCGGGCCCAGATGCATCGCGCCGAAGGTCAGCGGCACCGCCACGCGCAGCATGCCGCTTGCGCTCCCTTGCGCAACAGTCACTTCGCGGTTCGCCTCATCGAATGCAGCGAGGATCTGGCGGCAACGTTCGTAATACCTCCGGCCCACATCGGTGAGGCTCAGGCGGCGCGTCGTGCGTTGAAACAGACGGGCGCCAAGCTCCTTCTCGATCTGGCTGACGTGCTTGCCCGCCATCGCCGGCGATAGCGCGAAGCGCCGCGCCGCCCCGGCAAAACTGCCTTCCTCTACCGCTGCCACGAAGACATTCAGGCTCATCAGTTTGTCCATGCCGCTCCCTTATTCGATCATACCGGTATCGACTACCGCTAACAAATTGGCGATTATAACTTTTGGCAATCTAATCTATCGTGGAGTCTCCCCATCACCAAGGAGCAGAGAAATGCATATCGAAACCAACGGAACACGCATCCATGTGGCCCAGCAGGGCAGCGGCGAACTGGCGCTGGTGTTTCTGCACTACTACGGCGGCTCGTCGCGCACCTGGGATGCGGTGGCCGCGCAAATGGCGCCCCGCTACCGCATCGTCGCGACTGACCATCGCGGCTGGGGCCGCTCTGATGCGCCTGCTGACGGCTACCGGATTGCCGACCTGGCCGCCGATGCCGAGGGCGTCATTGCCGCACTGGGACTGCAGCGCTATGTGCTGGTCGGCCACTCCATGGGCGGCAAGGTGGCACAGCTGGTGGCCTCGCGCCGGCCGCACGGACTCGAGGGGCTGATTCTGGTGGCACCGTCCCCGCCCTCGCCCATGCTGCTTTCCGCCGAACAGCGCGCCATGTTGGTAGGTGCCTACCAGACGCGCGAATCGGTGGAGTTCGTGATCGATCATGTGCTGACGGCACAACCGCTGACGGCGGCCCGCCGCGCCCAGGTCATCGAGGACAGCCTGCGGGCTGCGCCTCAGGCCAAGCACGCCTGGCCCAACGTAGCGATGGCGGAGAACATCGCCACGGAGGTGGCCGCCATCGAGGTGCCCACGCTCGTTATTTCTGGCGAGCACGATCAGGTGGACCGGGTCGCGACGCTGCAGGCAGAGCTTTTGCCGCGCATTCCCCAGGCCAAGCTGCACATCCTGCCTGGCGTAGGCCATCTGTCGCCGCTGGAAGATCCGGAGGCGGTGGCGCAGCAGATCGAGGGCTTCATTGACGCGCTGGCGAAGACGAAGCGGCACTAAGCGACGGGCGCGGACCAAACGTCGCAATCAACGCACCAACATGCAGCCCGCCGCAGGTGTCGCGCTGATGCACCGAAGAGTCTTTGCAAATCAAAGCACTGTGGATTTTTCACCAGATGTTTTAGGGCGCGAGGGGAGACACATAACGACTCCCGCCTTCGGGCGAGGCATGATGGCCGTGAGGCCGTTGCCGCTCCTGCTGCCCGCTTCGGGCCAATATGTTGCGAGATAGCCAGATAGCGTGGCCGATGAAAGGCATCGCGCATCACGTCCCCCTATCGGCGGTAGAGGGTCATCTTGTGAAAATAGCCCTACCACGCTCATAGGAAAGTGAAGACATGCTCTCGCGGCAAGCGCGACTTCGGCAGCTTGGCGTTGAAGTCGCTATCGGCGTGATAGCCGAGGCTTAGTAGCACCAGGCTGGACAGGCCCTTTTCATTCAAACTGAGTTCCGCGTCCAAGGCGGCCGAGTCAAAACCTTCCATTGGGGTGCTGTCTACACCCAGCGCTGCGGACGCCAGCATGGCGTTACCGAGGGCGATGTAGACCTGTTTTTCATACCACTGTGGCAGGTCTTTCGTTGAGAAACGGTGGCGGTTGGTGAAGTTCAGGCGAACCTGCGCCGCGCCTCTCCTGGCGTTGTCGTCGGCGAAGCGGCCATCGCGTTCTTCCTGCTGCAATACACAGTCCAAATAGCTGCCGTCGACATCAATGCGGGTGCAGAACAAGATCACGTGCGAGGCATCGCGGACCTTTGCTTCGTTGTTGCTGTAGCTACCATGTAAGCCTTTGATCAACCGCGCCTTGCCTTGCGACGTGCTGGCAACGATGAAGTGCCAGGGCTGTGAATTCACCGACGAAGGGGATGAGTGCAGCACTTCATAGATGCGCTGCATGGTTTCTTCGGGAACGCGGCGGGTAGGGTCGTAAGCTTTGGTGCTGTAGCGTTTCTTGGCGGCGGTGACGATATCCATGTTTTTCCTTTTCCGTTGTCTGAATGGCCGTTATCGTAGGCAATGCACTGTATTATTGGAGAAACTTCATCATCATTCTTTCGCGAAACTGCCAAAATGCACCCGCCAGCAGCCATTGTTGATTCAGACATTGCCGCCTTTGCCATCGAGCACGGAGCCGGAATGCAGGTTGCGGAGCACCACCACGACTGTGGGCAAATCTCGGTTGTCTTTCGTGGGACCCTAGCCGTGACGAGTGACGACGGATGGCGGGTCGTGCCGCCCGGGATGGCGATATGGATACCGCCTCAGCTGCCTCATAGCGCCCACTATAGCGAATCTTCTTCACTCATTCACTTGCGCCTGTCTAATGGGCTGACATCCTCCCTGCCTGGCAATTGTGTCTCCGTAGTAGCGACCGACTTTCTTAGGGCCTTGGCGTTCGAGGCGCTGCGTCTGCAGCGTGTAGAGTCACAATCGGAGGCGATCAATCTAGTAGCGCGCTTAGTTGTGATGCAAATAGCTTTGCCTCAATCGGGTCCCAAACTTTACTTGCCGCACGGTCGTGACCGGCGCTTACAGCAGGCCACTGCGATTCTGCGGTCCGCTCCAGGCGAGAACGTCACCCTCGATGAACTGGCACACAAAGTGCATACCAGCGGTCGGACGCTAGCGCGTTTGTTCGTCACTGAAACAGGCATGTCTTTCACTCGTTGGCGCGACTATCTGAAGATCATCAACGCCATTGATAGACTCGCACGGCAACGTTCGATTACTCAAACTGCCTTGGAACTTGGGTACAGAAGCACGAGCAGCTTCACAACTTTATTTACGCGGCTGGTCGGCCTGCCCCCCAAGCGCTACATGCAATTTCTTCATAAACCAGTCTCGTAATTTCGGCAAGAACCAGACTTATTATGAAACTGCTTAGACCCGAATGTTCGAAGATAAAATATGGCGGATAACGACGGATATGACTGCTTCCGGCAATTGGCAAAGGAGTTTTCACTCCTTCGGCGGAAAAAAAGAAGCCCGCGAGATTTATGACGCCATGGTAGCTGGGACCAGCGGGACTGAATGTCTTGGGGAACTTGGGGAGGTCTTAGGGGGGCTACGCAAAACACCTCAGAAGCTTCCGGCAAGTTCTGCGGCACTTGTCACATCCTGCGTTCAGGCTGTACAACTTGCTTTGCCAAATTACAATTAGATGTTCCGCTTGCGGCCGAAAACAGACGTCCGGCTCCTGCCAATCTCATGTTCCGGATTTGTCACTTGATCTGATGACACCAAAGCGTCACGGATTGACCAACATAACAAAGCGAATTTCTCGTTCAATATAAACCGTCCGTCATGTACGATCAGCTAGCAGCGGCTCCTCCTCAACACAAGCTATCAAGAAATCAATGACCGCGTTCACCACCGGGCTTCGCTTTACGTCAGGATAAGCCGTCAGCCAGATATCCCTGACGGGTGGAGCTTCGTTCGTCGGGAGCTGGATCAGGACTGCATCGCGCTCGCCAATAATAGTAGGCAGCACTACCGCCCCAATGTGGTTGCTCGCCGCGATCTGCTGGGTCAGCAAGTCGCTGGCGAAGAATGCAATCCGGCGCCCCGAGCGGATGCGATGCAACCACATTTGCTGCGGAAGATGATCCAGCGACTGATCATAGGAAATGAACGTCCAGTCCTCAGGCGGATGCCGGCTGAATTTTGCCGTGCCATAGAGTCCGAAGCGAACAGCCCCGATACGTTTGCGAATGAGCCCGTCGTCTTCTGGCCGCACCGAGCGTATGGCGACATCAGCTTCCCCCTTGTTGAGGGCGGCCAATGCCGTCCCGGGCAGCAGCACCAACTGCAGATCCGGATGCGAGGCATTCAACCTGGCAATCTTTGGCGCAATGCAGGCGCGCGCGAGTGACGGCGGCACACTGACGCGCACTACTCCAGCCAATCCAGCCGATGCCATGCGCGATCGCTGCTCAATCAATGCGGCCTGCTGCGCCATGTTCTGCGCCAATGCCGCCACGGCTAGGCCGTCCTTGGTCAGCGGACGGCTCCGTGGAAGCCTATCGACCAGGCGCAGGCCCAGGTTTTTCTCCAGCGAATCGATGCGCCGCCCGATCGTCGCATGCTCGACGCCGAGCTCACGGGCTGCCGCAGAAAGTGAGCCATTTCGGGCCAGCAGTGTCAGCACCTGCAAATCTTGCCAATCTATCATGGGTTAATATTTTCACGGACTGTGTGATTAATTAGGGAATTTTCTATCAATGGCGATCGTTTTACCATCCTGAAAAGACTTCTTTTAAGGGAGAATCGAATTGAAAGCCATCACCATCGAACAATACGGCGGGCCGGAAGTGTTGCTCAAGCACGATGACTTCCCTATGCCCAAAGCGGGAGCGGACGACATATTGATCCGGCTCGTCTGCGCCGGTATCAACTTCATGGATGTCCACACGCGCCAGGGGAAGTACGCCAACTCGCAGACTTACCCGGTGCGCCTGCCTTGCACGCTGGGCATGGAAGGCGCCGGTGAAGTCATTGACGTTGGCGCGAACGTGCGCGGCTTTGCCATCGGCGATCGTGTCGCGTGGTGCATCGCCTGGGGCAGCTATGCGGAATACATCGCCGTGCCGCAGCATCTGGTAGCGCACATTCCCGACGGGATTTCCTATGCCCTGGCGGCGGCATCCATGTTTCAAGGAGCAACGGCGCATTACCTGATGGAAGACATCGCCCGTCTGAACCAGGACAGTTCCTGCCTTATCCACGCCGCCTCCGGAAGCATCGGGCAATTACTGGTGCAAATGGCCAAGCGGCGCGGCGCCACGGTTTTCGTGACGGCAGGCAGCGAAGAAAAACGGCAAGTCGCGCTCCAGCGAGGCGCGGACTACGCCTTTGACAGCACCCTGAATGATTTTGCAGATCAAGTGCGCGATGCCACCTGCGGCAAGGGCGTTGACGTTGTGCTGGATCCGATCGGCAAGGCGACCTTGCGCCAGAGCTTTCTCGCATGTAAAAGGCATGGGCTCATCGTGAATTACGGCAACGTCTCCGGTTCGCTGAAAGATTTGGATCCGATCGAACTGGGCGAAGCCGGCTCGCTGTTCCTGACCAGGCCACGACTGGCCGATCACATGTCGGACCGGGAGACTGTACAACGGCGTGCCGACGATGTGTTTGCGGCGCTCCAGGATGGATGGCTGAATATCCACATGAATGGTTGCTACACCTTTGACAATGTGGAGCAAGCGCACGCGCTGATAGAGGAGCGAAAGCAAATCGGCAAGCCGATTTTGAAGATTGCAGACGATTGAGAAACCCGGCATCAGGATGCGATCCAGGTTTTTCATTTCATCATGATCCCGTCTGATAAAAGACCGAAGGTCTTTCTTCGTGCCGATTTTATTGGAGGATGGCTTTGGCTCATTGTGATCCTGTATGTCTTCGCGCATGCAAATGAAGGCATGCTCACACGTGGAAATGACATCAGCCTGATGGAGACATTCGAGGCCGCCGGTGGTGTGGTAGGTGTGTTTGCGATGACCTATGTTTCCTTCGAGATTCCACGCGAGAATCTCAGCGCACTCGGCAAACGCAGGCTTTTTTTACTCTCGATCCTGATGATGGGATTAATCGAACTGATATGCCATTCAACAATGAATCGTGCCCAGGTGCTGGGATCCGGATTTTTCCTGGCTGCGCTGACCGCGGCTATCTTTCTCAGGTACATGATCCTTACCTTGGAATCTTGAGCGCCGTATGAAGGCGCGAGCCTCGCGTGATGACGCAATACGACAAGCCATTGATCAGCTAGACTCCCGACCTGAGTTCGGAGAGGTGTATCACGAGCTTCATGCTTAAGTTCTCCTTTAAGCCAGAAACAGCCATTCATGAAATCGAAAAACAATGAGCAACATGCCCCCTGATATTGAAGCACTTGTGCAGAAGCTTCGCGAAGCAGAGAAGTTGCTGCGCGCCCACCATGAATCGCGCTGGGCAGATTGGCTCGCAAATGATGCAGACCGTATCAATCGTTTGGATTTTTATGGGATAGAGCATTTACTATCGGCGTTCGGCGGTATGGGGAGCCTGAACGACTTGGTCTTTCAGTATCAAGATGGTGCTGTTTTGCATGTACCTCTTCCCGAAAACGAACAATTTTCAGCATTGCGGCAGGAAGTTTATTCGCTTGCTAGCAAACTGAAATCAGAAGAGTTCTAGAGGCCGCAATCGGCCAGAAGCGGTCTTCAATGAGCAAAAGCTTCGCTGCGATTAAAACTTGAGTGCGTATCACCCGCTTGGCAATCAGGCAGGTGACTGGAGTGCTCGACATGGCATCACTAGAAATCATCTGGCGCCTGCACCTGAGTGACCCGATATCGCCAAGGGAGATCGCCAGGCGGCTTGGCTTCTGCAAGAACACCGTTAGCCGCCAACTACGCTGTGAACTGTAGAACCAGCCTGTCGTTACCTTGCTCCCTCAATCCCGTTTTCTACAACGCCCCGTGGTCATAAAACCGGATCGCATTGCGACCGGCCGCCTTGGCCTGGTACATGGCAGCATCAGCCCATTTGAAAATATCTTCCGGTGTGGCCAAGGTCCCCAAGTAGAGCACCACGCCGATGCTGGCAGAGCACCGATGCTTCACCGTCTCAGGTTCCTGGGTGGCGTGCTCCACGCTAAGCACATAGGGAGCTGACAGGCTGGCGCCAATTTTTTCGGCAACCGTCCTTGCTTGCGCTGTCGCTTTTGCCAGGTTCGCATCAAGGTCGCTTAGTAACACCACAAACTCATCACCGCCAAAGCGACCTACCGTGTCGACTTCGCGGACGATACCCCTCAAGCGAAGTGCGGCTTCGATCAACAACAGATCACCCACCAAATGACCGTGCACATCATTTAGCGGCTTGAAATTATCCAGATCAAGCACCAGCAGGGCGTAGTGGCAATTGTTGCGCTGGCTGGCCGCGATGGATTGATTCAGGCGATCGCTCAGCAGGCGGCGGTTTGGCAGGTGAGTCAGCGGGTCATAAAACGCCAGTTGACGCACCTGCTCTTCGAGTTGCCTACGTTCGGTGGTTTCGCGGGTGATACCGTGGTAACCAATGATGGTACCGTCGGCGTCGCGCACAGGTCTGGAATGCAGCTCGCCCCATAGCAGTCGCCCGTCCTTGCAGCGATGCTGTACCTCGAAGGCGAGGGATTCATCTTCCTTGCCCTCCAGCTCAGCCTGTCGCCGTTTGCCAAGCATCTCCCGAATGACCGCCATACCTTCATCGGTCAACATTTCAGACACGTGACACCCCAATACCTCGCTGGCGTGGTATCCCCGAACGCGTTCGTCAACCGGACTGATATAGGTAATGTGCAAATTGCTATCGGCTTTCCAGACGACATCGGCGATGTCTTCGGTCAACAGTTTGAAATGCTCTTCCAGCTCACTTAATTTTTCAGCAACCTGATTGCGCTCAACTGAAAGGCTTTCGAATTGCGCAAGCAGCGTCTGCAATTGCGCATTCGACTGCTGGTGGTCGGCTTCACGTCGTTTTTCGTCTGAAATATCGCGAAACGTACCTGCCAGGCCGAACAAACCCGGCGCCAGCTCGACCTGGTCGCCGCGAAACGCAAGGCAAATGGGCCTGCCCTCTCCGGCGAACACCTCAAGTTCTAGCTGCAAAGCCAAATGATTGGCCATGGCCTGATCGAAAGCTGCATGGAGACGTTCAAGACCGCCATTTGCGAAGGCCTGCATGGACGGGGCCGGAGCATTGCCGGGACTCCCGGTAATACTGGCTAGCAGCCCCTGCGAAGCCTCGGGCAGAAAGAGCGATTTCTTGGCCGGATCGTATTCCCAGTAACCGATACAGCCGATTCGCTGAACAATATCCAGTCGCTTGCCTTCCAGGGTTGCGGAGAAGTCATTCGATTTCACGTGTCTACCTCAGGTCTTTTTTTTCATACAAGCACTCTTTCTCCGGAGTGTTGATTTGATATCGTTTCGCGGCAATCAGACATACTATTGCCACAACCAGTGCGACGATCAGGTCCCATCGAACGATAGAACAGGCAGCAGCTGTAGCCTCCTTCTCCACGTCGATAGGTGCGTGATTTTCTTGTAGAGCATGTCGAGTGGGGAGATGGTTTTTTTAGTTTTTCGTCTAGAGCGACGATTCTACTGAAATCCTTTTATCCTCTCCAGCGGCTCGTCGAGATTCGTTATGCCACCATTATTGGCCGCCATCGACCAGAAGCAAATCCATTCTCAACTACTGAGCATTTTTTAACTGGAGATCCCGTGGAAAAGGAAGAACCGATGAGGAACCCGGATACCACCACCGCCGCCATGCAATACATCATGACGATGCTGCTTCAACGATTGGACGCGACCGGCGCCGTCAAGCTTGACGAGATGATCGCGGGAGTGCAGAGCGATCTTCAGGCGTGCATCGATCCGACTCCCTCCGTGCAGGAGACCTTCAAGGAAACACTGAACATCCTTCGGTTTGCCAGGAACTGTGGTACCGGCCAGTGAAAGCCAACCTGGGCATTGTCGATCCAGCAGGAACAGGAAGTTTTCGATAAGGCGAAGACCGTCGGGTGGGTATCGAGAAGGTCTCAGACCTGACGCAATCTCAAGGGCGGATGAGTGCGTCCCAGACTGCGGCTATTCGGGTCGCTCCAAAGCTGACATTTTTGTCATTCAAATGTCATGCAAATGACTCCTTTGCGTGACTAGCATGAGTCTTTTTCCAACCCACTCAACTGGTCAGGATCTCATGAGCGCATCCCTTCGCAACCTCGTCCATGGCATCGCTGTATCCGCCATCTTCGCCACCTCCGCCTCCTTTGCACAAGCGCCCGCACCCGCCGCCATGGCCGGTATCCGTGGCGCCATCGTTTCCGTTGCCGCCGACAAGCTGGTCGTCAAGAGCAACCGTGGCGGCGAGCAGACCATAGCCCTCGACAAGGACACCCGTGTCGCCGCTATCTCGCTGGCCAACATCAACGACATCAAGCCCGGCAGCTACATCGGCGCGGCCGGCATCCCGCAGCCGGACGGCTCGCAGAAGGCGCTGGAAGTGCACGTTTTCCCGCCGGCCATGGCCGGCACCGGCGACGGCCACCGTCCGTTCGACCTGGCGCCCAACAGCACCATGACCAACGGCACCGTGGGTGACGTGGTGGCCAGCAACGGCCGCACGCTGACCTTGAAGTACAAGGGTGGCGAAAAGAAGATCGTGGTACCGGACGACGTACCCATCGTCAACATCGAAGCCGGTGAACGCTCCATGCTGGTGGCCGGTGCCAAGGTGGTGGTGCGCGCCCGCAAGAACCCTGATGGCAGCCTGACCGCCGCTTCGGTCAGTGTCGGTCGCAACGGCATCACGCCGCCGATGTAAGAGGCACGCAATGTCCGGCAGGCTTGCTCTTCATCCGATGGCGGTGCGCATCGCCCACTGGCTCAACGCCTTCGCCATCGGCTGCATGCTGACCAGCGGCTGGGGCATCTACAACGCTTCACCGATCTTCGGCTTCCGGTTTCCGGCCTGGATGACCCTGGGTGGATGGCTGGGCGGTTCGATCGCCTGGCATTTCGCCGCGATGTGGCTGCTGGTGGTCAATGGCCTGTTCTATCTGGGCTATGGTGCGGCCAGCGGTCATTTCCGCCGGCGCCTGCTGCCGCTGCGCGCGCGCGATGTGGTGGCCGATACCACCAGTGCCTTGCGTTTTCGCCTGCCGCATCATCCGGGCGCCTATAATGCTGTACAGAAATTGCTGTACTGGGGAGTCATGCTGTTGGGCGTCGTCGTGGTCTTGTCCGGACTCGCCATCTGGAAGCCGGTGCAACTGGAGCCGCTGTGCAATTTCTTCGGCGGCTTCGACTTCGCGCGCAAGGTCCATTTCGCCGCAATGGCGGGTATCGCCGCGTTCGTGGTCGTGCATCTGGCCTTGGTCGCCATCGTACCCAAGACCCTCTTGCCCATGCTGGTCGGGCGCGGGCATACGGAAGGAAACGTGCAATGAGCCGGCCGGACGAAAAACCTCCCCGCCAACCCGAGAAGATCCGACTGGCCGACCACCGCACGTCGCTGGTCAAGGTGGAACGTCGTCTGTTACTGCGCTCGGCGCTGTCGCTGGGCGCACTGTCGATGCTGGCCGGTTGCGACCTGCAGAGCAACGATCGTGTCGACAAGGCGCTGTGGGCCATGTCGCGCTGGAACGACCGGGTCCAGGCGCTGCTGTTCCGTGGCGACAAGCTGGCACCGACCTATGCGGCGAGCCAGATCACCACCCCCTTCCCTTTCAACGCCTTCTACGACCAGGCCAGCGCGCCCGACATCGATCCTGCCGACTGGCGTCTGGAAGTAAGCGGCATGGTCAGCGACAAACGGCCATGGACGCTGGAGCGCCTGCGCGCCTTGCCGCAAGCCGCGCAGATCACGCGCCATATCTGCATCGAAGGCTGGAGCGCCATCGGCCAGTGGTCGGGCGTGCCACTCAAGCTCTTCCTGCAGGCCATCGGTGCCGACCTGTCGGCCCGATACGTGGGCTTCAAGTGCGCCGATCGTTACTACACCAGCCTTGACATGCCCACCGCCCTGCATCCGCAGACCATCCTTGCGCTGGACTTCGGCAAGGAGCCGCTACCGACCGAGTATGGCTTCCCGCTCAAGGTGCGGGTGCCGACCAAGCTCGGTTTCAAGAACCCCAAGCACGTGGCCGCGATCTTCGTGACCAACCAGAACCCTGGCGGCTATTGGGAAGATCAGGGCTACAACTGGTTCAGCGGCATCTGATCCTGATTGATCAGCGCCTGGCTGATGATCTGTCGCGGTCATGGAAGATGGCAGGTTCAGGGCGGCGCGTGAGCTGCACTTGCCGCCCTGTCCATGCTCTTCTTGTTGACCTGGGTTGACTCAAGGTTTGGCGTCGGTGGCCAGCACGCTGCGCGACATCCGCCCCGCATTGGCCAGCAGGCGCAGGCGCGCCGAGCGCCAGTCCGACAGTGTGCGGATGCGTTCCTGGCTGGCATCCGATAGCGCGGCCTGGGCGTTGAGCATTTCCACGATGTCGGCGATGCCGCTGTCGTATTTGCGACTGATCGCATCCACCGAGGATTGCGCTGCCTCCAGCAGGCGGCGCGAGGAGGCCAGGTTGCGCAAGGCGGCGCTGGCCTCGACATAGGCGGTGGAGATATCGCCCTGTACCTGGGCCTGGACATCACGCAACTCGGCCTGCCTGAGTTCGACCTGGCCCTGCGCGCCCCTGACCTTGTAGGTGTGCGAGAAGCCATCGAAGAGCGGGATGTTGAGGCTCACGCCGACCGTGGTGTCACGCTCGCCACGGGCGCCGGGGGACTGGTTGGGCCGGCCGTTGATGTATTGCCCGGCGCTCAGGTCCACGCTCGGCAAGCCCTCAGCGCGGGTGGCCTGGACTTTTTCACGGGAGGCGTCCAGTTGGGCCTGCGCGGCGAGGATGGCCGGATGCTGCTCGCGTGCGGTCTGCAGCCATTCGCGCAGATCCAGTTCCAGCGCCGGCAGGTCATCGTCCGTGTGAGGCGCCAGCGACAGTGTCTGCGCATCTTCGCCGGCCACCGGCGCGCCCATGGCCAGGTTCAAGGCCACCAGCGCCTTCTGGTGCTGGCCGCGGGCGCGGGCAAGCTCCAGCTCGGCCTTGGCAACGAAGGTGCGGGCCTGCAGGGTCTCGGGACGCGAGCCGACGCCGCGCTGTTCGCGCTTGAGCGCGGTCTCCAGTACCTGGCGCGCCAGCGCTTCGCTCTGGGCGCGGGCCTGCTCGCTGGCCTGACTGCTCTGGGCGTCGAAGTACAGGCCGATCACATTGGCCATGGCCTTTTGCAGTGTCGCGTCATGGCTGGCGGCGGCGGCTTCCAGCAGGGCATCGGCGGCGCGCCGGTTGGCCGCACGCGCACCCGCATCCAGCAGGCGCCAGGTCAGCGCCGCGTAGTAGCTGTGGGTGGAGCGCACGCCCTCGCCTGCGGCCGGGCTGGTCTTGCTGCGCACCTGGCTGGCGCCGGCATTGACGCTGGGCAGGTAGGCCGCACGTGCCTCGCCCAGTTGGGCGGCCTGGATCTTGATGCCGGCCCAGGCGGCCTGGACCTGCGGATGCTGGCACAGCGCCAGGTCGATGGCGTCGGCCAGCGACAGCGGCTCGCGCAGCACGGTCGGGCCGGGGCTGCAGATCAGGCCTTCCTGATCGCCCGGCAGGGGCTTGCCATGCACCAGCACCGGAGGCTGCGCCAGCAGCGGGTCGGCCAGCGGCGTGGTCAGCTCGTCCAGCATGGCGGCGTGGCTCGTGGGCGGCAACATGGTGCCGGCGATGGCCAGGCTGAAGAGGACGGCGGTGATTTCCTTGAGCTGTTTCAGGTGCGACTCCGGTTTTATTGGCATAGGGTGCTTCATCGGTTTGCTGCGGTTCATCTGATTCATGGTCGGGGTGATGGGTGAGGCATAAGGCATGGGCGCGGGAGGCTTCATGGGACGCTCTGGCAAGGGCCAGCGGCGCCCTGCTCCATCAACGTTCATGCAAGGCCTCCTTCTGGTGGCGCACCAGCGGCGAGAGCAGGTATTCGATGACGCGCCGGCTGCCGGTCCTGATTTCCACATTGCTGGCCAGGCCCGACGAAAGCGCCACGCGCTGGCCGTCGATGACGATGCTCTTGTCTTCCAGCACGACGCGTACCGAATAGAGCAAGCCGCGCTTCTCGTCCGGGATGGCGTCACGCGAGACATGTCGGACCTTGGCGCGCAGGGTGCCGTACTTGGTGTAGTCATAGGCGTCCAGCTTGACCTCGGCCTGCTGGCCGACCTGGACGAAGCCCACATCCTTGTTCTCCAGGAAGGCTTCGATTTCCAGTTCCTTGTCTTCCGGCACGATCTGCATCAGCGGCTGCGCCGCCGGCACCACGCCGCCCACGGTATGCACGCTCAGCTGCTGCACCGTCCCGGTCACCGGCGCGGTGAGCCTGAGCAGACGACTGTGTTCCTCGGCGCGAAGCTGGTCCTGCTGCGCGGCCTCGATGATCTTTTCGGCTTCCACGCGGCTGTCGTGCGCTTCCTTCCGGGTCTGGGCGATCAGCGCGGCGCGCTGGTTGCGGGCGTCGGACAACTGACCCTGCAGGTCGATGCGGGCCTGCTCGCGCTCCAGCCAGGCATGCTGGGAGACAGTGCGATCGGCCATCAGTGCCTGGTAGTCGCGGGCGCGCTGGGTGGCCAGGCGCAGGGCCGAGCCATAGCGCCAGATTTCGTCGTCCAGCCGTGCCAGGCGAGCGCGCACCTCCTGGTACTGGCCCTGCAGCTGGCTGCGTACCGAGGCCCACTGGGCGGGGGATACGCCGTCCACCTTGCCCAGTTCGGGCGGCTGCTGGTTCTGTACAGCGTCCATCAGGGCGGCGGCGCGCGCGGCCTGCAGCCTGGCCTGGGCCACCGCATCGGCGGCCTTGGCGCGTTCGGCATCGCTGTTGCTGGAGTCCAGTGCGATCAACAGATCACCCGCCTCCACACGCTGGCCTTCGGTAACGAACAGGCCCTTCACGCTGGCCAGGTCGACCGAGGCGATGGTTTTCACGCGGGCCGTCGGAATGAGCTTGCCACTGGCGCTGACGATGATGTCGATCTGCCCCACTACCGACCAGACCAGGGCGAAGACCACCATCGCCACCATCAGGCGGGCGGTCCACAGCAGACTGGGCGAACCGGGCGACTCCTGCAGGGCAAGGGCCGCCGGCAGGAACTCGGCCTCCTGGCGATTGTAGAAATCGCTGGGCAGCGCGTGGCGGGCCTTCCAGTGATGCTGAAACACCCGGACGTAACGGTTGCCCAGCTCGCTCCAGGCCTGACGACGGTGTTGCATCCTCATGCCGCGCCTCCCTCGGGCAGCGCCGCGCCGGCCACTGCGGGGCTGGCCTGCTGGCTCTGCAGTCCGTAGAGATGGGCGTAGATGCCGTCGGGCCGTGCCAGCAGTTCGGCGTGGGGGCCGCTTTCGGCGATGCGTCCCTGATCCATGACGACGATGCGGTCGGCGTCGCGCACTGCCGAGAGCCGGTGCGCGATGATGAGCACGGTACGACCGGCGCAGATCTGGCGCATGTTGTCCTGGATGATCTTTTCGGACTCATAGTCCAGGGCGCTGGTGGCCTCGTCGAAGATGAGGATGCCGGGGTTGGTGATGAGCGCGCGGGCAATCGCGATGCGCTGGCGCTGACCGCCGGAGAGGCCACTGCCCTGCTCGCCGACCACGGTGTCGTAGCCTTCGGGCAGCTCGCAGATGAAATCATGGGCGCCGGCCAGGCGTGCGGCGGCGATGATGTCTTCGATCGGCAGGGCCGGGTCGGCCAGGGCGATGTTGTCGCGGATGGAGCGGGAGAACAGCGTGCTCTCCTGCAGTACCACGCCGATCTGCCGGCGCAGCGAGGCGGTGTCGATGACGGCGATATCCTGACCGTCCACACTGATGCGACCGCTGTCGCAGATGTAGAGGCGCTGTACCAGCCGCGCCAGCGTGCTCTTGCCGGAGCCGGAACGGCCTACCACGCCGATGACCTCGCCCGGCGCGATCTCCAGCGAGACCGAATGGATCACCGGCGGGCTTTCGGGGCGGTAGCGGAAGGACACCTGGTCAAAGCTGATGGCCCCGCTCACCTGCGGCAGCCGGGTGCGGTTGCCGCCCACTTCGGCGCGGGCGTCCAGCACATCGGCCAACCGGCTCATGGAGATGCCGACCTGCTGGAAATCGTTCCACAGCTGCGCCATGCGCAGGATCGGCGAAGCCACCTGCCCGGCCAGCATGTTGAAGGCGACCAGCTCGCCCACGGTCAATTCGTTCTTGACCACCAGCAGCGCGCCCAGCCACATGATGCCCACGGTCACCAGCTTGCTCACCAGGGTGACGCCGCCACTGGCCAGCAGCCCGATGTTGGTGCTGCCCAGGCTGGCGGCGACATAGGCGGCCAGTTGCTTGTCCCAGCGCTGTTGCCAGCGCGGTTCCACCGCCATGGACTTGACGGTGTCCATGCCGGTCAGGGTCTCCACCAGGAAGGACTGGTTCTCGGCGTTCTTGTTGAACTTGTCGTTCAGGCGCGCCCGCAGCATGGGCGTAAATACCAGCGACAACGCCAGGTACAGCGGGATCGAGGCCAGCACGATCAGACTCAGGGTGACGCTATAGCACAGCATCACACCCAGGAAGATGAAGGAAAAAACGATATCCAGTACCAGTGTCAGGGCGTTGCTGGTGAGGAAGGAGCGGATGTTTTCCAGCTCGCGGATGCGCGCAATCGAGTCACCGGCGCGCCGCACCTGGAAGTAGCCGATCGGCAGGCTCAACAGATGGGCGAACAGGCGCGAGCCCAGCTCGACATCGATCTTGCTGCTGGTATGGGCGAACACGGCGGTACGAATACCGGTCAGGGCGGCCTCGAACAGGGTAGCGGCCACCAGCGCCACGGCCACCACGTTGAGCGTCATCATGGCGTGATTGACCAACACCTTGTCCATCACCACCTGGAAGAACAGGGGCGTGACCAGCCCCAGGATCTGCAGCACCAGCGAGATCACCAGGACCTCCACCAGCACCTTGCGGTACTTGATCACGGCCGGGATGAACCAGGAAAAATCGAAACGCGCCGATTCGCCGGCGTAGCTGGCCTTGCTGGTCACCAGAATCACCCGGCCCGACCACAGCGACTCGAAATCGCGCCGTGACAGCACCTGTGGCGGCTGTCCGGGCCGCTGGATGAGGATGCGCAGGCTGCCCCAGTCCTTGGCCTGTCCCTGCTCCAGCTTGGCCAGGATGAAATAACGACCCTGGCGGTCCACGCCGATGGCCGGCAGCGGCGTGCGTTCCAGGCGCTTGCGGTCCTGGGTGACGCAGCGCGCACTCATGCCCAGGGCGCGCGCGCCCAGCAAGAGTTTGTCCAGGGTGAAGGGCTCGCGCCCGAACTGGTGCTGCAACTGCGCGGGATCGGCGGCGATGCCATGCAGGCGCGCCATCATCATCAGGCATTGCAGGGCACTGTCTTGCCCCGCCTGATCGGGATCCTTGTCGGACTGGTTCATAGATTTCCGGATTCTTGAATAGATACTTCGCGTGGATGGCCAGTGCCATCGGCACGCCCTACCCCGCCCTGCCTGCTCGCAGGGGACGCATGGCGTCGCCGCCGGGCGCAAGGCCCGGCGTCGGGTACTACACTTGCTTGGGGTTCAGGCTCAGTGGGTGACGGTCATGAGCACCTTGTCCTGGCTGGTCTGCCCGTTGACCCAGGAGGTCTGGGTGGCGGCGGGCGGGGCGAAGCTGGCCATGGCCTGCACCAGCTTGTCGACGTCGCTGTCGTAGAGGGTGTTGCCGTCGGCGGTCTTGATGCGTTCGATGCGGTTGTCGCTGCCGCTGACACCGCCCACGTACCAGTCCTTCACGGTCACGCGGTCGCTGCTGCCCATGATGTCGATGCACAGGTCGTTGCCGGACCTCCTGAACCAGAGGTTGTTCTGGTTGATGTCGGTCAGCTGCAGCACGTCCAGGTTGCCCCGGGTCTTGTCGTTGTCGACAATGACATCGCGACCATCGCCCCGGCTGAAGACATAGGTGTCGTTGCCGGCCTCGCCGATCAGGGTGTCGTTGCCCTTGCCGCCCTTCATGAGGTTGTTGCCGCGATTGCCGGTGAGCACGTTGTCCAGCGCGTTGCCGATGGCATCCATGTTCTGGTCGCGCATCTTGATCGGTTCCAGCGTGGTGATCATGCCGGCCCCGATCACATCGGCGGCATTGCGCACCTCCTCCAGGGTGAGATAGCGGCAGCCGTCGCTGGTCCGGCCCCGTCCGGAATCGGCGATGTAGAAGCCGGCCACCTCACCGGTCTCGGCGTCGCAGACCACGCCGGTGACAGTGATCTTGTGGTTGACCCAGCCGCCCTCGACGTACTCCGGCACGCCCCACAGCTTGCCGGCGTTGACCGACAGCATCACGCCGCGCCCATCGCGGACCAGCTCGGCCATGCGCTTGATGTTGTAGCCGTCGACGATTTCGGCACGCAGGCCATAGCTGTTGAGCATGGCCACCTGCGAGAACGGGTTGCTGGAGCCACGGGTGCTTTCGTCGGCCGCCGAGGTGTTGCACCAGCCGTTGGCGATGGCCTTCTTGACCACGTCCCCTTCGCTCACCGACAGGCCGGCCATGACGCAGACGTTGGCCACGCTGGTCTCGCTGCAGGTGCCCTTGTAACCCGGCACCTCATCGCCCTGCTTGTAATCGAGCAGGTAGAAGCGCGGCGAGCCATAGGTCAGCATCTTCTTGCCGTTGATGATCTCGCTTTCCGGCTTGCTGGCGTCCATCAGGGTCAGGTTTTCCAGGTTGTCACCCAGGGTGTAGCTGATGCGGGAGACCACGGTGTCGATGCCCTCGCCGGCGTTTTCGACGATCTTGTCGCCGAGGTTGTCGACCATGTAGGTGTCGTTGCCGCGACCGCCGATCATGGTGTCGATACCCTTGCCGCCATCCAGGACGTTGTCGCCGCTGTTGCCGGTGAGCAGGTTGTCGCGGGCATTGCCGATGGCATTGAAGTCGCCGCCTTCGGTCAGGCGCAGGTCCTCCACCTCACCGGACAGCGTATAGCTGCAGGAGGCGATGACGGTGTCGTGACCCTCGTTGGCGTTTTCGACGACCTTGTCGTTGACGTTGTCGACCACGTAGATGTCGTCGCCCTTGCCGCCTTCCAGGTAGTCTTCGCCGCTGCCGCCGTCGAGCAGGTCGTCGCCCACCCCGCCATACAGGCTGTCCTTGCCGGCGCCGCCATAGAGCAGGTCGTTGCCGCCGACGTCGTTGTCCGGCGAGGCATAGGCGCGCCGGAAATCGCCGTAGAGTTCGTCGTCGCCATCACCGCCCATGAGGACATCGTTGCCGTCTTCGCCGAAGAGGATGTCGTTGCCCTCGTCACCGTAGAGCTTGTCGTCGCCACTGCCGCCGCGCAGACGGTCATCACCGGTGCCGCCCCACATCTGGTCGTTGCCGAAGCCGCCGTTCATGGTGTCGTTGCCGGCGCCGCCATCCATCACGTCGTCGTCGGTCTGCCCCGGGAGCAAGGCGGGCTGCAGGTTGCCGAAGAGCTGGTAGCCATACATCAGGTCATCGCCATCGCCGCCGAACAGGGTGTCGTTGCCCAGGCCGCCGGCCAGGTCATCCCTGCCGGCACCGCCGACCAGCAGGTCGTTGCCGTTGTCGCCGTCGAGACGATCGTCGCCCTCTTCGCCGTAGAGCGTATCGTCGCCATCGCGGCCCAGCATGATGTCGTTGCCGGTGCCGCCCCACATGGTGTCGGCCTTGGCGCCACCGATGATCACGTCATCGCCACCGCCGCCGACAAAGCGGGTGAAGCGCGGCCGGTTGCGGCGAATGGCCTCGTCCAGACCGGTACCCCAGTCATCAAGGCGGTCGTTGCCGTCGGTGCCGATCAACAGGTCCGGTTCGCCGGCCTTGGTCTTGATATCGCCCGGCTTGAAATTGACGGTGCGCCCACCCTCCAGCTTGAGGGTGTTGTCGTTGTCGCGCAGGCTGCGGAATTGGCTGTCGGGCAGGACCGGCGGCTTGGGTGCGGCCACTGCCATGGCAACGGGCAGCGCCACGGCGGCACCCAGCGCCACGACTGGCAGGGTCTGCGCCGCGCTGCCGCTGGTACCGTCGGTGACACCCGCCCCCTTGGCTTGGCCGGCCACGGCGGGCTGGGAGGATGTTGCCGGCGTGCTGGCCGGTACCGATACCGATACCGGCACCGACTTCGGCGTCGCCACCGGTGTCGTGACCAGAACCGGCTTGTCGCCAGGCGCGACCACCGGCGCATCGGCGCTCTTCAGCACCGGCTTGACCACCGGGGTCAGCACGGGCGTGAGCACCGGTTCAGGCAGCGGTTTCAATGTCGGCACCAGCTTGGGACCGGCCGATGGGACCAGGCTGGAGATGGGCACCGGCGTGCAGTCCAGGAACTCGATGACGACGCCGGGCGGGAACGCCTGCGACAGCGGCACCACTTCCTTGGTGACGATCCATGGTTTGGCTGGATCGGCCTTGAGTGTGGGTACCACGCCTTGGACCGCCGGGCAGATGCTGACCGGCGTCAACGGGCAGGGACGGACATTGAGCGGCAGACAACCCGGCGAGGGCTGCGGCGCGCTCATGGTCACCGGCTGGAAGGGGCAGACGAAGCTGGGCTTTGGCGTGGCCTGCGTCGGCGTCTGCATTGGCGTCTGCACTGGCGTCTGCGCGGGCATGGGCAGGCGCACCGGCAGCAGCGGGCAGGCATAGGGTGAGCTCGATACCGGCATGCTCACCCGCATGGGCAGGGACGGACAGCTGATCATCGACAGCGGTCCGCACCCGCCCGACGTCGCGGTGCCGCCCGCCGTGGTGCCGGACGATCGGTTGATCACGATCGGCGAGCTGAAGCTGGCGCTGAGGGGGGCGCTGCGCGACCACGCACCGGACAGCGCGTCGGCCATGTTCTTGACCGTGCTGGCCACGTTCAGGCGGATGGGGCCGCTGTTCCAGCTGGCGACGGCGTTGCGCTCGGGGCTGGCGGCGGGCCGGATGAAATCGCTGTCGGCCTGGGTCGGCTGGGTCGGCTGTATGGGCTTGCCAGCCGACAGTGACGGGATGGCGGCCGCCCGGCTGCCGATCGCCACGGGGCGGTGTACGGCAAAGGCACTGGTGGGCAGGATGCTGTCCAGGGCCCGTGCGCCCGCGCTCTGGAAGCTGGAGGTGCTGGTCACGGAGACGGACGTGCTCTTGCGACTGCGGGCAGTCGATGAGGATGTGGGCGTAGGCGTAGACGGCAATGAAGCCGCGGCCTGGCCACTCATGCGATTGCTGGTGATGGTGATAGACATATTGTTTTTCCTGAGCTGTCTGACATGGAGGAAATGACACGGACGAGCATTTCTCGCGGCCCTTTCGCGTGGGACCCCCATGACCCGCAAAGACGACCGGAACCGGCGGCAGCCTGTCCTTTATCTTCACGTTTCATGCGTTGATCTTGCAGATCTGTTCATTGCCTGCTCATGTCGATCGCGCTCATCCCGAATTTTCTGGTTTCAAAATTCTTCATATTTCGTCCCGTGCCCATTCAATCGAAGCTTGCTAACGGCGACAATCGCACCATGGTGAAGCTTGTTCATTCAGGAGAATTTGTTTATGAAGGACGACTTGTCGGCTAAATGAAGAATCATTCACACCATGGTTTTTTGGCGCCTTGACTGACCTGGAGCACGGACAACTTCGCCATCTCTTCATGGCTTTACAAGTGAATGTTTGCGCACCATCGGAACCAGCAAACAACTTCACATCTTCAGCAATTGAAAAGACTGTTTGCGCAGAAACGGCACGATGGGCAAGGTGAATTTCTTGTCACTTCTGATGCCATTGTTGGCGGCGCAAAGGACAGCCCGAGCGTCGTCAGGCGAAGACGATGCGGAAATCAGGCAGAGATCAGGCGGAGAAATGAAAAACGGCCCCGGATTCACAGGGGCCGTCTTGAGCGAAGTGCTCAGGTGAGGGGGTGATGACAGCGCTGATGGCTGCCATCCGTTGGTTTCGATGGCTCAGAACTTGTGCCGCAGTCCGATGCGGAGCACGTTCTGGCTGCTGTCGTCGGACGGGGCCGAGGAATAGGCGGCGCTGATCACGCCGGGGTTGATCACGTCGCTGGCTGACTGGCGGTTGGCCATCGCGTACACATCGGTGCGCTTGGAGAGGAAGTAATCCACGCCCAGGTTGAGCTGGGTGGTGTGCCCACGGGTGGCACCAGCCCCCGCACGTGCCAGGTCGGCGCGGTCGTGGATGACGCTGGCCAGCAGGTGCAGTTTGGCGTTGAGCGCATAGTTCACGCCGACGTCGAATACATTGGCACGGGTGGCGCTGGTGATGGCCACCAGGCCGGTACTGCCCAGGGCCTGCTGGGTCGGGCGACGCACCTGTGACCAGGCCGCGAACAGCTTGGCCGGGCCGGCCTGGTAGCTGGCGCCCAGGGTGAAGGTCTTGAGGTCGGTATCACCGGCACTGGCCGGTACGGGGTCGGCCGCCAGGCGGCTCTGGTAATAGGCCGCGCCGATGCCGGCATTGCCGTTGCGGTAGTTGGCGCCGACCCCGAAGGCCTGCCCGGCTGCGGTCTTGCCGGCGACTTCACCAAAGCCATAGAAGAGACTGCCGCTGAAGCCACCGAACTCGGCACTATCGAAGCGCACCGAGTTGTTGGTACGGGCGCCAGTCAGGCGGTCGAGACTGTTGAAGTGGCCAGCCCGCACGCCGCCCCCGCCAAAGATCTGGAAGGAGCTGTATTGCTGGCCGATCTCTTCCAGGTAGTCGGTCTGGCGACCCACGGTCAGGGTGCCGTAGCGACCGGCGAGGCCGACCACCGACTTGCGGTCGAACAGGGTGCCGGGCGTGGCCATGGCGCCGTCGTCGGCGCTGAAGCCGGTTTCCAGCTGGAAGATGGCCGACAGGCCGCCGCCCAGGTCTTCCTTGCCGCGAAAACCGATGCGCGAGGCCATGGCATCACCCGAATCGAGACTGACCCGACTGTTGTTGCCCGGGCCGACCTTGCTGGTATAGACCATGCTCATGTCGATGACGCCGTAGACGGTGACGCTGGAGGCTTCTGCGTGAGCCGCGAGACTGGTCTGGGCCAGCGCGCAGGCGGTAAAAATGAGGACGAGTTTTTTCATGAGGAGAAGGCGGCACAGGCCGCATGGTGCAGAAAACGTCAGGATGGCCGCGACGCTTTCCATGGATGGACAGGCGCGCATTGCATCGCCCTGGCAGGAAGTGCGCATGGTAGAAGCGCCGCCGGCACGGGACAATTACCTCTTGGGATAGTCCTGCCGGCACGCTGGCGCAAAGCACCGGGCTCATGCAATACTTGGCGCCGTGCCATGAGCGATTTGGCACGCACGCGCTAAATGTAGGTAAACTGCCGCATCCCCATCCATACACCCACCCGCGTCCGACTTGAATACCGCTGCCACCTTCCGCCTGGAACCGACCAGCCCGCCCGTGCTGCATGTGGAGGGCGACTGGACGCTGCACAACTATCCCGCGCTGTCGCGCCGGATCGCGCAGGAGCGGCCGGCCATGGGGGACGATCTGGTGCTGACGTTTTCGGCACTGACCGCCTTCGATACCGTGGGCGCCAAGATGCTGGTGGATCTGCTGGGCGTGCCGGCGGCACTGCGCCAGACCGGTGACGACAGCGACCTGGCACCGGCCTGGCGCGGCCTGCTGGCCGCCGTGGCCGACGCCAAGGCAATCGCCATTCCCAAACCGGCGCCGCCGCCCCAGGCCTGGATCACCGATGTGCTGGAGCGTGCCGGCATCGCCACCCTCAGCCTGCGTGCCTGCGCGCGCGGCCTGCTGGGCTTTGCCGGTTTATCCCTGCAGACGCTGGTGGCGTCCTTCTGGCGTCCCTCGCGCTGGCGCTTCACCGCCGTGGTGGCACAGGTCGAACAGACCGGGCTGGATGCGGTGCCCATCGTTTCGCTGCTGACCTTCATGGTGGGCGCGGTGGTGGCCTTCCTGGGCGCCACGGTGCTGGCTGATTTCGGCGCCAGCATCTACACCGTGGACCTGGTGGCGTTTTCCTTCCTGCGCGAATTCGCGGTGCTGTTGACGGCCATCCTGATGGCCGGGCGCACCGCCAGCTCCTTTACCGCGCAGATCGGTTCCATGAAGGCCAACGAGGAAATCGACGCCATCCGCGCCCTCGGGATGGACCCGGTCAACCTGCTGGTCCTGCCGCGCATCCTCGCGCTGCTGGTGTCCATGCCCATCCTGACCTTCATCGCCATGATGTCCGGCCTCCTGGGCGGCGCCATGGTGTGCGCCCTGTCGCTGGACATCAGCCCCACCATGTTCCTGTCGCTGCTGCAGCAGGACGTGGGCATCCGCCATTTCGTGCTGGGCATGGTCAAGGCGCCGCTGTTTGCCTTCGTCATCGCCATCATCGGCTGCAATGAAGGTTTCAAGGTCAGCGGTAGCGCGCAGTCGGTGGGGCAGCACACCACCTCCAGCGTGGTGCAGTCGATCTTCGTGGTGATCCTGCTGGATGCGCTGGCGGCCCTGTTCTTCATGGAGATGGGATGGTGAACGCACCCCACGACCCCGCTCACACCGGCACGGAAAACATCATCGACGTGCGCGGCCTGCGCAACCAGTTCGGTACCCAGGTGGTACACGAGCAGCTGGACCTGCAGGTGCGGCGCGGCGAAATCCTCGGCGTGGTGGGCGGCTCGGGCACCGGCAAGTCGGTGCTCCTGCGCAGCATCGTCGGCCTGCAACGTCCGGCCGCCGGGCAGGTGAAGGTGTTCGGACAGGACCTCTCGGCGCTCTCCACCCAGGCGCGCTCGCGCTACGAGCGCCGCTTTGGCGTGCTGTTCCAGCAGGGTGCGCTGTTCTCCTCGCTGACGGTGCTGGAAAACATCGCCCTGCCCCTGACCGAATACGGTGGCCTGGATGCCGACCAGGCGCGGGGCGTCTCGGCCATGAAGCTGGCCCTGGCCGGCCTGCCCATTGCCGCCGGCGACAAGTTCCCGGCCGAGCTCTCGGGCGGCATGATCAAGCGCGCCGCGCTGGCGCGGGCCCTGGCGCTGGACCCGGACATCCTGTTCCTGGACGAACCCACCGCCGGCCTGGACCCGATCAGCGCCGCCGCCTTCGACCGCCTGATCCTGACCCTGCGCGATGCCCTCGGGCTGACCGTCTTCCTGGTCACGCACGATCTCGACACCCTCTATGCCATCTGCGACCGGGTGGCCGTGCTGTCGGCACGACGGGTCCTGGTGGCCGACCGCATCGAAGCGGTGGCAGCCTTCGACGATCCGTGGATACGCCAATATTTCCAGGGCCCGCGTGGACGGGCCGCCAGTGTGGCTGCGCTGCGATCGGCCGCCACCGCAACCCAGCAAGGACATCCCTGATGGAAACCCGCGCACATCACGTCCTCATCGGACTCTTCACCATCCTGGTCGCGCTGGCGGCGCTGCTGTTCTGCCTGTGGCTGACCAAGGTCGGCCAGGACCGCGACGTGGATTACTACACGGTGATCTTCAACGAAGCCGTCAGCGGTCTGTCCCGGGGCAGCCCGGTGCAGTACAGCGGCATCAAGGTGGGCGATGTGGTCGGCCTGAGCCTGGACCCGGCCGATCCGCGCAAGGTGCGCGCGCGCATCCGCGTGACGGGCAAGGCACCGATCAAGGAAGACACCGGTGCCAAGCTGGCCCTGGCCGGCATCACCGGTACCGCCCTGATCCAGTTGACCAACGGATCGCCGCAAAGCCCGCGCCTGGAGTCCAGGGACGGCAACGATCCGGTCATCATCGCCTCCCCTTCGCCGTTGACCTCGCTGCTGGCCAATGGCGAAGACCTGCTCTCCAACGTCAATGAAGTGCTGATCAATGCCAAGCAGTTCCTGGCACCGGAAAATGCGCAGCGCCTGAACCAGACCCTGGCCCACCTGGAACAGCTGACCGGCAGCCTGGCCGCGCAGCGCGGCAATGTCGGCCAGGCCATGCAAGACCTGGCCGAGGCGGCGCGCCAGGCCAATATCGCCATGCAGTCGGCCAACCAATTGCTGTCCACCCGGGGCAACGACGCCATGGGCAACCTGCAGAAGGCCATGAGTTCGCTGGCCGCCAGCAGCCAGCAGATCGAAACCCTGATCCAGCAGAACCAGGCGGCGCTCAACAACGGCGCCCAGGGCGTGGCCGAGATCGGCCCGGCCATCACCGAACTGCGCGGCACACTGGCCTCGGTCCGGGCCATCAGCCGCAAGCTGGAAAACAATCCCGGCGCCTACCTGCTGGGCCAAGACAATCTCCAGGAATTCCAACCATGAAGACCCTGCTCCTGCGCACCGCCCTCGTGGCCGGCAGCCTGGCATTGACGGCCTGCTCCATCCTGCCCAAGGCCGACCCGCTGGCGGTGTACCGCCTGCCGGCCCCGACCGTGGCTACGCCTGCCAGCACAGGCAACAGCGCCGGCCCCTACCGGGCGCTGCGCATCGTCACGCCCAGCGCCAATCGCAGCGTCGACAGCGAACGCATCCTGGTGCTGCCCGAGGGCGACATGATCAAGTCCTATGCCGGCGTACGCTGGAGCGATCCGGCCCCGCAACTGCTGCGTGACCGCCTGCTGGAGGCCTTCCAGGCCGATGGCCGCTTCCCGCGATTGTCCGGCGACAATGCCAATATCGCGGCCGAGGTCGAGCTCAATGGCGTGCTGGCTGCCTTTCAGACCGAATATCGCAACGGTGTACCGCAGGTGGTGATCGTCTATGACGCCCGCCTGGTCGATACCACCACACGCCAGCAACTGGCGGCGCGCCGCTTTGCCGTGGTGCAACCGGTGGCTGGCAGCAAGGTGCCGGAAGTGGTCACCGCCTTCGGCGCGGCCAGCGAGCGGCTGGCGGCCGAGGTGGTGGGCTGGGCCGCCGGGGTGCGCTAGCGCACCAGCGCCAGGTGCCGAGCATGGTTGGGGCCATGCTGACCATTATCCAAACGTAGCATGTTCATGCCCGCGCGCCTGTGGCACGCTGGACGGTATTTTTCTTGCAGATCGGAGACAGCTTGGACAAGTTGCAAGCCATGGAAACCTTCGTCGCCGTGGTCGAGAGCGGCAGCTTCGTTAGCGCCGTGGATGTCACCGGCCTTTCCAAGCCGGCCGTCTCGCGCCAGGTGTCGGAGCTGGAGCAATTCCTGGGCATCCGCCTGCTCCACCGCACCACGCGGCGGCTGTCGCTGACCGATGAAGGGCGCGTCTATTTCGCCCGCTGCAAGGAATTGCTGGAATCGATACAGGACGTGGAAAGCGAGGTCGGGCTCAATTCCGACCAGGCCTGCGGCCGCCTGCGCATCGGCGCGCCCCAGGATTTCGGGGTGGAGCAGCTGGCGCCGCTATGGAGCCGATTCGCCGAAGACAATCCGCTGATCACACTCAACATCACCCTCTCGGACCGCACCATCGACCTGATCGAAGAAGGGTTCGACATGGTCATCCGCATCAGCACCCTGGGCGACAGCCGCATGGTGGCGCGCCCACTGGCGCCGGTGCGCATGATTGCCTGCGCCTCGCCGGAATTCCTGCGCCGCCACGGCAGGCCGGAGACCCCGGCCGAGCTGCGTGAATACCCCTTCATTTCCTACAGCTACCGCGCCAATGGCGACGAATGGAGCTTCAAGCATGTGCATGGCGACACCTGCCATGTGCGCGTGCGTTCCACCGTCTATGTCAACAATGGCGTAACCTGCCGCGAGATGGCCATCGCCGGCCAGGGCATCGCCATCCAGCCGGACTTCATCGTCAATGCCGCCATCGCCTCGGGGCAACTGGTGGAACTGTTCGAGGGCTGGAGCACCGGCGAGCAACTGGTGGTGCATACGCTCTACCCGACCCGCACCCACCTGCCACCCAAGGTCCAGCGCATGCGCGACTTTCTGGTGGAACAGTTCAAGGTGCCGCCCTGGTGCCCCAAGCCGGCCACCTGAATCGCTGAAGCCACGGCCTCAGGCGCCGATCCAGCGCAGGAACACCGGCATCGCCAGCGGCACCACGATCGCCGTGAAGACCCCATTGAGCCCCATGCCCAGGCCAGCGAAAGCGCCCATCTCGGCGCTCACCTGCAGCGCCCGCGCCGTACCGATGCCGTGCGAGGCCACGCCCAGCGCGAAGCCGCGTACCGGATGGCTGTCGATGCGCAGGAAGTTCAGCACATAGCGCGCCAGCACCGCCCCCAGGATGCCGGTGCAGATCACCAGCACGGCGGTCAGCGAAGGCAGGCCGCCGAAGCGTTCCGAAATCGCCATGGCTATCGGCGTGGTGGCTGACTTGGGCGCCAGCGATGCCATGATCTGCGGCGAAGCGCCCATGGCATAGGCAATGCCCACCGCCGACACCACCGCCGTGATCGACCCCGCCGCCAGGCCCAGCAGCAGCGGCACGGCGGCGTGACGCAGCTTGTTCCATTGCTTGTACAGCGGCATGGCCAGCGCCACCGTGGCCGGGCCGAGCATGAAGTGCACGAACTGCGCGCCTTCGAAGTAGGTCTTGTAGGGAGTGCCGGTCACGGTCAGGATGCTCACCACGATAGCGATGGCGATCAGCACCGGATTGGCCAGCGGATTGAAACCAAGCCGGCGATACACCCATAGCGCCACCAGATAGGCCACCAGCGTGGTGGTCAGCCCCAGCAGCGGCGAGGCGGCGAGATAGACCCAGATGTCGGTCAGACGTGCCAGGCCGTGCATCAGTGCGACTCCTGGCCGGCGTCGGGCGTTGTCGGCTGATCTGACGGGGCAGGCGGACCGGACTTGCCAAGCCACTTCATGGCCGCCTGCGTCACCAGCGCACCCACGGCGATGGCCAGTACCGTGCTGGCCACCAGCGCCACCACGATGGCCGGCAGGTCGGCCTTGAGCTGGCCGGCGGCGGCGATCACGCCCACCCCGGCCGGCACGAACAGCAATGACAGGTGCTGCAGGATGCCCCAGGAAGTGGGCTCCATCAGCTCAGCCAGGCGCGGTGATGACAGGAAGGACAGCAGCAACAGCAGCATGCCGATCACCGGGCCGGGGATAGGCAGGCCCAGCAGCTGGGCGACGCCTTCTCCCAGGCACTGGAAGACGAGAAGGAGTGCGAGCGAAGTCAGGTTCATGGCGGGCTCTTGGGCAGGGACGTGGCCTGCGCGATCAGGAAAGTGCGACATCAGGGGCAAGCCGTGATTGTGCCATCAGGCGGGCCATTTGATGCAAGCCCGTCTGCTGTACCTGCTGCCTGCTGCTTGCTATCAGCGCAGCATCCCGCTCATCCCGCCAGCGCCACCAGCCCCGCACAGAACAGCAGCGCCGACACGATGCGCTGGAACCATGACGGTGACAGCAGGCCATAGAGCCGTTCCCCCACCAGCACACCGGCCGCGAAGGCCGGCACCAGCCAGGCCGTCAGCGCCAGTTGCGGCAGACCCACCTGTCCGTCCCAGGCCAGGATCATGGCCGCGCCGAAGAACAGCACCATGAAGTAAGCCAGCAGGTTGGCGCGCAGGTGTGCGGCCTGCTCATGTGCCCGCTCATGTGCCTGCCCGTGATCGGCCGCTTGCGGTATCGCTCCTGCCTCAGCGCGCCGGATGCCATTGAAGTAGTACACCGCCGCCACCCCGCCGATCCCGCACAGCGCTGTCATCAGTCCCGATACCGCACCGGCCGCCAGCGTCGGCGTGGCGCCGCCCCCATGGCGCCAGCGCCAGCCCAGCACGTGCAGGGCGGTCACCGCCAGCACGCACAGGCCGATCAGACGATGCATGTCGGGCAGGCTGCCGCTGGCGATCAGGCGCACCCCCACCGCAGTGCAGGCCAGTGCGATGGCCGCCAGTGGCAACACCGTCGGCCAGTGAGCCTGCCGGACCCAGCCGCGCCAGCCCTGCAGCGACGCCGCGCAGTTGACCAGCACGATCAGGGCCGCCGCCTCTGAAGACGGCAGCGCCAGGCCGAACAGCGGCGCCATGACCAGCGCCCCGCCAAAGCCGGTCACACCCTTGGTGAGACCGGCCAGCAGGCTGACCGCCATGAGACCGGCGACCAGCGACAGGGAGGCGCTCATGCGACCACCTCGGGATGGCACACGCGGCAAGAAGAAGGGATAAGTCGGGACATGGTGCAATCATTGCATCGGCACCGGCTGGACCATAAGACCAGCGAGACCTTTCCATGGAGCCAGCCACGACAGCACCGCAGGTGGGCAAGGCGCACAACAATGGTACGAAGACAGCACGAAAGCAGTGCCGCGCCCTGCCCGCTGTACAGCATCCACGCCGGGAAGCCGGCGGAGGCGCGGAGCGCAGCGATATCGGCATTGCCAGAACGCGGCGGACCAGGCATGGCTGCGCTGGTCCAATCGAAAGGCCGCTGTGGCTCCATCGGCTGGCGCAGTTTCTGCGTCACAGTAGAACTCATTTCATCGATAGGCGTGAGATGCGTTCTGCCCAGAAAGGGCGCTGGCAAGGCGCGCGACGCGTCGTGTGGTGGTGCCACACGCAAGGAGCGCAACGCGGCCAGCGCCCTTTCTGGGCAGAACCCGGAGGGAGCGGCCCGTTTGGGCGAATTGCTGCGTTACGAATCTGGGTCAAGACGCCCAGTCTTGACCCAGATTCGCGCCTTGCACTTCATCCCAAACGGGACTCGCTCGCACTCACGCCTATCGATGAAATGAGTTCTAAGCGTTGCCAACACCGAAACGGGCAACCGCGTGCCAGCCACGGGCCGCGTTCCTTGCTCACATCGCCACATCACGATAACGAGGGGTTCTCCATGAAAGCATTCGCACTGCGTCCTACCCTGACCGGCCTGCTGGCCGGCGTCTGCCTGCTCTCCGCCGTCAGCGTCAGTTCCCTGGCCCTGGCCGCCGACAAGGAAGTCACCATCGCCTACCAGGACATGATGGTCCCCTGGCGCTACGCCCAGCAGCTTGACGAAGCCGCCAAGGAAACCGGCTACAAGGTCAACTACCGCAAGTTCGGCGGTGGCGGCGACGTCATCCGCGCCATGGCCTCAGGCAACGTGCAGATCGGTGAAGCCGGTTCCAGCCCGGTGGCGGCCGGCCTGTCGCAGGGCCTGCCGATCCAGCTGTTCTGGATCCTGGACAACATCAACGACGCCGAGGCCATGGTGGCCCGCAACGGGTCCGGCATCAGCTCGGTGGCGCAGCTCAAGGGCAAGCGCCTGGGCGTGCCCTTCGTCTCCACCAGCCACTTCCATGCGCTCATGGCGATCAAGCAGGCCGGCCTGTCGGCGGCCGACGTGAAGGTGCTCAACATGCGCCCGCCCGAGATCGCAGCGGCCAGGGAGCGCGGCGACATCGATGCCGCCTTCGTCTGGAACCCGGTGCTGGCCAAGATCAGCGCCAGTGGCACGGTGGTGACCAGTTCCGGCAAGATCGCCGCCCAGACCGGCATCGCCACCTTCGACGGCTTCGTGGTCAACCGCGACTGGGCCAAGGAGCATGAGAAGTTCATGCTCAGCTTCACCCGCATGCTGGCCAAGTATGACGCCATGTATCGCGCCAACCCGGGTCAATGGACCGGCGACACCGCGCAGGGCAAGGCGGTGGCGGCCATCTCCGGTGGCGAGCCGGGCGAGGTGGCGGCAGCACTGAAGCTCTACCAGTTCCCGACGCCGGCCGAACAGGCTTCCACCAAGTGGCTCTCGGGCGGCAAGGAGGCCGGAGCCGTCAAGTCGCTGCAGGCCACGGCCGAGTTCCTGAAGGAACAGAAGACCCTGCAGGCCATCCTGCCGGATTACTCGGTGGGCGTGACCGACCAGTACGTCAAGGCCATCGCGGCCGGCAAGTAAGGTCGTCGTCCCTTCCCTTTTTCACCCATTCATCCTTGGAGCGCGAGCATGCTTGAAATCGACCAGGTCTCGATCGAATACCCGGCCCGCAAGGGGCCGCCCAGCCTGGCGCTGGACCAGGTCTCGCTGTCCATCCCGGCTGGCGAGTTCGTGGTGGCGCTGGGGGCCTCCGGCTGCGGCAAGACCACCCTGCTCAACACCATTGCCGGCTTCATCCCGCCCACGCGGGGCGAAATCCGGCTGGCCGGCGAGGCGGTGGACGGTCCCGGTTCGGACCGGGGCGTGGTGTTCCAGAAGCACGCGCTGATGCCCTGGATGAATGTGGTGGAAAACGTCGAATTCGGCCTCAAGCTGCGCAAGATGCCGTTGCACGAGCGGCGCCGCATCGCCCTCGAATGTCTCAACAAGGTGGGCCTGCTGTCCTCGGCCCACAAGCAGGTCTATGAACTGTCGGGCGGCATGCAGCAGCGCGTGGGGGTGGCGCGCGCCATCGCCTCCTCGCCCTCGGTGATGTTGCTGGACGAACCGCTGGGCGCGCTCGACGCCTTCACCCGCGAAGCCATCCAGGAACTGCTGCTGGACCTCTGGAACGAATCCCAGGGGGTGTTCTTCTTCATCACCCACGATGTGGAGGAAGCCCTGTTCCTGGCCACCCGCCTGATCGTGATGGCGCCCAGCCCAGGCCGCGTGGTGCATGACCTGAGCATGCCCTTTGCCCGCCGCTACCTGGCCACCCGCGATGCCCGCGGCACCAAGGCCGATCCTGAATTCATCGCCGCCCGCGAACGCGTGCTGGCGCTGGTCCACCAAACCTCGTCGACCGGGATGCACTGATGAACAGCACCACCGCCACCGCCGTCACCAAACCGGCGCAGGAGACCACCATGCCCCCCACTACCCGCCCTGCGGCCACCGCATCCGCCCAGGCCACTGCCCCGCGCCGTCGCCGGCGCCCGCGCAACTATGGCGCCCCGGGCCAGGGCAGCACCTGGCTGATCAGCACCGTCACCCTGGTGGCCTTGCTGCTGCTGTGGTGGATCGCCACCGGCCTGCACTGGATCAAGCCGCTGTTCCTGCCCACCCCGCAGGCCACCCTGGATGCGCTGATTGGCGCCCTGCACGGCCAGACCCAGGGCGACACGCCGCTGGCGCAACACGTGCTCATCAGCCTGAGCCGGGTGATGGCGGCCTTCCTGCTGGCAGTGGTCACGGCCGTGCCGGTGGGGCTGGCCATGGGCACCTCGCGCCTGGTGCGCGGCATCGCCGACCCGATCATCGAGTTCTATCGACCGCTGCCGCCGCTGGCCTACCTGCCGCTGATCGTGATCTGGCTGGGTATCGATGAAAGCGCCAAGGTCACGCTGATCTACCTGGCCTGCTTCGCCCCGCTGGCGATGGCTTCCAAGGCCGGCGTGCGCTCGGTGGCGATCGAACAGATCAATGCGGCGCGCTCGCTGGGTGCGAGCAACTGGCAGGTGATCCGCATGGTGGTGTTTCCGGCGGCACTGCCGGAAATCCTGACCGGCATGCGCATCGCCGTGGGCTTCGGCTGGACCACCCTGGTGGCGGCCGAGATGGTGGCGGCCACCGCCGGCATCGGGCAGATGGTGCTCAATGCCTCCAACTTCCTGCGTACCGACATCGTGATCATGGGCATCATCGTCATCGGCGTGCTGGCCTACCTGATCGACCTGCTCATGCGCAAGATGGAAGAAAAGCTGATTCCGTGGAAGGGCAAGATGTGAAACCCGCACAGCCGGCTGCTGGCACGCTTCCTGCGACAACGCAGGCTTTGGGACAGCGGAGCAAAGGCGTGCGTGACCACCAGGCCCATCAGGTGATGTGGCGACAGATCTTTCCCGAGCCGGAGCGCCAGGGCAGTACCCTGCAGAGCCAGTTGCGGGTGTGCTTCGTCGATGCCGTGCTGGACGGGCGACTGGCGCCGGGCATGCGCCTGCCCTCCAGCCGCGAGCTGGCCGACATGCTGGCCATTTCACGCAATACCGTGGTGCTGGTCTATGAAAAGCTGGCCGAGGACGGCTACCTGGAAAACCGTCCGCGCAACGGCTACTACGTCAGCGAGCGCTACCTGCATCACCACCGGCCGGTGCAGACCGCGCCCGACCATCCCCGCCGTGACGCACCGCAGGGGGTGGACTGGCAGGCGCGCATGCAGGCTGAGCCTGCCGGTATCAAATGGCTGGACAAGCCGGAAGACTGGCAGCGCCATCGCTATCCCTTCCTGTACGGCCAGTTCGATCCCAGCCTGTTCCCCATCGCCGACTGGCGTGAGTGCAGCCGCCAGGCGCTGGACGTGAGCTCGATCCGGGGCTGGGCGCCGGATGCCATCGACCACGACAATGCCTCCCTGGTGGACCAGTTGATCAAGCGCGTGCTGCCCCGGCGCGGGATCGCGGCGCGCCGGGACGAGGTCCTGCTGACGGTGGGGGCGCAACAGGCCCTGTACCTGGTGAGCGAACTGCTGACGCCGCCTGGCTCCACCGTGGCGGTGGAAGATCCGGGCTACATGGATGCCCGCAACATCTTCCTGCGCCGGGGCGCGCAACTGGTGGGGCTGGAGGTGGACCGCGACGGCGTGCTGCCCGATCCGGTGGTGCTGGCCCGGGCCAGCATGCTGTATTGCACGCCCAGCCACCAGTGCCCGACCGGTATCACGCTCTCCACCGAGCGGCGGCTGGCCTTGCTGGAATGGGCGCGCACCCATGATGGTGTGATCATCGAAGACGACTACGACGCCGAGATGCAATACGTCGGCAAGCCCTCCCCGGCCCTGAAGGCCATCGACCATGAGCGCCGGGTGATCTACATCGGCAGCCTGTTCAAGACGCTTTCGCCGGGCCTGCGCATCGGCTATATCGTGGCACCGGCGGAGGTGGTGGTGCGGCTGCGCGCCTTGCGGCGGCTGATGATCCGCCATCCGGCCACCAACAACCAGCTGGCGGCGGCGCTGTTCATCTCGCACGGCCATTACGACCGCTTCCTGCACCTGATGCGCGATGAACTGGCGCGCCGGGCGGGTCTCCTGATCGACGCCGTGCGCACGCATCTGCCGATGATGGATTTCACGCCACCGGATGGTGGCTCTGCCCTGTGGGGACGCTTTGCGCCGGAGATCGA
The DNA here is from genome assembly GCF_022627865.1 of Herbaspirillum sp. C7C2. Classification (NCBI taxonomy): domain Bacteria; kingdom Pseudomonadati; phylum Pseudomonadota; class Betaproteobacteria; order Burkholderiales; family Oxalobacteraceae; genus Herbaspirillum; species Herbaspirillum sp. C7C2. Next base: position 401,002 of record NZ_JABXGI010000002.1, read on the forward strand.
TACCCGGCTGCTGCGGCAGGCGGCCTTCGAGCAAGGCATCCTGGTGGAATCGGGCGAAGCCTTCTGGCTGGCCGAGCCGGGCATGGTCAATGGACTGCGGCTGGGGTTTTCATCGATCCAGGCCGAACGCATCGAACCCGGGATTGCGGCGCTGGCGGCCCTGGTGCCGCGCTGTCGCCTGCGCTGAGGAGACACTCTCCTTCAGCGTCTTGCAGCCGTGCAGGGCGCACGCCCCGCACGGCCCTTGTCTCTTCCCTCACCCCTGCCTACAGGATTTCGTCACGCAGCCAGTACCAGCGATAGAGCATGCTCTGCCCCAGGCGGCGGAAGGGTGCGGCCCACTCACCCTGGCGCGGGAAGGGCAAGGCGCTGTCGTAGATGGGCAGCTCGATTTCCGGCCCACGCAGCCCGGCCACGCGCTCGGCCATGCGGCGCCCGGCATGGGCCGAGAAGGACACGCCGTTGCCGCCATAGCCCAGGGCGTAGTAGATGCTCTGCGCCGGATCAGGCTGCACCACGCGCGGCATCATGTCGTGGCTGACATCGACCCAGCCCCACCAGGAGTGATCGATGCGGATGCCCTTGAGGGCGGGAAACTTGCGGGCCAGCCCGTCGACCAGCAGGCGGTAGTGATGCTCCTGATGGGCAGCGGCGCCACTGATGGCGCTGCGACTGCCGATCTGCACCCGGCGGTCCGGCAGCAGGCGGTAGTAGAAGCGCAGCGTGCGGGTATCGGTGATGGCCTGATGGGTCAAGAAGTTGGTGGCCTGCAGTTCTTCGTCGGTGAGCGGGCGCGTGACGATGGAATTGGACAATACCGGGAACACGCGATTCTTCAGCAGCGGCGTCAAGCCCTGCAGGCCGTAGGCCCCGGTGGCCACCGCCACCGCGCGCGCCCGCACCACCCCGCCGGGGGTACGCAGGTGATGCACGCCATTGCGCGTTTCCCAGCCCGTCACCGGGCTGGAGGGATGCACGCGGGCGCCCAGTGCGCGGGCCATCTTCATGTAGCCGAAGGCCAGTTTCAGCGGATGCACGCAGATGCCCACCGGTTCGAGCATGGCGCCGGCGGCCTCCTGGTCGCCGCACCAGTCACGCCGTACTTCCTCGCCGGTGAGGATGCGGGTGTCGTAACCGAAGCGGCTGCGCATGACCTCGGCTTCGTTGCGCAGGAAGTCCATCTTCTTGGGCCGATGGGCGATGTAGAGATGGCCGCCAGGCTGGGGATCGCAATCGATTTCCTCGGTGAGCTGACGGAAGGTCTCGAAGCCGTTGCGGATTTCCTCGTCCAGCTTCAGCGCGGTCGGCAAGCCCCAGCGGTCAATCCACTGCGAGCGGTACAGGCGACCGCTGGCGTTCTGCCCCTGGCCGCCATTGCGGCTGGTGCAGCCCCAGGCGACCTGGTTGGCTTCCAGCACGGTGGCGCGGATACCGTGCTCGCGTGCCAGGAACAAGGCCGTGGCCAGGCCGGTGAAGCCGGAGCCGATGATGACCACGTCGGCATCGGTGTCACCCGTGATGGGGCCATCGTCCGGCGGCGGATCACCGGCGCTGGCGACCCAGTAGGTCGGCGCGTACTGCATGTTATGACCGGGCGAGCGCGAGACCAGCGGATCGAAGGCCGGATCGTAGGGAGTGGCAGGAGCGCGGGAATCGGTGAAGGCAGCGCCGACTTCGGCGCGGGACAGGCTGTTCATGGCAGTGGCCTTGGTAGCAGTGAGCGGGCGGCGCGGTGTTTGCTGCGGATCAGGCCGGCCTGACCGTGCGGTTCTTGCGGAAGACGTTCTTCTGCAGGATCTTGCCATCGCGGAAGATGAACAGATCGACACCGTCGGCCTCGATGGGCGAGCCATCGGCGGCGGTGCCGGTAAAGGTCCATTCGGACACGCCACGCTCGCCGGACACCCAATGGCGACCATTGCGCCACTGCGCATCGGGCACGGCGATCCAGGCCGAGGCAAAGGCCTTGGCGACCGCCTCCTGGCCAGCATGGCGGGTGCCGTGGGCATCGTGCCCGGCGGCAGTGAGGAATTCACAGTCGGGGTGCATGTAGCTCATGAGGGCAGCGATGTCGTGGCGGTTCCAGGCATCGGAGAAGGCCTGCAGGGTTTCCACCGTCACGGCCGGTGCGGTGCTGAGCGAATGGGATGGCGAGGACATGCGAACTCCATGGGATACCTGATACAGGCGAATACGGCACAGCCTACTGGAGCCTGGCCTGAAGGCCATAGAGCCAGCGGAGGCTTTTGATCAGGCCAGGGCGGCCGGCGATGGAGCCAGTCGATGTGCGGCGGGCAGGATGACGCCTTCTGCACCGCGCCTGACGTTTTCTGCACCATGGGCGGCAGGCGTGGCCTCTACGATGAGCGCTCTTCAACCCCTGTGGAGCACATGCATGAACCATCCCAAACACCTGGCCGCTACCCTGGCCACCAGCGCTGCCCTGACGCTTTCCGCACTGTCGGCCCAGGCGGCCGACTTCAGCGTGACCAGCAAGGACATCCAGGAAGGCCAGACCCTGAGCAACGCCCAGGTCTTCCAGGGCTTCGGCTGCAGCGGCCTGAACCGTTCGCCGCAATTGTCCTGGTCGGGCGCGCCAGCCGGCACCAGGAGCTTTGCCGTCACGGTCTACGATCCCGATGCACCAACGGGCAGTGGCTGGTGGCACTGGACGGTCTTCAACATCCCTGCCTCGGTGACCAGCCTGCCGGGCGGGATCACCGCCGAAGGCAAGGGCTTGCCGGCCGGCTCCATCCAGGGCCGCACCGACTTCGGCAGCAGCAGCTTCGGCGGCGCCTGCCCGCCGGAAGGCGACAAGCCGCACCGTTACCAATTCGTGGTCTGGGCCTTGAAAACCGACAAGTTACCACTGGACGCACAAGCCAGCGGTGCTATGCTCGGCTTCATGCTCAATGCCTCGGTGCTCGGCCAGGCCCGACTGACCGCCCACTACGGACGCTGACTCCGCCGCTGATTTCCCCCCCATCCCCGCATGCAAAACGATCTCGCCATCCTGCCCTTCGCGCATGGTCCCGCACCGACCCTGACCCGCATCCGCGCCCGCCAGGAGCAGAAGCTGCGCCAGGTCTTCATCGGACTGGCCAGCATCTGCCACGTGCGGCAGGGACGCAAGCGGGTCGAATGGGGCAGCCGTCAGCTGCAATGCGGTCAGGATGTATTGCTGCTGATCGCCCCCGGCATGCAGATGAACGTGGCCAACCTGCCCCGGGCTGGCGAATATGCGGCCGACATGGTCTCGCTGCCGTCATCGCTGCTGGAGCGCTTCCGCCTGCATTATCCCGGCCAGGGCGTACGCAGCAGCGAAGCCACGGCCTTGGTCAGCGTGCAGCAGGATGCGGACATCCTGCGCGCCTGGCGCTACCTGCTCGACTGCATCCGCGATGACGCGGCCGCTGACCTGCAGTGCCAGGCTGCCGAAGGCCTGTTGCTGGCGCTCAGTCTGCGCGGGGTGGTGGGTGGTCTCTTGCGTGAACGGGGCGACGCGATCAGCCAGCGCATCGAACAGCATCTGCTGATGCTGGCCCCGGAGCAGCGCAGCCTGGAACGGGTGGCCGATGCCTTCCACTGCAGCGTGTCGACCCTGCGGCGCCGCCTGGCACGCGAGCAGACCGGTTTTCGCGAACTGCTGGACAAGGTGCAGCTGGGCCAGGCGCTGGAACAACTGCAGGCCTCATCCCTGCCGATTGCCGACATCGCCGCCTCCTGCGGCTACGATTCCGCCTCGCGCTTTGCGATCCGCTTTCGCCAGCATTACGGACTGAGCCCTAGCGAACTGCGGCAGACCCTGCCGTGACGGTGAGCTGGCGCCACCCAGCTCAACAACATGCACCGTCATCCCGGTACGAAAGCACCGACAAGCGTATGAAGTGACGTCCGACTGTGGGAAACGGGAGCGAAGCCTAGTATGGCTTCAACGGCTCGCGACAGCGGGACGCCCCCAAAACTCAAGGAGATACGCATGTCATCCAAACCGACTCTGAAATTCCTCGGCACTGCCCTGATTGTTGCCGCCTTCAGCACTGGCGCCATGGCGCAGACTTCGGGCGGCGCTGCCGGCTCCGGTTCGGCCGGCTCCGGTTCGGCCGGCTCCGGCGCCACCGGTGCCACCGGCGCGCAGACCACCCCGGGTAGCGGCAGCAGCGGCGCCTCCGATGCGGGCAGTTCCTCCAGCAAGAGCAAGACCATGCGCAACCACAACAAGTCCGACAAGAGCAGCACCAAGTCCCGTTCGGGTAACAACCCGAATGCCACCGAGATGAAGGATGGTCCCATGGGCACTTCCCCCGGCGGTAATGGCGGCACGGGTGGCGGTTCCGGCGCGGGCGGTGCCGGCGGTGCGGGCGCTGGCGGCTCCGGTTCCTGATCTGTCGCGACAGTCTTTCCTGACATGAGCCGACTTACGAAAGTCGGTCAGCAGGGCTTGACCGGCTTGCACGTTTGAGCGCGGCATGGCGTAGCCTCCGTTCCTTCCCGCCATGCCTGATTTGCCCCGTCGATCCTGACGGGGCTTTTTTATGCACGTTCGTCCGGCGCCGTCTGCAGGAAATGACAGAGTGCGAGGGTACAATGGCGGGCTGATTCCCTACGTCCTGCAAGCTTCCCTAGCCGCCCCGACCGTGCCATGACCGACCATTTCGAAGTCTTCTACCGTCTCTGCTTTGCCATGCTGATCGGCTGCATCATCGGCATCGACCGCAACCTGCGTGGCAAGCCCACCGGCATGAAGACGCTGGGTCTGGTGGCCCTGGGCTCGGCGCTGGTGACGATGGCGGCGATGGATTTCTCCTTCAGTGCCGACGACCATTATCGTGACGCCGTCAGCCGCGCCATCCAGGGCGTGATCACCGGCATCGGCTTCCTGGGCGCCGGCGTCATCATCCATGAACAGCGGACCGAGAAAGTCCGGGGGCTGACCACGGCGGCCTCAATCTGGGTGACGGCGGCGGTGGGCATCGTCTGCGGCGGTGGCTGGTGGCGCGTGGCCCTGATGGCGACGGCACTGATCCTGCTGCTGTTCGTGGTGGGCCGGCCGCTGGAGCAGTTCATGCACCGCCAATGGCTGCGCAAGAGCGACGATGAGCGGGCCGACATCACCGCGCGTGAAGAAGACTGAGCCTGGCCGGCCATGAAGACCCTGCTGCTCTACCTCTGCACCGCCGTGGCCGAAATCGTCGGCTGCTACCTCCCCTATCTCTGGATCAAGCAGGACCGCTCGGCCTGGCTGCTGCTGCCGGCCGCGCTGAGCCTGGCGCTGTTCGCCTGGCTGCTGACCCTGCACGACGCCGCCTCGGGGCGGGTGTATGCGGCCTATGGCGGGGTCTACATCGCCGTGGCCATGGCCTGGCTGTGGGCGGTGGACGGCATCCGGCCCTCGGCCTGGGATTGCGCGGGCGTGGCGGTAGCGCTGGCCGGCATGGGCATCATCGCCTTCCAGCCGCGCTGAACACCGGCCATGGCCGGGCGGCAACATGCCGGCGCACCGGATGTGACGCCCTGCACCCTCACGATGCACTGCACCACGAACGCGCAGCTTGCACTGCAATACATCACACAATGATATATATCGGGGCCACCCGTCAGCTCTGCAGTGGTGCCCTGCTCTCCCTCTTCCCGCCGCAAACCCGCACCGCACGGGCGCCCCGCCCGATTCCCACGGCCTGGCACGACCTTTGCTCATAAGAGCCCAGGATCAAGGACGATTCCCCAATTCGATGCCGATCTAACGATGGATCTGCAAGACACACGGACAATGGCGTCCGCTAGAACCGAGCCCTGCGCTTGGTTCCAGCGGGCGCCTTTTTGTTTTTACAGGACCCGAGATGAGCAAATCCAATCGTATCGAGCTGTTCTCCCTGCGCACGCCGCAGATGCGCGCCTTCCACCTGACCTGGATGGCTTTCTTCGTCTGCTTCTTCGCCTGGTTCGCCTGCGCGCCGCTGATGCCGGTGATCAAGGGTGAATTCCATCTCACGCCCGGCCAGATCGCCAACATCAATATCGCCGCCGTAGCCGTGACCATCCTGGTGCGCCTGGTCATCGGCCCCATGTGCGACCGCTTCGGCCCGCGCAAGACCTATACCGGCCTGCTGCTGGCCGGCGCCGTGCCGGTGATCGGCGTGGCCTTTGCGCAGAGCTACGAGAGCTTCCTGTTCTTCCGCCTGCTGATCGGTGCGGTCGGTGCCAGCTTCGTGATCACCCAGTACCACACCTCGGTGATGTTCGCCCCGAATGTGGTCGGTACCGCCAACGCGGCCACGGCCGGCTGGGGCAATGCCGGCGGTGGCGTGGCACAGGGTGTGATGCCGCTGCTGATGGCGGCCGTGCTGATGCTGGGCGTGTCCCAGGCCTGGGGCTGGCGCGTGGCACTGCTGGTACCGGGCGTGCTGATGCTGATCATGGCGGCGCTCTACTGGCGCTTTACGCAAGACTGCCCGGAGGGCAACTATGACGACCTGCGCGCCGCCGGCGTGACCATCGAAAGCGGCAAGCGCGGTGGCTGGGCGAGCTTCCGCGCCGCCGCCGCCAACTACCGCGTGTGGATGCTCTTCATCACCTACGGCGCCTGCTTCGGCGTGGAAATCTTCATCCACAACATCGCTGCGATCTATTACGTGGAGCACTTCCAGCTGTCGCTGGAGTCGGCCGGCATCGCCGCCGCCAGCTTCGGCCTGCTGGCGCTGTTCGCCCGCGCCCTGGGTGGCTTCATCTCGGACAAGGTAGCCCTCGCGGGCGGCCTGAACCGCCGCGCCACCCTGCTGTTCGTGATGATGCTGGGCGAAGGCCTGGGCCTGCTGTGGTTCGCCCATGCCGGTAGCGTCGCAGCGGCCATCTTCGCCATGCTGTGCTTCGGCCTGTTCACCCACATGGCCTGCGGCGCCACCTACGCGCTGGTGCCCTTCATCGACCGCAAGGCCCTGGGCGGCGTGGCCGGCATCATCGGCGCCGGCGGCAACGTGGGCGCGGTGCTGGCGGGCTTCCTGATGAAGGGCCTGGGCAATACCCAGCAGACCCTGTCGGCGCTGGGCGTGCTGGTGACCGTCTCGGCACTGTGCGCCGTGGCCATCCGTTTCACTGCCTCGGACAAGAACGGCGAAGCCGTCCTGGCCGACAGCAAAGTTGCAGCCTGAGGAGACAACCCATGAAGATCATCGTCATCGGCCACGGCATGGTCGGCCACAAGTTCCTGGAAAGCCTGGCCGAAAGCGGCGCCGGGGAACTGCAGGTCACCATCCTGTGTGAAGAACCGCGCCCGGCCTACGACCGCGTGCACCTCTCCGAATTCTTCGCCGGCAAGAGCGCAGAGGACCTGTCGCTGGTGGCGCCGGGCTTCTTCGATGCCGGCCGCAGCGCGGTGCAGTTCGACCTCAAGCTCAACGCCAAGGCCCAGCAGATCGACCTGGAACGCAAGCAGGTGCTGGTCAACGTGGCCGGCGTGGAAGAAACCCTGTCCTATGACAAGCTGGTGCTGGCCACCGGCTCCTATCCCTTTGTGCCGACGGTGGCCGGCAACCAGCGCAAGGACTGCTTCGTCTACCGCACCATCGAAGATCTGGAAGCGATGCTGGAATGCGGCAGCCGTTCCACCTCCGGCGTGGTCATCGGCGGCGGCCTGCTGGGCCTGGAATGTGCCAAGGCCCTGCGCGACCTCAAGCTGGAGACCCATGTGGTCGAGTTCGCCCCGCGCCTGATGGCGGTGCAGGTGGACGAAAGCGGCGGCCGCGTGCTGCGCCAGAAGATCGAGGAACTGGGCGTGACCGCCCATACGCAAAAGAACACCGTGGAAATCGTCGATGGCAAGCAGCACACCCATCGCATGAACTTCGAAGATGGCTCGCACCTGGAAACCGACATGATCGTCTTCTCCGCCGGCATCCGCCCGCGTGACGAACTGGCGCGCAGTGCCGGCCTGAAGGTGGGCGACCGGGGCGGCATCGTGATCGACAACTGCTGCCTGACCTCGGACCCGGCGGTCTACGCCATCGGCGAATGCGCGCTGTGGAACGGCAAGATCTTCGGCCTGGTCGCGCCGGGCTACGACATGGCCCGCACCGCCGCCAAGCATCTGCTGTCGCACCGCGACGACGCCATCGAAGTGCCGCAATTCAACGGCGCCGACATGAGCACCAAGCTCAAGCTCATGGGCGTGGACGTGGCCAGCATCGGCGACGCCCATGGCAAGGAAGCCGGCAGCCGCTCCTACCAGTTCACCGATGAGCGCCGCCAGATCTACAAGAAGATCGTGGTCTCCGAATCCGGCAAGCACCTGCTGGGTGCGGTGATGGTGGGCGACGCTGCCGAATACGGCACGCTCCTGCAGATGATGCTGAACAAGATCGAACTGCCGGAGGCGCCGGAATTCCTGATCCTGCCGCAGTCCGATGGCAAGGCCAAGCCCGGCCTGGGCGTGGATGCGCTGCCGGATTCGGCGCAGATCTGCTCCTGCAACAATGTCTCCAAGGGCCAGCTGTGCGCCGCTGTCGCTTCTGGCGTGACCAATATCGGTGATCTGAAGGCTTGCACCAAGGCAGGCACGGCCTGCGGGGGTTGCGTGCCATTGGTGACCCAGGTCATGAAGGCGGAAATGAAGAAACAGGGGATGGCGGTCAATAACCACGTCTGCGAGCACTTCCCCTATTCGCGCCAGGAAATCCACCATCTGGTGCGCGTGGGCCAGATCAGGAGCTTCGACGAACTGCTCGCCAAGCACGGTCGCGGCCTGGGCTGCGACGTCTGCAAGCCGATGGTGGCCAATGTGCTGGCCTCGCTGTGGAACGACTTCGTGCTCAAGAAGGAGCATGCCAGCCTGCAGGATTCCAACGACTACTTCCTGGGCAACATCCAGAAGGATGGCACCTACTCGGTGGTGCCGCGCATGGCCGGTGGCGAAGTTACTCCCGACGGCCTGATCGCGGTCGGCCAGATCGCCAAGAAATACGGCCTCTACACCAAGATCACCGGCGGCCAGCGGGTGGACCTGTTCGGCGCCCGCGTGGACCAGTTGCCCGATATCTGGGAAGAACTGATCGCCGCCGGCTTCGAGACCGGCCACGCCTACGGCAAGTCGCTGCGCACCGTCAAATCCTGCGTGGGCTCGACCTGGTGCCGCTATGGCGTGGGCGACAGCGTGGGCTTCGCGGTGCGCCTGGAAAACCGCTACAAGGGCCTGCGCTCGCCGCACAAGATCAAGTTCGGCGTCTCCGGCTGCACCCGCGAATGCGCCGAGGCGCAGGGCAAGGACGTGGGCATCATCGCCACCGACAAGGGCTGGAACCTCTACGTCTGCGGCAATGGCGGCATGAAGCCGCGCCATGCCGAGCTGATCGCCTCGGACCTCGACGAAGCCACCCTGGTCCGTTATGTGGACCGCTTCCTGATGTTCTACGTGCGCACCGCCGACCGCCTGCAACGCACCAGCACCTGGCGCGAGAACCTGGAAGGCGGCCTGGACTACCTCAAGAGCGTGGTCATCGACGACAAGCTGGGCATCGCCGCGGAGCTGGAAAGCGAGATGCAGCACGTGGTCGACACCTACGAATGCGAATGGAAGAAGGCCGTCACCGATCCGGAAACCCGCAAGCGCTTCCGCCACTTCGTCAACAGCAAGGCTGCCGACGGCAATATCAGGTTTGTCGAGGAACGCGGCCAGATCCGCCCCGCCACCGTGGCGGAGAAGAAGTTGCTCGACATCCCCGTCGTCGTCGAAACGGTCTGAACCAAGGAGCCAAGCATGCACAGCGACCAGCAAATCCAGCACTGGACCCCGATCTGCGACCTGGGCGAGATCGTTCCCAACACCGGCGTGGCCGCCCTGATCGGCGACCAGCAGGTGGCGATCTTCCACGTCATCGACCATAGCGCGGGCCAGGCGCAGGCACGCGTCTTCGCCATCGGCAACTACGACCCCAACGCCGACGCCGCCGTGCTCTCGCGCGGCCTGGTGGGCAACCTGGGCGAACGCATCGTGGTGGCCTCGCCGATCTACAAGCATCACTTCGACCTGACCACCGGCGAATGCCTGGAAGAACCCGCCCACTCGGTACCCGCCTGGCCGGCGCGCATCGAGCAGGGCAAGGTCTGGATCGGGGCCTGAGATGGAAACCGGGGCCGACAAGCGCGCCGCCAGACCATCGCTGGTAGTGATCGGCAATGGCATGGCCGGCATGCGCACCGTGGAAGAACTGCTCAAGCTGGCGCCGGACCTGTACGACATCACCGTCTTTGGCGCCGAGCCGCACGGCAACTACAACCGCATCATGCTCTCGCCGGTGCTGGCTGGAGACAAGAGCATCGATGACATCATGCTCAACCCCCGCGCCTGGTACGACGACAACGGCATCACCCTGCACGCGGGCGACCCGGTGATCCACATCGACCGCCGCCAGCGCACCGTGCATGCACGCTCCGGCCTGGCGGTGAAGTACGACCGCCTGCTGCTGGCCACCGGCTCCACGCCCTTCATCATCCCGGTGCCGGGCCATCAATTGCCGGGCGTGATCGCCTTCCGCGACATCCAGGACGTCGACACCATGCTGGAAGCGACCCGTACCCACCGGCATGCGGTGGTCATCGGCGGTGGCCTGCTGGGGCTGGAAGCGGCCAATGGCCTGATGCGCCAGGGCATGGAGGTGACCGTGGTGCACGTCACCGACGCCCTGATGAACCAGCAACTGGACAAGCCCGCCGCCGCCCTGCTCAAGAAGGCGCTGGAAGACCGTGGCCTGCGCTTTCTGCTCAATGCCCATACCGAGGAAATCGTCGGGCCGGACCGCGTGACCGCCCTGCGCTTCAAGGATGGCAGCACCATCCCCGCCGACCTGGTGGTGATGACCGCCGGCGTGCGCCCCAATATCGCCCTGGCCAAGGCCGCCGGCTTGCACTGCGAACGCGCCATCATCGTCGACGACACCCTGCAGACCTACGACCCGCGCGTCTATGCCGTGGGCGAATGCGTGCAGCACCGCAAGGCCACCTTCGGCCTGGTGGCGCCGATCTGGGACCAGGCCCGCGTCTGCGGTGCGCACCTGGCCGGCGCCGGCCATCGCCGCTACGTGCAGCAGGCCACCGCCACCAAGCTCAAGGTGACCGGGTTGGACCTGTATTCGGCCGGTGATTTCATCGGCGGCGAGGATACCGAAGACCTGGTGGTGCGCGACCCGCGTCGCGGCATCTACAAGCGGCTGGTGTTGCGCGGTACGCGCCTGGTGGGCGCGGTGCTGTATGGCGACGTCAAGGACGGGCCGTGGTACTTCGACCTGATCCAGAGCGGCCGCGACATCAGCGCCTTCCGCCGCGAACTGCCCTTCGGCCAGGCCATGTGCCAGCAAGCCGCCTAGCTCCAAAGGAAACTTCATGAATCTCTCCCAGACCCCGCTCGCCCTGGCCGTGACGACCACCCGCACCACCTGCCCCTATTGCGGCGTGGGCTGCGGCGTAACGGCATCGCTGAAAGAGGACGGCAGCCTGGGCATCAAGGGCGACGAGCAGCACCCCGCCAACCTGGGCCGCCTGTGCGTGAAGGGCTCGGCCCTGGGCGAGACCGTCGATCTCGACGGCCGCCTGCTGCATCCGCAGCGCCGCAACGCCCAGGGCGAACTGGAGCAGGTGTCCTGGGACGATGCCCTGGACGAAGTCGCCAGCAAGTTCGCCGCCATCGTCGCCCAACACGGGCCGGATGCAGTGGCCCTGTATGTCTCCGGACAGTTGCTGACCGAGGACTACTACATCGCCAACAAGCTCATGAAGGGCTACATCGGCAGCGCCAACATCGATACCAATTCGCGCCTGTGCATGTCGTCGGCCGTGGCCGGACACAAGCGCGCCTTTGGCGAAGACCTGGTGCCGATCTGCTACGAAGACCTGGAACTGGCCGACCTCGTGGTGCTGGTGGGATCGAACGCCGCCTGGTGCCACCCCATCCTGTTCCAGCGCATCGCCCGCCTGAAGGAAACCCGCCCCGCGATGCGCCTGATCGTCATCGATCCGCGCCGCACCGCCACCTGCGAACTGGCCGACCTGCACCTGCCGATCAAGGCTGGCACCGATGTCTGGCTGTTCAACGGCCTGATGAGCTACCTGGCCCATCGCGGCCTGCGCGACAACGCCTTCATCAGCGCCCACACCAACGGCTTCGACGACGCCCTGGCGGTGGCCGACGCCGACTGCGCCGACCCCGCCACGGTGGCGCGCATCTGCAAGGTGGACCTGCAGGACCTGCTGGCCTTCTACCAGGCCTTTGCCGAGACCGACAAGGTCGTCACCGGTTTCTCGATGGGCGTGAACCAGTCCTCCGCCGGTACCGACAAGGTCAACAGCATCATCAACTGCCACCTCGCCACCGGCCGCATCGGCAAGCCCGGCATGGGACCGTTTTCCATCACCGGCCAGCCCAACGCCATGGGCGGCCGCGAAGTCGGCGGCCTGGCCAACATGCTGGCCGCCCACATGGATCTGGAGCAGCCGCTGCACCGCGAGATCGTGCAAGACTTCTGGCAATCCCCGCGCATCGCCGACAAACCCGGCCTGAAGGCGGTGGACATGTTCCGCGCCATCGAGGACGGCCGCATCAAGGCAGTGTGGATCATGGCCACCAACCCCATGGTCAGCCTGCCCGATGCCGACCTGGTGCAACGCGCCCTGCAGAAATGCGAACTGGTGGTGGCCTCGGACGTGGTCACCCAGACCGATACCAATGCCTACGCCCACCTGCTGCTGCCGGCCCTGGCCTGGGGCGAGAAGGATGGCACGGTCACCAATTCCGAACGCCGCATCTCGCGCCAGCGCGCCTTCCTGAGCGCCCCCGGCGAAGCCCGTGGCGACTGGCGCACCCTGTGTGACGTGGCGCAGCGCATGGGCTTCGACGGTTTCGACTTTGACGGCCCGCATGCCATCTTCGACGAACATGCCCGCCTGTCGGCCTATCGCAATGGCGAGGCCCATGCTGAGACCGAACCGGGCAAAGTGCGCCGCGTCTTCAACCTGGCCGGCCTGACCGGCATGGACCGCAGCAGTTACGACACCCTGGCACCGATCCAGTGGCCGGTGCAGCGCCTGTCCGATGGCAGCGTGGCCGGCACGGCACGGGTGCTGCAGGACTACCGTTTCAGCACCGCCGACGGCCGTGCGCGTTTTGTGCCGACCGCGCCGCGCAGCCCGCTGCATGCCGCCTGCGAAGACTACCCGCTGATCCTCAACACCGGCCGCGTGCGCGACCACTGGCACACCATGACGCGCACCGGCAAATCAGCCACCCTGGGCAGCCACATCGCTGAATCCTTCATCGACATCCATCCCCAGGACGCCCTGCTCTACGGCCTGCGCGAAGGCGGTCTGGCGCGCATCAGCAGCCGCTGGGGCGCCATGGTGGCGCGGGTGCAGCACGGCGGCGGCATCCCGCGTGGCGCGGTCTTCGTGCCTATCCACTGGAACAGCCAGTCGGCCTCGGACGCCCGCGTGGGCGCGGTGGTCAACCCGGTGGTCGACCCGGTCTCGGGCGAGCCCGAGTTCAAGCACACGCCGGTGGCCATCGAAGAATTCCGCGTCGGCTGGCACGGCTTCATCCTCACCCGCCATGCGCCGGCACTGGACGACATCACCCACTGGACCCGCGTGCAGGGCCGCGACTTCCTGCGCTATGAGCTGGCCGGCCGCAACCAGATCAACGACCACACCGCCTGGGCGCGCAGCCTGCTGGGCGTACGCGACGACGACGCCGACTGGCTGGAATATGAAGACCTGAGCGACGGCAGCTATCGTGCCGTGCATGTGGTGGATGACCACATCGACATGTGCCTGTTCATGTCCGCCCGCCCCGACCTGCCCTCGCGCTCCTGGCTGGCCGGCCTGTTCGCCAAGGACAAGCTGGAAGAAGCCGACCGCGTCGGCCTGCTGGTGGGCCAGCCCATCGAAAAAGGCGCCGACACCGGACCGACCGTCTGCTCCTGCTTTGGCGTGGGCCGCAACACCATCTGCGACACCATCAGGAAGCAGGACCTGGAAGAGGTCAGCCAGGTCACGGCCTGCCTGAAGGCTGGCGGCAACTGCGGCTCGTGCGTGCCGGAGATCAAGAAGCTGCTGGTGGAAATCAGGCTGCAGAAAGTGGCCGAATCCCGCGAGGGAGAGGCGGTTTCCTGAGGATTGTTGAACTTGCTTGCAAACCTTGTTGACCATTCGCAAGAGATGCTGCTATTATCTCGCTTCTCGGAGTGTAGCGCAGCCCGGTAGCGCACCTGGTTTGGGACCAGGGGGTCCAAGGTTCGAATCCTTGTACTCCGACCACACTTGAAAAACGGGCTGTTTTTACAGCCCGTTTTCCTTTTCTGGCTCGCTGGTGGAATTGCGGTGACGCACTGATGCAGTCGCACCCCGCCCTTCCCGCCAGCCACGCCGAACTGCCCTTAGCTCAACTGGATAGAGCAATGGCCTTCTAAGCCATAGGTCGGGGGTTCGAGTCCCTCAGGGCAGGCCAGCTTTAGTAAGCTCCCTGCAGATATTGGTCTTATCGAGCGAGGCTGCCTATGCTCATCGATAACAACTGTATTAGATTCCGCTGCTGCAACAAATCTAATAAACAGTTAAAGCTGGTTCGTCAGCGAATTTCTCTAGGCGACCTTGGGGCAAATACACTCCAGCCCGTCACACGCGTCGGAGGCATAAACAGTGCCGATCGGACTGCAATAAGGCCGCCCAAGCCGATCTAAAATCTACACGCCCTCACGACGTTCGGGCAGAACAGAATCCTACTGATGCCGAGTAAGTTGCTGGAATTTTGCCGTCAATCGCATTAGGTCGCACACGTTTTTAATCAGTGTGTAAAGGTTCAAAACGGCGAGGATTAGGAGGAAAGAGGTCGCCCACATAAAGCAAAGCGATTTGACATGTTTAATCGCGATTAAGCTGCATGCGGAAAGTGCATATACTGCGACGGCATACATACACGCATGCAAATAAACTGCGAATGCCCCTTTCGACTCAAGCCATTGATAAAAATCGGTATCTGACTTCGAGTAAAGGGTCCACAAAAAAGCAAGAGCAGCCGCTAACATAACGCCGCTAAATACCGTAGCAAAATCATTTGCAGTTTCCCGAATAAATGCCGCCATTGCTGGCGTCCCAATGAGCAGTGCGAGCAGCAATAAGATTAAAGCTGCGGCAATCAACTCAATAGCATAGGCCCATACGATTAAATTTTTCTTAGACATTGTCTTCTGGGCGAGGATGAATACGATCAATTTCTTGACATACGGCGTTTAAAACTCGTCGCCCCTCCTGAGTCGTTGCATTGGCAAGAAGTCCTCTAACAAAGTCCCGCAAACCTCTCACATTGCCCCGAACAGCATCCGAGCCTGACGTAGCAATTTCATAGGTGTCGTTTCTGAATCCCTCGATCTGAACCTCGCCCTTTTTGTAACCCTGCCCAGCCAAAACCGCAGAGGCAAAGGGACGAGCGTTCTCTGCTTTAGACATGCCGTTTGGGTTCTTCATGTCTTGCATAAATTCACGTACACCGCTAACCGTCAGATCGTCGAACAATGCACGGGTGTAACGATTGAGTTCCGGATTAGGAATTCGGAGCGTCACCTTCATCCGGGTAATACGTTCAAACGAGCGAAATAAATCAACGATGCCATTTTTCTCTGGGATCGCCTCTAACTCCACTACCGATGATCTCTCCATCGTCGACGCTGCTGACGAAAGAATTTTCTGGATGAAATCCTTCCAAGCAGTGGTCCCCAATTCTCCCGTGTGCTCAACGACAACTAAATGCCGATCTAAATCGATCAAACATACAGCGGTGCTTGCCAGCGGTGGATTTGGAAGTGACGTTCCAAGAGACATACCTTCGTCAGTGACAATTACCCCATCTCGCTTTAGCGCACTTCGGGCCAATACAACAGACAGAATTGGCCGCTCTGGCAGAATCTCAGAGAAGTCTCGGTAATCCCGTAAGCTCCACTTGAATACCGCAGAGCGTGTTTCTTGAATTTGATCTTGCTCAGGAAGAGTTGCGACCTGAAAAAGTCTGCGCAGATCATCATCTGTCCGCAGCCGAGGAAGAGTGTTCTGAGAAAACAAATCGAAGGTGTCTTCAATATTCAGTCGGAACAAATCAAAGGTAAATCTCCGCGACACTTCTGCCCCCCCGCTAGGTAAGTCTTAGCACCTCAGATGCCACTAATTATTTAGGCAGAGCTTTTTAGTTATCTAGCTTGCCCTCCAGAAATTAATGCTGCCACAAACTAGCAGCCTCGGCAATTATCCTCATCATACGAGAATGGTTGAGCATGCACCGCTATTCTTTTTGGATCACCCTGCGACTGAGAACGCACACTCATCCCCACAGCAGGCGAATGATAGAGATCCTGGGGGAAAGAACGATGTGATCAGCTTTTGTAGCAACGCACGAGGCCTCTTGAAGGTCTGTGCAAGCGGTAAGCGTCGCATGAGCGTGTACGACCGCTGTGGCGACACCATGCCTCACCGTTGCTACAACAGTGGCGCCAGTTGCGACAATGCAGAATGTGGGCTGTGCGGGCTCCAAGCAAGGACCGTAACCGTGAGTGCTCTTGGGATGTGCTACCGCCCTTAGAGATACATCTGGAGAGCAACTGCCTAACCAGCGTTCCGTTGACCGATAAGCACTCCCTGACCGTTTACGAGTTTGCACACAGTTAGTTAAACTCAACGCCCACAAAGCGCTTTTAGTTGAACTCAAGGAAAGGCATAAATCTATGACCACGGAAACGGCAAAGATGGCGGTTGAAGCAATTAAATTTTCGTTCAACCCAAGTGGATATCTTATTGAGCGCCTCGCAAAAAAAGTGATTGCTGAAGAATCCACATCTCCGACTGCCATTGATGATTTACGACTACTCGCCGAGCGGCAGGAAATAGAAATGAAAATGGCCGAGGCGCAAGCACGTGTTGCCCAAGAGCTTGCTCTCGCATCCAGAATAGAGACTGCGGAAGAGGTTGAAATGGAAGAGTACTATGACACGTCAGGGGAAGGTAGTCTCGGCGTTCAAGCCACCGAGGGAACATTGTCGCTCGGCGCGTCCGGCTCTGGGAGAAAGGTCTCCAAGCGGGTATTTCGTTTCAAAGGCAATACGACGCGAATTCCCACGAACGAACTAGGCGCCACCACAAAATCTTGACGCACAGACAATAAGTACCGGTAAGTTATGGGCTTGTTCCTGCTTAGGAGTTGCCCTGAATCACCCTGCTTCGCTACAAGCCTGGACACATCCAGGTGCGTGTATCGATCCAGCATCGCCAGCGTCTTGTGTCCGGTAATCCGTCACCTTAACGACATTCATCCCTTCTCGAATAACCTACTCGTGGCCTCATGCCGCAGGCCATGGAAGTTGATTTCATCCATCCAGGCGAGGACGGCTGCACGCTTGAATGCTTGAGTAACCAAATACGGTGCAAGAGAGAAGACCTTCCCGGCATCCTCCGGCCTCCATACATTCCAGCAGCTCTAGGACAGGCGTGGACAGCAGCACAGGAGGTGGCTGATCGGTCTTAGGCCGGGGCAAGTACACTGCCCCCCCAGCGGTAGGTTGACGTGCTCCAACGGATACCGACTATCTTGCCCTTCCGCATGGCTGTCTCCACAGGACTGCCACAAAAAAAGACGACCCTCAAGTCGTCTTTTTTTCGTGGCATCTGCTGTCGATGCAGCCAGCCTCCAAGCGGCCGCGTAGCCGACCAGGACATCAATTGCTCAATGCCCACTTGCCTGCACTGTTCTTGCAATAGCGCAATTTCAGTGGCTCGGTGCCGCGCTTGCTGCTGACCACCAGGTCCACCTTGGCGCAGGGCGGGGTGCCCTGCTCGAAGGTCGGCGTGATCTTGGCCGTGGTGGAGGGCTTGGGGCCATCGGTCCACTGCGAGGTCTTGCCGCTCACGCCTGCATCCAGCGACGCCGTGATGGCGGCATAGAGGGAGTTGATCTGTTCCTTCTGCAGATCGGCCACGGCCGTATTGGCGAAGAAGTCCAGGTTCGCCTGCGCATGTGCCTGATGGCTCAGGGCGGCGCAGATCAGCCCAGCTTGGGCGACCAGCTTCAGGAAGCGGAAGCGGGAGTGAGTAGGCTTGTTCATGGCTTGCTCGTTTCTCGAAATCGGGAGGTGAATGGCGCCGTCCGCCATCGGAGGAAGGGGAGCGACGTTCCAGACCGTGTTTATACCAGATGTCAGGGCACCTCCAAACTGGCGCTTGCAAGGTAAAGCTCCCGCTTTTCCCGCTTTGCGCTGTGCCCCGGCTCGTCATAATGCGCCAGGCTGGGCATGCGTCGTACGCGTCTCAGACCTGCCGCACAGCGCCGGTACAAATGATTGCAGCAATGCATTTCCAATACAAACATAAGGGGTAGCGATGAAGTCATGCCTGATGCGTACCAGCATGGTGCTGGGAATACTGAGCGCCGTGTTGTCCATCCTGCCTGCGCCAGCGGGGGCACAGAGCCCGGCCACCACGACCGTGCAGGCGGTGGCCTCAGGCGTGCGCGTCCAGCTGATTGGCCGCTGGGATGTCGACAAGCTCAATACCATTCTGCAAAAGGACACACCGGCCTTCTCCGGCGTTCCTGTCACCTACTCGCCCGCACGCAACGCCGTGCTGCTGTATCGGGTGACCTATCCCTCGGTCATCCCGGAGCGCGGCAACCAGCCCATCCTGGCTTCCGGCCTGCTGGCCCTGCCAGATACCCCGGCCAAGTCCTACCCGCTGGTCTCCTACCAGCATGGCACGGTGTATGGGCGCCAGCAGGTGCCGTCCTTCCCCGATCAATCGCCTGAAACGCAATTGATGATTGCCCAGTTTGCCGGCCAGGGCTATGCACTCATCGGCGCTGATTATTTCGGCATGGGCATTTCCAGCGAACCGGAGGGCTACATGGTCAAGGGCAGCCATCAGCAAGCTACCTATGACATGCTGCTGGCCGCGCGCAGCGTGCTGGCCAGCATGGGCGTGCGCGAGGACAAGCTGTTTCTTTCGGGCTGGTCCCAGGGCGGTTTCGTGACCATGGCCTTCCTGGAAAAGCTGGAAGCGGCCGGTATCAAGGTCGATGCAGCGACCACCGCCAGTGCACCGCTGGATGTCTTCGCGCTGCTCGAAGGTTTTCTCACCTATCCGCGTCCCAATGATGCGGACTGGCTCAACAGCATCGTGATCCTGTCGGCCTTCGCCTTCGAAAATTATTACGGCGTACCTGGCCTGGCACGCTCAGTGCTCAACGACGCCTCCTACGAGGTCGCCCAGAAAGCCTACAATCGCCAGCCCTTCAATGTGGCCGACATTCCAACCGACCTGCACAAGCTGATGCGGCCGGAATATTTCGATCCGCAATACTTCGCCCGGTCCGCCTATGGTCGCCTGATCGCGACCACCCAGGCCTATCGCTGGGTGATCCGCTCCGACGTGCGCAATTACTATGGTGAATCGGATGAAGCCATCACACCCGGCGTGGGTCGCATGGCGATGACGTATGCGCAGGCCATGGGTGCCGGCAATCCGCATGTGCAGGCGGTATCCACCGGACCGACCACGCATCGCGGGACCTTTGCCACGGCCGTGCCCTCATGGAAACGCTGGTTCGATGACAAGGTGGCGGGTAAGTAAGGAGTCGGCCTGGCGGCGCATGCCGGGCCTCTCAACGACGGATTTTTGCTGATGCGACTGCGGCAGCCGTGTTGTTCGGCGCCCGGTCAGCTAAAGACTACGGCTCAGGCAAGGCATTCAGTCCGGAGACAGCAATGCGTCGTACCCATCAGCGGGTGGCTGTCGCATCAAACGATATGGGCCAGGGAGACTTCCCATCAGGGAAACGTCAACTCCAACCCCAACATCTTCGCGACGTCATACGTCACCACCCCCAACCCCACCAGCAAGACCAGAAAGATCACAATCACCGTCACCGCTCCCCGCAGCACGGCGCGCCTCTCCTTGCCTTTTTCCTTTTCTTTCTTTCCTTGGTCGTAGTGCCATTTGATGGCGTAGAACATCCCCGTGCAGAGTACACCGAGCTTGAAGATGACGAAGACGATAGGGACCCAATCCATGATGCGTGTTTTCCAGTTGCGGGCAGTGACGAAAAAAGCCGATAGCGCTGCAGTTGCCTGAGCGCTATCGGATACCACCACAGTCAAAACCCTTGTTGATGTGGGCGCCCTTCTCTGCGGCGCCAGCCTTGAATCCGAAGTCGGGCCTGTTCCCACTAAATCTGCGAGATGCGTTGCACCCAGAAGGCGTGGTGGCAAGGCGCCCGGTAAGGCTGGTGGTGGTACCACCAGCCTTACCGGGCAACGCCGCCAGCGCGCCTTCTGGGCGCAACCCTCCGGGAGAGGCCGGCAAGCGTCGCCTGCCGTTGTTACAGCTCCTTGCCGTAGCACCACTACGGCGCGTCGCTGCGCCTAGGCAGTCAACGCTTGACGACCTCTCGCACTCGCAGATTTAGTGGGAACAGGCCCCAGCACAGGTGTGTCACTGTCCCGGTAACACTTGTTTTTAGCCATTCTAACCAGCTAGCGTCCATACATCCAGAAGACAAGATCCATACAAGATCGCGATCCGGCCCCGATGCCCGGATTCAGCGCCCTGCCCCCTGCCCCGTGCGGGCCGCCAGCAGAATAGCAAAGTGATCGGCGCCGTGTCTGACCGCATGTCGCCCTGCAGGCTGAACGCACACAGGACGCGCCGGCCGCACCCATTCCCGCCATTTATCGTTGGGAAAATAAAAGGAAATAGTCCTGCTCCCTCCCCCTCGCTAGACTCCCGCACAGGCAGGCCACGCGCGCTCATATCCTGCGCCTGTGCCGCTCATGCCGACAACAACAATCACCAGGGAGACCCATGGTCAACAGAAGACGCTTCATCGCGGGCAGCCTGCTCGCGTGCACCGGCTTGCGCGCTGCGCTGGCACAATCCGTTCCCAACTCGGCCGGCACCGAGGCCCCGCGCCTGAAGGCGCCGGCGCTGGCGTGCGACAGCCATCACCACATCTACGACGCGCGCTTTCCGGTGTCGCCGCACTGGCGCGGCGGGCGTCCGGATGGCGCTACCGTGGCCGACTACCGGCTGCTGATGGCCAAGCTGGGCATCGCGCGGCATGTGGTGGTGCAGCCTTCCACCTATGGCAGTGACAATCGCTGCCTGCTGGATGCACTGGCGCAGTTTGGCCCGCAGGCACGCGGCATCGTGGTGATCGACGACGATGTTGATCTGGCCCGGTTGCAGGAGATGGACCGGCTGGGCGTACGTGGAGTGCGGGTCAATTTCCTGTCGGCGCAGAGCTGGGGCGTAACCACGGTGGACCGCCTGCGTCGCACGGCGGAGCGCATTGCGCCGCTGGGCTGGCATGTGCAGGTGCTGATGTCGGGAGCGCAGATCGCGCAGCATGAGGCGGTGCTGGCCGGGCTGCCCACACCGGTGGTGATCGACCATCTGGGCCGCATCCCGCAGCCGGACGGTCTGGACCATCCGGGTGCCCGGGCGATCCTGCGCTTGCTGGAGAAGGGCCATGTCTGGATCAAGCTGTCCGAGCCGTATGCCGATACCTTGCGCGGGGCACCGGATTATCCGGATACCAGCCTGCTGGCCCGCGCCTATCTGCAGGCGGCGCCGCAGCGCACGCTGTGGGGCAGCGACTGGCCGCATCCGACCGAGAAGATCAAGCCGGACGATGCCGTGCTGTTCGACCTGCTGGCCGACTGGGCACCGGACCCGGCGCTGCGCGAACAGGTGCTGGTGAGCAACCCGGCGGCGCTGTTCGGCTTCCGCTGATCTGCCTGGACTGGCGCCTCAGGCGCCAGTAAAAAACGCCTTGCATTCGATTGAACGCAAGGCGTTTTTGTATGGGTGATGCGGATTGCGTGGTGAGCGGGTCCTGCTCAGCGCACCGCCTCCTTCATCACGCCGCTGCCCTGCGAGCGCGCCTTGCGCGACAGGAACAGCAGGATCCCCACGCTCACCACCGACAGGCCCACCATCGGCAGCAGGGCCATGGCGTAGCTGCCCGTGGCATCCTTCACCCAGCCGTAGACGTTGACCATCAGGCCGCCGCCGATCAGGTTGGAGACGGCGTTGATGCCCGCCAGCCCGGCCGCTGCCGAACCGGTGGCCAGCCAGCTGGAGGCCATGGCCCAGAACGGTCCCTTGAAGGAATAGGCGCCGATCAACACCATGGTCAGCAGCAACACCACCGGCACCAGCGAATTGGCCAGGGTGGCCATGGCCAGGCCGCCGCCGATCAGAATCAGCGGGATGGCGGTATGCCAGCGACGTTCGCCGCTACGGTCGGAATGACGGCCCCACCACACCATCAGCACCGAGGCGATCAGGTAGGGAATGGAGTTCACCAGACCGGTCTGCATCACCGTCAGGCCGAAGGACTTCAGCAACTGCGGCTGCCAGACGTTGAGCACCGAGCCGGCTGCCGAGGCGCAGGCGCAGACCAGCGCCATGCCCCAGACGTGCGGCTGGCTGAACAGCTTCCACAGCGGCACATGCTGCTTGGCGGCGCGGCCGGCGGCCTCCTTGTTCATGGTGGCGGTCAGCCAGTTGCGTTGGCGCTCGTCGAGCCAGCGGGCCTGTTCAGGGCGGTCGGTCAGGAAGCGCAGACAGACCACGCCCAGCAGCACCGTGGGCAGGCCTTCCAGCATGAACAGCCAGTGCCAGCCACGCAGGCCGCCGATGCCATCCATCTGCAGCAGCAATGCCGAGATCGGCGAGGCAATGAAGCTGGCCGCCGGGATGGCCACCATGAACAGCGCCACGATACGGGCGCGATAGGCCGAGGGCACCCAGTAGGTCAGGTACAGCACCACGCCGGGGAAGAAGCCGGCTTCGGCTGCACCCAGGATGAAGCGCACCACGTACAGGGAGTTCGGCCCTTGCACCAGGGCGGTACAGGCCGAGATCAGGCCCCAGCTGATCATGATGCGCGCCAGCCATTTGCGGGCGCCGAACTTCTGCAGCGCCAGGTTGCTGGGCACCTCGAAGATGAAATAGGCGATGAAGAACAGGCTGCTGGCAAAGCCGAACATCTTGGGCGAGAGCCCGAGGTCGTGGTTCATCTGCAGCGCGGCCATGCCGATGTTGCCACGGTCGATGAAGGCAAACAGGTAGCACAGCATCAGGAATGGCAGCAGCCGCCAGGTGACCTTTTTTACGGTCTCCTGCTCCAGCTGCTTGTCGTCTTGGATGGTCTCCATGTGTCTCTCTCGGAAGGCGGGCGCCGCCTGTGTCGGCGGCTGGCCCGGGGGTGATTATGGATCAGCCGGCAATGGCCTGCTCGTTGAGCACTGCCAGGATGTTGCGGGCAGCGCCGGTGCCCATGGCGATGTAGGCGTCGGATGTCACGCCGCCGATGTGCGGGCTCAGGATGGCGTTGCCAACGTCCTGCAAGGGATGAGGCGCGGCGAAGGGCTCCTTCTCGAAACTGTCCAGCCCGGCGGCGCGCAGCTTGCCGCTGTTGAGGGCGGCGATCAGGGCCGCTTCGTCGATCAGGCCACCGCGTGCGGTGTTGACCAGGATGGTGCCATCCTTCATGCGGGCCAGCGACTGGGCGTTGATCATGTGCTTGTTCTCGGCGGTCAGCGGGCAATGTAGCGAGACCACGTCGGAGCGGGCATAGAGCGTGTCCAGGTCGACCAGTTGCACGCCCGGTGCCGCTTCCTTGGCATACGGGTCATAGGCCAGCACCGGCATGCCCAGCGCGGCCGCCACGGCGGCCACG
This sequence comes from Herbaspirillum sp. C7C2, assembly GCF_022627865.1. Lineage (NCBI taxonomy): Bacteria > Pseudomonadati > Pseudomonadota > Betaproteobacteria > Burkholderiales > Oxalobacteraceae > Herbaspirillum > Herbaspirillum sp. C7C2. The sequence continues at coordinate 424,757 of NZ_JABXGI010000002.1, forward strand.
CGACGGCCGATGGCGCCAAAGCCGACCAGCCCCAGGGTGCGTCCCTGAAGCTCCAGGCTCTTGTGGGTGGACTTGTCCCAGTGACCTTCGCGCATGCGGCGGTCCAGGCCGACCACGTTCTTGGCGCAAGCCATGATCAGTGCCCAGGTATGCTCGGCCACGGCCGGGGCATTGGCGCCGACGGCGGCCTTGACGGCGATGCCGCGTTGCTGCGCGGCCTGGCTGTCGATGGTGTCGATGCCGGTACCGTGCTTGGAGATCACGCGCAGCGCCGGGCTGGCATCCATCACGCGCGCGCTCACGCCGCCGTAGCGCACGATGATGGCCACCGGCTGGTGCAGTTGCGCCAGATTGATGAGGTCGTCCTCGGTCGGTTTGGCGCTGGTGTAGACCAGCTGGTAGTCGCGCAGGATATCGACGGCGGCCGGGGCCAGATCGATACCGGTGACAATCACCACGTCCTTGTGGGCGCCGCTCACAGTGTTTCTCCTTCGGCCAGCACGCCGCCCTTGCGCAGCGCGCCTTCCAGCCAGCCCGGACGCAGCGGGCCACCGCCACGGATCTCGGTCAGGCGCTTGGTTTCGTCGGCTACCTTCTTGGCGGCGGCCTCCAGCAGGGAGGCGGCCTTCTCGCGCTCGACCACCACCACGCCGTCGGCGTCACCGACGATCAGGTCACCCGGCTGCACGGCGGTGCCGCCCACCGAGATGGGCCAGTTGACGCGGCCGGCGATGTTCTTGGTGGGGCCGTTGGGGTTGGCGCCGACGGCATAGACGGGGAAGCCGATCTCGCGCAGGGCCTCGGTGTCGCGCACCGAACCGTAGATGATGATGCCGGCCAGGCCGCTGGCCTTGCATTGCGAGACCATGATCTCGCCCATCAGTGCGCTGGTCTCGTCACCCTTGCCATCGATGACCAGCACGTCGCCCGGCTTGGCGATGGCCATGGCGGCGTGGATCATCAGGTTGTCGCCGGGGCGCACTTCCACGGTCAGCGCGGGACCTGCCACGCGCATGGTGGGCGACAGCGGCGCGACGCGGCTGCACAGAGTACCGCGACGGCCGGCCACGTCGGCCAGGATGGAGGCGGGGAATTCGGCGGCCTTGGCGACGATGGCGGCGTCGACACGGTCGAAGTCACGGATGAAATCAGGTTGCTGGCTCATGGTGTGGGTCCTTTGCTGGAAGTGAAGTCAGGGCCGAGGGTTCAGCCTCAGGCATGGGAATACATGGGCAGACCGGCCACCGGCACGTCGGCGCGCAGGATGCTGCCGGTCTGGGATTCAGTGATGAAGAGGCTCTTGCCCTCCGGCCCGCCGAAGGCGAGATTGGTGGTGGAGATGCCGGCCGTGGAGCGGATGCGCAGCAGCGGCTCGGCAAACTTGGAGAGCCGCCAGATGGAGCCGAATCCGGTGTGGGCGATGTACAGGCAGCTCTCCGCATCCAGGGCCAGTCCGTCCGGGCCGGCCATGCCGCCGTGCAGGTTGGCGAAGACGCCGACCTTGCCGACCACGCCGTTGTGATGCAGGGGAATGCGCCAGATCTGCTGGGCGCGGGTCACGGCCACCAGCAGATGGTTCAGGGCCGGGTCGTAGACGATGCCATTGGGGCTGGGAATGGTATTGATCAGGCAGGTCAGCTGGCCGTCCGGCGCCAGCCGGTAGACGCGGCCGGTGGCGTCCTGCAGGCCGGTCTGGCCCTGGTCGGTGAAATAGATCTCGCCCTTGGGGCCGAAGACTAGGTCGTTGACGCCCTTGAAGCCTTCCGAGCCGACCGTTTCCAAAAGTGGCGTGACGGTGCCGGTGTCGGGGTCGAGTTGTACCAGGCCGCGCTTGTAGTCGGTGATGACGATGCGACCGGTCTTGTCGATCTTGAGGCCATTGGGCCAGCCGTCGTATTCGGTGACCAGTTCCCACTCGCCTTGCATCGAGATGCGGAAGATGCGGCCGTAGGGAATGTCGGTCACGTAGAGCCGGCCCTGGCGGTCGAAGGACGGGCCTTCGAGGAAGGAATCGATGGGCTGGCCGCCACGGTTGGCATCGCCCCACGCGTTCTTGCGGGGGGTACGGAAATGGTCCGGCAGGCGGGTGAAGACGGTGGCCTCGACCACCGGAGGCGGGGCAAAGAAGCTCATGCGGGTTCCTTGGAAGAAGACGTCGTGCGGGAATTGCTGCGGGAAGGATCGCCCAGGGCCAGCGTGATCACGGCGCCCAGCAGCAAGGCGGCGGCCACGAAGATCAGGGGATAGGTAAAGCCCTGGGTCGATTCGCGGATGAAGCCGATCACCGACGGTCCGACAAAGCCACCCAGGTTGCCGATGGAGACGATCAGGGCCAGTCCGCCGGCTGCGGCACGCCCGGTCAGGAAGCCCGAGGGGATGGCCCAGAAGGTAGCCTGGAAGGACAGGATGGATGCCACCGCCACCGTGATGGCCAGCATCTTCAGCAGCGGCGTATGCAGGAAGGCCGAGATCGCCAGCGCCAGCGCGGCCAGCACGATGGCACCCGCCACGTAGAACAGCCGATGCTGGCTGCGGTTGGCCAGGCGCGCCCAGAGCGTCATGGCGATGGCACCGACCAGATAGGGCACGGCGGCCACCAGGCCGACCTGGTGCGAAGGCAGGCCGAATTCGCGGATGATCTGCGGCAGCCACAGGCCGATGCTGAGCGAGCCGATGATGCCGCAGAAGTTGGCCGCGGCCAGGGCGAACACGCGCCAGTTGGTGAAGGCGTCCTTAAGCTTGTTGCCATGACGGGCGGCCAGCACGTTCTGTTCGGTCGAGAGTTCGTTTTCCAGCCAGCGCTTCTCATCACTGCTGAGCCAGGCGGCCTTGGACGGACGGTCCGGCAGCAGGAACAGGCACAGCACACCCAGCAACACGGCCGGTACAGCCTCCAGCAGCAACAGCACCTGCCAGCCCTGGAAGCCCCACATGCCGTGCAACTCCATGAGCGCGCCCGACAAGGGCGAGCCAATGATGTTGGCCACCGGGATGCCGATCAGGAAGAAGGCCGTGGCCTTGCCGCGCCAGGCGCCGGGGAACCACTGCGTGAAGTACAGGTAGATGCCCGGGGTGAAGCCGGCCTCGGCCATGCCCAGCAGGAAGCGCGCCAGCGCAAAGCTCTTGGGACCGACCACGAAGGCGGTGGCCATCGAGATCAGACCCCAGGAAATCATGATGCGCGAAATCCACATGCGGGCGCCGAAACGGTGCAGCGCCAGGTTGCTGGGAATCTCGAAGAAGAAGTAACCGATGAAGAACAGACCCGCACCCAGCCCGAACTGCGAGGGCGTCAGGCCCAGGTCCTTGTTCATGGTCAAGGCGGCGAAGCCGACGTTGATGCGGTCCAGATAGCTGACCACGTAGCACAGCAGGATGAAGGGAATGAGGCGACGCATCACCTTCTTCATGGTGGCCTGCTCGCTGACGGCCGCTTCGGTGACAGCCGGCTGCGCCAGCGGATTGATCGATGCCTGGGACATGTGGGGCTCCGTCAGAAGTGGTAGAGGCGGGTCGGGTTGTCGACCAGCACGGTGCGCATGAGCGCGTCCGAGCCCAGCCAGGTGGTCATCACATCGAGCAGTCGGGCGTCATCGGGCTTGTGCTCTTCGGTCGGGTGCGGCCAGTCGCTGCCCCAGACCACTTGCGAAGGCGCAAGCTGGACCAGCGTGCGGGCCAGCGGTGCGACGTCGTCGTAGTCGGGCGCGCCCCGCTTGCTGTACAGATAGGCGCCGGAAAGCTTGACGCTGGCGCGCTGCTCGCGCATCAGGCCGGTCACGAAATCAAATACCGGATGCGTTGCATCGGCCTGCAGCGGGATGCGGGCGAAGTGGTCGAACACCAGCGGCACCGGCAGGCGGGCCAGCACTGCGCGGTTGGCCAGCAAGACCTCGTTGGGCATGTTGACCTGCAGGTGCCAGCCCAGCGGGGCGACGCGGCGCGCCAGCGGCTCCATCATCTCTACGGTGGTGACCGAACCCAGGGCCAGGTTGAAACGCAGGCCGCGCACACCGGCCTGATGCAGGGCCTGCAATTGGTCGTCGCTGACCTGGTCGTTCACCACGGCCACGCCGCGTGCGCGGGGGCCCAGTTGGGCCAGGGCGTCCAGCGTGCAGCGGTTGTCCACGCCATAGGCCGAGGGCGTGACCACCACGTTGCGGGTGGTCCCCAGCCGTTGTTGCAGCTGGCGGTACATCGCCACGGTGGCCGCCGGATGCAGCAGCCTGGCGCCGGGTGCCCAGGGGAAGCGCGGGTCGTAGACATGCATGTGGCAGTCGCAGGCATCGGCCGGCAGCCTGGCCGACGCGGGTTCGCTGCCGGAAGAATGGGGGTAGCTGACGGGCTGGGGCTGGGCCAGCGCGGACGGCAGATAACTGCCGGCGCCAAGGCTGATGGCCCACTGGGCGCTGCGCCGCAGGAAGTGGCGCCGGGAAGGCTGGACGTGCATCGTGCTGGTCTCCATGTTGTCGCCGCCACGGTGGGCGGGGTTCTTGTTTGGAGGGCAGTCTACGCGGGCGAATATTTAATGTATATTTGCTTTTATTTTACGTTCGATAACTTTCAGGAATGATTTATGGACTTCCGCGACCTCAAGTATTTCGCCGTCATCGCCGAGGAAGGCCACGTGGGGCGGGCCGCCGAGCGGCTCTACAAGACCCAGCCGGCACTGACCAAGTGCATCGATCGTCTGGAAGAACAACTGGGGGCGCCGCTGTTTGAACGGGCCGGGCGCGGCATCCGCCTGACCGCCGTGGGCCAGGCGCTGCTGACCCGGGCGCGCCAGATCAGCCTGATGATGGACGAGACCGCACGCGAGATCGGCGACTATGCCAATGGGCGGGACGGCAACATCCGCCTGGGCTGCGTCCCCACGCTGGCCGAGCACGTGCTGCCGGGCATCTGCCAGCAGTTGCTGGCGGAGGCGCCCAAGGTGACCATCGACCTCAAGGTGTCGATGAACGATGTCCTGCTGACGGGATTGAAGGCGGGAGAACTGGATATCGTACTGGGGCCGATGATCCAGGATGACGAGCTATTCCATACCGAGGAAATCATGCAGGACCAGATGGTGGTGATGGCCAGCCCGCATCACCCCATCTTCGACAGGAAGGTCAGGCTGCGCGACCTGCTGGAATACCAGTGGGTCTTGCCGGCGCAATCGGTATTGAGCCGGCAGTGGCTGGACAATGTCTTCGACCGCCATCACCTGCCCCGGCCCGACGTGCAGATCACGCCCACGGTGCTGAACATGATCCTGCCGCTCATCGAGCGCAGCAATCTGCTGGGCTTTGCGTCCAAGCTGAATCTGCTGGGCGGCCGGGGTCACCTGCGCGAGGTGGCCCTGAAGGAAACCACCATGCTGCGCCGCATGGGCCTGACCCACCGGCGCGACATGTACTTGTCACCGGCGGCGCTGCGGCTGATCCGCATCATTCGCGAAAAGGCGGCCGGCCAGCCGTGACCGGTACCCGCCTGCTGACCGCGCGGCCCTGCCCCCTCAATCCTGCGGCACCCAGGTGCGCGTGCCGGGCAGGTCGGACTGGAACTGCTCCAGCACCCTGATCTCGACTGGCTTGGGGGTATTGTCGCCCTGCCCCTGGATCTTCACGATGTCCTGCGGACAGGCCGAGAAAGCGACAAAGCAATCCATCTCCGCACGCAGGGTGATGAAGTCGCCCGGCTTGGTCACCGTGGGCAGGGTCTTGAGGGTGATGCCGTCGGGCTGGACGCGGATGTTCATGAAGATGTTGAACGAGGCCAGGTTGGGCCGTGGCGGGGTCACGCCCAGTTCGAACATGCCCTCGAACATGTTGTCGCAGCAATTGCGATGGTAGTGCTGCACACCGAGCAATTCGTAACGGCGGCGGTCGCAGGCGGCCATGAAGGTGTCATGCACGCCCGGCGTGGCGTCTTCCACCACGGTGAGGATGGGGTGGCGCTGGTTGGTCACGAAGCTGTCGCCGAGCACCGGGTTGAGCCGCTGGTTCCAGACGCGGGTGGTCTCCATGCACATGTATTCGGCCAGGTCGTAGGCGTTCCATGCCCAGCAATCGACCACCTGGGTGCCGTGCGTATTGATGACGCGCACGGCCTGCCCGGCCTGCAGTCGCACGGCCTTGCCGTGGCCGGCGGGAACGGTAATGGAAGCGGGAGAAGTCATGATGTCGGGGTTCCTGGGTTGAAGCGTTGAAGAAACTGGCGCAGTCGCGCCGAAGACGGTTGGTCGATCACCTGCTCAGGCGGCCCCATCTCGACGACCTTGCCGCCGTCCATGAAGACCACCACGTCGGCCACGTCGCGCGCAAAGGCCACCTCGTGCGTGACCACGATCATGGTGGTCTGGGCGGCCGCCAGGGCGCGCATCACGGCCAGCACCTCGCCGACCAGCTCGGGGTCGAGGGCCGAGGTAGGTTCGTCGAAAAGAATCACTTCCGGTGCCATGGCCAGCATGCGGGCGATGCCCACCCGCTGCTGCTGCCCGCCCGACAGCGCGGCTGGCATCGCGGTGTGCTTGCCAGCCAGGCCGACCTTGCGCAATGCTTCGGCGGCGATGTCGCTGGCCTCCAGGCGCGGGATGCCCTTGACCGAGATCAGGCCTTCCATGACGTTGTCGATCACGCTCATGTGCGGCCACAGGTTGAAGTTCTGGAACACCATGCCGATGCGGCTGCGCTGGGCACGGATCTCGCGCGCGGGACGGGGCTGCAGGCGCTGGTGCGGCCCTTCCCGCACGCCCACGCGCTCATCGCCGATCCAGACCTCACCGGCGTCGGGCGGTGCCAGCCAGTTCAGGCAGCGTAGCAGGGTCGACTTCCCCGACCCCGAGGGGCCGAGGATGCAGACCACCTTGCCGCGTTCGATATCGAGGCTGACGCCGTCGAGGATGCGCTGCGGGCCGAAGGACTTGACGATGTCGCGAACGCGCAGGGCGATCGCGCCATCGGCGGGGGAATTCGGTTCTGTCGGGTTCATGGCGTGCTAGCGTTTGAAGAAGATGAAATGCCATAGGACTGGACGCCATGGGCGATGGCGATGCGCTGCTCCCAGCGTCGCGTCAGTGCATGCAGCAAGCCGGTGGCGGCCCAGTAGACCAGCGCCACCATGCAATAGACTTCCAGTGGCGCATAGGTCTCGGCCACCACGCTCTTGGCAGCGAACATGAATTCATGCACCGAGATCACCGACAGCAATGCGGAATCCTTGAACAGGCCGATACCCAGCCCGGTCATGGTGGGTAGTAGCAGGGGCAAGGCCTGGGGTGCCACGATCCGGCGTGCGATGGCCAGCGGCGGCATGCCGATGGCGACCGCCGCTTCCACCGTGCCCCGGGGCAGGCCGTCGATGGCGGCCTGGATCACCTGGGCGATATAGGGCGCGTAATAGATGGCCAGCGTCAACACCCCCACCAGCGGTGCCGGCAGCAGCAGGCCGAAATCGGGCAGTACGTAGAAGCTCACATAGAGCAGCACCAGCAGGGGCAAGGCCAGGGTGACGGCGATATAGGCGTCGATGAGCACGGCCAGCGGCCGCGGCCCCATGCGTCGCAATACCACCAGCACCATGCCCAGCAGGCAGGCCAGCACGGCACTGCTTGCGCACAGCCAGAAAGTGTCCACCAGACCTGCCAGCAGGGCCGGGACGTGCGGGCGCAGGATGCCGGGATCGAAGGCCATGTCAGCTTCTCCCCGGGGTGGCCGGGCTGGTCAGTCGGGCCTGACCGGACCGTGGCACCCGGCTCAGGTGCTTGCCCAGCGCCAGGACCGGCAGCACGACGGCGAGATAGCCGATGCTCACGATCAGCATGATCTGGGACGAGGTATAGGTGCGGGCGATCACCATCTGCCCGGCGTAGGTCAGTTCGGTCACGGCCACCACCGAGGCCAGCGGCGTGGTCTTGAGCAGGATCGTGAATTCATTGACCAGCGGCGGGATGCTGGCCCTGAGCACCTGCGGCATCACGATGCGCGTGGCGATGCGCCAGGGCGCCATGCCCAGCGCGGTGGCGGCCTCGATCTGGCCACGGGGGACGACACGCAGGTTGCCGCGCAGGATTTCAGCGGTGTAGGCGCCGCTGTTGAGGCCCAGCGTCAATGCCGCCGCCAGCAGCGGATGACCGCCCAGCCCGATCAGCGGCAGGGAGAAGAACACCAGGAACAACTGCACCAGCGCGGGCGTGCCGCGCATGAAACTGATGTAGAGCCGCACCAGCCAGCGCAGCGGGGCCAGCGGCGCCAGTTGCAGGGCCAGTGCCAGGTGGCCCCAGGCCAGACTGCCGATGGCGCCCAGCACGGTGAGCGAGACCGTCATCATCCAGCCGTCGAGCAGCGCGGGAAAACTCTGGATCACCTGGGGGCTAAACCACATGCGCGCTCTCCGTTGCCTACAGGGCGTTCAGTTCTTCGGCGGTGGCCACTTCCAGCGCCCCCGGTCGGTCGTTGCCGGGCACGCCGGTGCAACAGGCCGAGACCACGAAGACCATGTCGGCCACCACCCGGCAGGCGATGAAGTCGCCGGCCCGGGTGCGACTGGGCAAGGGAATGATACGGCCCTGCTGGTCCAGGTCGACATGCATGAAGAGATTGATCGGGTCCGGCAGGCGCGGCGGCGTCAAACCCTGCTCCCGGATGACGGCCGAGACCGACTCCACGCAGCCGGTCTGGCCGGCATAGCCGTTGGCGGCCAGCCAGGCGGTGGTGGAAGCCGGCATGAGCAGGTCGTGCGTGCCGACGCTATCCTTGCCCAGCACCATCAGCGCGCGGCGTCGGTTGCTGACGATGCGCATGCCCGCCTGCAGGACATAGGAATTGCTGAAGACGCGGGTATGGTGCACCGACATGAAGATGTCAGGCTGGGCGCGGTCGAAGGCGAACAGCATGGCGGTGGCGCCGTCCTCGCGCGCTTCGATGCGCAGGATCTGGCCGGCCTTGACGTCGATGGCGCGGCTTTCGCCGGCCGGCACCACCAGGCGCGTGGGTGGCAAGGGCTGACGGGGCGGGGTTTCTTTGAGCAGCAGCATGATGGTCAGTCGGTGGACGCCACAGCACGGCGGTGCGGATCGGCGTCATGGATGGAGATGGCGATATCGGTGACCCGCAGGCCGTTGCCGGGAATGATGTCCTGCGGGCAGGACGAGACGGCGCAGAGCAGGTCTTCCAGCACCTCGAAGGTGATGTGATCCCCCGGTTTGCTGGTCGGGTCGGTGACCTGCATGCGGCGGTCCGGGGTAACCGGGCCGTTCTGGAACAGATTGAAGGGCTCCGGCACGTCGAACTTGGACAGGCCGTGCAGCGCCAGGCCTTCGTGCATGTTGTCCAGGCAATTGCGGTGACCGATCACGTTGAAGTCGACCGTGAAGCGGGTGTCGTCGCAGGCCGGGACATTGGCATCATGCACGCCGACGGTGTCGGCCACCACGCGCAGCAGCGGCCGGTCCAGCGAGGAATACAGGTGGTCGCCGACGTCGAAGAAGATCGACTGCAGCCTGCGGCGGGTATGCGTGGGCGAGAGTTTCTCGCTCTTGTCGCCGGCGACGACGGCCACGAAATCGGCCGCCTGCTGACCCTCGACATCGGTGATGGTGAGAAACTGGCCGGCCTTGACTTCAAAGGTCCGGCCGTGACCGGCGGGGACGGTCAGGGAGTGGGTGTGGTTACACATGCTGGCAGGTCGTATTGGGCGCTTATTTGGCGGGAATGAAATCGGCATCGGGCGTGGCGAAGGTGACGCCCAGGTATTGCTGCTGCAGGCGGGCCAGTTCGCCACTTTTCTTCATGGCCAGGATCTGGTCGCTGACGGCCTTGTTCAGCCGCTTGTCTTCGGGACGGGTGGCCAGGGCGATCCACTGCGAGGGGCCCAGTTCGCCGGTGATCTTCATCTTGCCGGGGTGCTGCTTGATGACGTCGGCCAGCACGGTCAGGTCATCGAAGACGAAGTCGGCGCGGCGGGTCATGAGGGCGGCCACGGTCTGGTCCACGCTATCGACGCTGAGCAGGGTGATCGGCGCCAGCCCCTTGGCCTTGAGCGTGTCGTTGAACTGCTTGAGGATGCCCTCGGGCGCGCTGCCGGTCTTGACCGCGCCGGTCAGGCCGGCCAGCGATTCGGGAGTGGGGTTGGCGGGAATCCTGGTGAAGTCATCGCGCACCAGGGGGCCGTTGACGGTCTTGCCGGTCGGCACCACGTAGGCGATGCGCTTGGCGCGTTCGGCCGTCACGTTCAGTGCCGAGCCTTCCATGTCGAAGGAACCTGACAACAGGCCGGGAATGATGCCGCTGAAGGCCATGCGCTGGTATTCGATCTTTACGCCCAGGCTCTTGGCCACCGCCGCCAGCACGGCCGGGTGGTAGCCCACGATGGCGTTGGAGGCATCGGTGTATTCATAGGGCGCGAAGGTCGGATCGATGGCGACGATCATCTTGCCGCGGCTCTTGATGTCGTCCAGCGTGTCGGCATGGGCGGCGACGCTGCAGAACAGCAGTGCGGAAAGCAGATAGCGGGACAGACGTGGTGCGGACATGGGCGGCTCCTGGAGGTTGAGGGACGATGGGATCGCACAGGCGATCCGGGCAAGCCCGATCATGCAATGCATGTTTCATGCCAATCCATCCTGAAACACCAGTTTCCTGCGAGGAATGCCGTGAAACACCAGATACAATCAGGTTAAAGCTGAAATATCTGTTTCACGACCACGCCGACGACGTACAATGCCTCTCGATCCAGGGCAGCGCCGCCCCGCACAAGACAGGTGCGCCGCGCTGCACTGGAATGATTCTTGCACCATCGCGCAGCATCCCAGACCAGGCCGTCCAGACAACCATGGCAAGCATTCCGACCAAGAAGAACAAGGCTTCGGCCTCCATCGAAAGCCGCATCGCGGCGCAGTACGAACAGCTTTCGGGAATTGACCAGCGGCTGGCCGACATCATCCTCAGCGCACCGGGTCAGTTGGCCATGCAGACGGCCACGGAGCTGGCCGAAAGCGCGCAGGTGTCCAAGGCCACGGCCACCCGCTTTTTCCAGAAACTCGGCTATGCATCCTACGACGATGCCCGGGAAGACGCGCGGGCGGCGCTGATGGGCGGCTCGCCCCTGTATCTGCAGAAGCGCGGAGAGAAGGAAGCCCGAAGCGGGCTCGGCGCCACCATCGAGGCGCACCTGAACCATGAGGTCGCCAACCTGGCCAATACCTACCGCTCGCTGGACCCGCAGGTCCTGACCGATGCGGTCAATGGCATTGCCAATGCGCAGCGCGTGGCGATCATCGGCTATCGTCACAGCCATACGATTGCGCAGATGATCCGGCGCGAGCTGATCCAGGTGCGCAGCAATGTGCTGGTACTGCCGGCGCCAGGAGATACGCTGGCCGAGTACCTGGGTGACCTGGGCGAGCGCGACATGGCGATCGTGATCGGTCTGCGACGCCGGGTGCCGGCGATCTCCCTGGCGATGGAAGCCTTGGCCGAGGTCGGCGTGAAGACCCTGTACGTGTCCGATGTGATCGCCGGCAAGCCGGCCCGACGCGCCGACTGGGTGATCCGCTGCCATACCGACGGCATGATGCTGTTCGACAGCGTGGTGGCCGTCTCCGCGATAATCAACCTGATCTGTTCGCTGACGGCCGAACGGCTGCGCGAACGCGGCAATGGCCACCTGCAGCGGGTGGAGGTGCTGCACCAGAAGTTGAAGGAACTGGAATGACGCGACCGGTCTGAGCGGCCGTCGCCATCCAGCCTGCCCAGCCCTGTCCCCTCCCCGCTCTGGCCTTCCTTCAGGGATGCAGCGCCAGTCCCTTGGTGGCCTTGTCCACCGCCTTCTTGCCGCCGCGCAGGGCCAGTCCCACCAGATTCATGGATGCCGGGTCTTCCGCCAGAAAGACCTGGCGATTGGCGTCGTCATGGCCGGTGGAAAACATCGCCTGCACATAGGGGGCGACGATCAGCTCACGTTCCAGGCCGATGCGATGGGCCGCCTGCAGCCCGGCCAGGTCGGCCTCGAAGATCAGGATGGGTTGGCCGCACAGGGCGGTGTAGCTTTTCCCGGCGGCATCGACATAGGGCGTGCCCAGGGCTTGCGGCGCGGCGGCGACGATGCCGGTGGCAAGGAATGCGGTGACGTTCAGGCGTTGCCACATGGGCAGGTCATTGCGCACCAGGATGGCGATTTTGGTATCGAACATGCGGTCTTCCCGATCAGAATTCAGAGCATTCCATCTTAGGAAGCCGCCGCGCTTCACTCTAGAACGTTTGTGCAGACGCGCCGGTAGGCGGCCGGGGTGATGCGGTAGGCGCGCCGGAACCAGCGGCCCAGATGGCTCTGGTCGGCAAAGCCGGCGTCTGCCGCGACCTGGGCCGGATCATGGCCGGCCGCCAGCAGGCTACGCGCCCGGCGCAGGCGCAATTGCACCAGATAGGCATGCGGGCTGCGCCCGAAGGCCCGGCTGAACTGGCGACTCAGGCGGAACCGGTCCATGCCGGAACAGGCGACCAGGTCTTCCAGGCCCAGATCCTCGGAAAAACGTGCATGCATCAGATCGCGTACCCGTTGCAGGGCCGGGGAAGGTGGCTCGTTGCTTCCCGCGACACTGTCGTCGAACTGGCCGGAGAGCAAGACCAGCATGCGGTCCAGGGCCAGGTCGCGGGCCAGTTTGCCCTCGCGCTGGTGCAAGGCCAGGAAGGCCCGGTGGATGGCCCCGGCGAGCTGGGCGTCGTCGTGCAGGGTCTGGCGGAAGGTAGCGAAGCGGGTCATCGCGGGCAGGCGCAGGTGGTCGGTCATCCTGTCCAGCCAGGGCGTAGGCAGGTAGAGCATGGCGTAGGTAAAACCGCTCTCATGGGGCGCGTGACCGTCGTGCAGGGCACCGGGTTCGATCAGGATGGACTTGCCGGGGGTGCTGACGTGCAAGGCGGTGCCGCAGCGGAAGCGCTGCACGCCCTGCAGGGTCACGCCGACCAGCATCTCGTCATGGTCGTGCGGATCGTAGGCATGGCCGGAGAAATGGGCGCCGATGCTCTCGATGCCGCTGTCCTCGTCGCGCTGCAGCCTGATCCATTCCTGGGCGGGCGTGGGAGAAAGAATATCCATGACGGGATTCTAGCCGGAGGCTACATTCCGGTGCTCATCCCTCGGACCCCCTGGCATATTTCCTGCTAGATGGGAAATGTTGCGAGGACGCAGCGCGGCCGCATCCAGTAGTCGCTGCGTCGCAACAAATCAATTACCATGCGCCCCTGCGGCGACTGTCGACGACAGAAGGCAGTCGCAAATGCAATGGTGGTGCCGGCTTACCCGCTGGCCTGTCCATTGCCGTAACGCGTTCGTTATCCACGATTGATGATTGGTATTGCCATGACGACCTCTACTGCCGGCTCTTCGTCTGCCTCCCCTGCCTCCGTGGCACCCGCTTCTTCCTCGTCTTCCTCGTCCCTACCCCGCCCGCGCGAGCGCGCTGCAGCGCTTCCCCAGGTGCGCCACAACTGGATCGACAACCTGCAGGGCCAGCTGTTCGGGGTGGTGATGATCGCCTTCGGCATGTCCATGCTGCATAGTCTCGGTCTCATCATCGGCCAGGTGGCCGGTGTGGCCTTCCTGGTCAGCTATGCCACCGGGGTCAGCTTCGGTACGGCCTTTGCGCTGATCAACCTGCCCTTCTACCTGCTGGCGGCCCTGCGCATGGGTGCGGCCTTCACCTGGCGCACACTGGCGGCGGTGACCGCCGTGTCGGTGCTGACCAATATCGCCGGTAACTACATCAGCTACAGCCACCTCGATCCGCTGGTGGGTGCCGTGCTGGCGGGTCTGTGCGTGGGCATCGGGCTGATCGGCCTGTTCCGCCACCAGGCCAGTTGCGGCGGCATGAGCATCCTGGCCAGCTACCTGCAGGAGCGCACCGGTTTCAAGGCCGGCTGGCTGCTGATGGGCTTCGACCTGGTGCTGTTCGCCACGGCGGCCTGCTTCATGCCGGCCGACCGCGTGCTCTATTCCCTGGTGGGGGCCATCGTCATGAACCTCTTCGTGGCCTGGAACCACCGTTACGAGTGGTATATCGCCCGCTGAACGCTGCGGCCGGAGGGCTCAATGTGAGGACACGAACTGCGCATCCGCAAAGCCGGGCGGCAGGGCAAAGCTCTCGCGCAGGCGCCGGCATTCGGCCACCGGGGTGGCGCCGAAGAGGCGCTTGAACTCGCGGCTGAACTGGCTGGTGCTGACATAACCCACCGCATGGGCGGCCGCCTCGGCCGTCATCTCTTCACGCACCATCAGCAGACGCGCCTGATGCAGGCGGATCGACTTCAGGTACTGCATCGGCGAGGCCTGGGTGATGTCCTTGAAATGCACGTAGAAACTGGGCGCGCTCATGCCGGCCTCGGCTGCCAGCTGCATCACGTCCAGGTCCTGCGCATAGTCGGTGTGGATACGCCGCAGCACCCGCCCGATCTTGCCGAAATGACCGCGCATGGCCAGGGCGTTGCGTAGCGCCTCGCCCTGGGCACCGGTGAGCACCCGATAGTAGATTTCGCGCAGCAGCGCGGTACCGAGGATGGCGGCCTCCTGCGGTTGCACCATCGCTTCCAGAAAACGCAGCAGGCTGCCCTGCAAGGCTGGCTCCATGGGCGAGGACATCATGCTGCGCGCCGCCTGCACGGCGGGGGCGCCCTGGCGGTCGATCTGCAGCGCCAGCTCGGCAGCCAGGGTGAAGTCCAGATGCAGGTACAGGGCCAGCAAGGGCCGTCGCGGCGTGGCATCGGTCTCCATGGTGAAAGGTACCGGTACCGAGACCGCCAGGTAGTGCTGCTCGTCGTAGAGATACAGCTCCCCGCCGAAATAACCACGCTTGCGCCCCTGGCAGACGATCACGATGCCGGGGTCGTAGAGCACCGGCGTGCGCGCCAGCGGGCCGTCGGCGCGCAGTACGCGCACGCTCTCCATGGGCGTGAGGTGATAGCCCTCGGTGGGCGCCATGTCCTGCAGCAGGTGGATGATGCGCTGCTGTACAGGGGCTTGCAGGGTGGGCTTGGCGGTACGCACGGGAATCTCTCGTTTCATAGTTTCAGGCAATAAAAACAGGTGATTACGGCTTAATGATTCGGTGATGGCTGACTATTATGCACTCCCCTACTTGAACTGGAGAAGCATGATGTCCCTGCAGAAAACCTTGCTCATCACCGGCATCAGCAGCGGCTTCGGCCGGGCGCTGGCCGTGGCGGCACTGGACGCCGGCCACCGCGTGGTCGGTACCGCACGCCACGCACAGGCGGTGGCCGACTTCGAGGCCCTGGCGCCGGGCCGGGCCTGGGGTCACGTACTGGATGTGACCGATACCGACGCCATCGCGCCCATGGTCAGCGCGGCCGAAGCGCAGACCGGTGGCATCGACGTACTGGTCAACAATGCTGGCTATGGCCACGAAGGCGTGATGGAAGAATCGCCGCTGGCGGACATGCGCCGCCAGTTCGAGGTCAATGTCTTCGGCGCGGTGGCGATGATGAAGGCGGTGCTGCCCTTCATGCGCGCCCGCCGCCGCGGCCACCTGATCAACATCACCTCCATGGGCGGGCATATCACCATGCCGGGGATCAGCTATTACTGCGGCAGCAAGTTCGCGCTGGAGGGTATCTCGGCCTCTCTGGGCCAGGAGCTCAAGGCGCTGGGCATCGCCGTCACGGCGGTGGCGCCGGGCTCGTTCCGCACCGATTGGGCGGGTCGGTCGATGGCGCGCTCGCCGCGTACCATCAGCGACTATGACGCCCTCTTCGACCCAGTCCGCAAGGCCCGCGAAGACAAGCACGGCAAGCAATTGGGGGACCCGGCAAAGGCAGCGCAGGCGATGCTGGCCCTGATCTCCATGCCGCAGCCACCGGCCCATCTGCTGCTGGGCAGCGATGCGCTGCAACTGGTGCGCGCCGGCGTGGCCGCGCTGGAACAGGAAATCCAGACCCATGAAGCGCTGAGCCGTTCCACCGACGGTTGAGCCTATCCTCCTAGCCGTCGTTGGGCATGAGCGGGTGACAGATTTGTCATTCGATTGTCATGCAGACGACGCCGTGCGCTGCCTAGACTGCCCGTACTCATCACCTCCAGGAGATAGCATGAAGGCAGTATCGACAACGCACGGCCGGTCGGCCCGGGGCTGGCGCCTGATGCTGGCGGCTTCGCTGGCATGTTCCCTGGCTGCGTTCGCGGCCACCGCACCGGCCCATGACATGGGGGCCATGCATGGTATGGCTCATGACAGCCCGGCACCACTCACCACGGCAACGCCCCCCGTCTTCGTGGCCAGCAGCGCCAAACCCTTTTCCGCCCTCAACGACGATGCCATGGCCGTGATGGACTACGGCATGCAGCACGCGCCCATGAACGGTCAACCTGACCACGATTTCGTGAGCATGATGCTGCCCCATCACCAGGGTGCCGTCGACATGGCGCGTGCCGTGCTGTTGTACAGCCAGGACCCGGAGATACGCAATCTGGCACTGGGCATCGTGGCCGAACAGCAGAACGAGATCCAGGTGATGCAGGCCTGGCTCAAGCGCCACGGCTACCCCTCCAGCGCGCCCTGAGCCCGCCATCACTGTGCCTCCCCCCGCTTTTCCAACCACCGCGCCAACGCCATGAAATCATCCAGACTCGCACTTTCCACCCTCACCATTTCGCTGCTGTCCTTGCTGTCCTGCTCAGCCATGGCCCTGCCCACCGCCCATGACCGGGTGTACACGGCCGACCAGAACAGCAATACAGTGTCGGTCTTCAATCCTGCCGACAATACGCTGGTGGGCCAGATCCGCCTGGGCAATCCGCGTCCGGACGTGCTCTCGCCCCTGTATCGCGGCCAGATCAACGTGCACGGCATGGGCTTCTCGCCGGACCACAAGACCCTGGTGGTGATCTCCAACGGGTCCAACTCGGTCACCTTCATCGATACCGCCACCAATGCCGTCAAGGGCGTGACCTATGTCGGCCGCTCGCCGCACGAGGGCTTCTTCAGTGCCGACGGCAAGGAAGTCTGGGTGGTGGTGCGCGGCGAGGACTACATCTCCGTCATCGACCCGCAGACCTTCAAGGAAACCCGTCGCATCCAGACCGCCGTCGGTCCCGGCATGGTGCAGTTCCTGCCGGACAACAAGCTGGCCTTCTCGGTATCGAGCTTTACGCCGCAGGTGGATGTGATCGACGTGAAGTCGCATACGGTGATCAAGAAGATCGACGTGGTGAGCCCCTTCTCGCCCTTCCTGCAATTTACGCCCGACCACAAGGAACTGTGGATGACCCACAAGGACGTGGGCAAGGTGACCCGCATCGACACCCGCACCCTGAAGGTGAGCGGCGTCATCGATACCGGCTTCATCACCAATCACCTGGCCTTTGCCACGGTCAACGGCCAGGTGCTGGCCTATGTCACGGTGGGTGGCGAGAACGTGGTCAAGGTCTACAGCACCGATGCCCAGGCGCAGTTGCTGGCGACCATCCCGACCGGTGCGCTGCCGCATGGCATCTGGAGTTCCGACGACAGCAGCCGGGTCTATGTGGGTCTGGAAAACGGTGACGGCATGGAGGTGATCGATCCGGCGCAGAACAAGGTGATCGCCCACGTCGCCGGTGGCCAGGCGCCGCAGGCCCTGATCTTCCTTTCCAACGTGGTCGGCGACGGGGATGGCAAGCAGAACCTGGCGCCGCTGGCCAATGCCGAACCGCTCAATATCCGCCTGAAACCCGTGACGGCGCCGGAAGCCAAGGGCTTCGTGGTGTCGCGCAACCTGGGCGTGGTCGATGCCCTGGAGGTGTCGCTCTTCAAGCTCAAGCCGCAGACCAACTACAACGTCTACCTGAGTGGCCAGAGTGCGCCGGTGGCCAGCTTCGTGACCGATGCCAAGGGCATGTCCAACGGCACGGCCATCGGTCCGGCGCGCCGCCTGGCCGAACCGGGTGCGCAATCTTCCCAGTCCGGCCCGCTGAAACTGATCGTGATGGAAGGCACGGCACCAGCCGACGCCAGCCGTGCCGTGCTGGTCAGCGACATGTAATCAGGTACGGCGGGGCGGACCAGGGTGCAAGGTCGCCGGCCCGCCCCGGGGTTTCGGGCAGGGGAGCGATCCTTTACAATCGCGGCAGCGCCGGGCATTGCACGAATATTGCATGCCCTGGCGGCTGCCCGCTCCCCCCCTTTCCTGCGCCCATGAGCAACGTCCTCAACTACCTGATCACTGCCCGCCGCTGCGAAGTGGAAGAACTGCAACGCCTCGCCCGCACCTGCCAGCTGGTGCTGACGGTGGGCAAACTGATCCACTGCCTGCAGCAGGAACGCGGCATTTCCAATATCTACCTGGGCTCGCGCGGTGAGCGTGATGCCCTGGTGTGGCGCGAGCGCGTGGCCGCCAGCGAGGTGGCCCAGCAGGAATTTGCCTCCTGGCTGGAGGCAACCGAACATGACAACGCACTTTCCAACGGTGCCCGCCTCTACACCCGCATCGCCTTTGCCTTGCACGCCCTGGACGGCCTGCCGCGCCTGCGCGCCGACGTGGCGGCCCTGGCCTGCTCGCCGACCGCCAGCTACGAACGTTTCAAGACGCTGGTGGGGGCGCTGCTGGCGCTGGTGTTCGAGGCCGCCGATGTGGCAGTCGATCCACAGATCTCACGCCTGCTGGTGGCGCTGTTCAACCTGATGCAGGGCAAGGAATTCGCTGGCCGCGAACGCGCCGGCGGGGCCGCGGCCTTTGCCATGGGCAAGATCACGCGCGAGCAGGAACAGAGCATCGAATACCAGATCGAGATGCAGGAGCAGGCGCTGCGCCGTTTCGAGTCTTTCGCCGAGGGTTTCCGCAATGAGTGGACGGCGATGCAGGCCACGCTGCCGCTGGCGGAGCTCGAGCGACTGCGCCGCAAGCTGCTGACCTCGCACGAGCGGCCGCTGGATTCCGATATGGCCGATGCCTGGTACCAGTGCTGCTCCACCCGCATTGACGGTCTGCATCAGGTCGAGATTCACCTGGCGCAATACGTGCAGGCGCAATGCCGCGCCAAGATCATCGAACTGCAGAAGGAGCTGGACGATCAGGGCCAGTGGTTCAGCCAGGAAGAGGCGCTCGATCCGCTGGCACCCCTGGCGACCTTCTCCTCCAGCCTGGATGGCGGGCACCTGAGCGGCGGCCCCATGGATGCCGGGGTCGGGCCGCACCTGACACAATCCATCGTCGACCTGCTGCGGGCGCAATCCGAACGGCTGCAGAACCTGACCCAGGAACTGGCCACCGTGCGCGAGAGCCTGGAAGAACGCAAGCTCATCGAACGCGCCAAGGGCGTGCTGATGATGAAGCAGGGGCTCAACGAAGAAAACGCCTATCGCCTGCTGCGCAAGCATGCGATGAACCAGAACCGGCGCATCGCCGAAGTGGCCCAGGCCATCCTCTCGCTGACCGAGATCCTGCCGGACGCCTGAGCAGCGGACATGCGGACATCGCGGTGCTGGTACAGCGTTGCGATGTCAGACGTTTCCGACACCAAAACCTCAGATTCACTGATCCCTTCGCGCTGCGCAAGCGCGCATCATGGCTCATCCGTACGGAAGGCATCTGCCTTGCTGCGGCCCCGATTTCCCACACGGAAACGCGCCATGAAAAAAATAAGCATCTCCGCCAATCGCCGCCACTTCCTGCGCGGCGCCCTGACTGCCGCGCCGGCTGCCGCGCTGGCGGTGACCACCGGTGGCCTCACCGTGGCTGCCCAGGGCCAGTCGGCCAAGCCCGGCGACAACACGCCCTACAAACCCAGCTTCTTCAATCAGGATGAATTCGCCCTGCTCAGTGCCCTGGCCGAGGTGCTCATCCCGGCCGATGAAAACGGCCCGGGTGCGCTGGAGGCAGGCGTGCCCGAATTCATCGATGCCCAGATGAACACGCCCTACGGCCAGGGACAGCTGTGGTACATGCAGGGGCCGTTCACGCCGGATGCACCAGCGGAGTTCGGTTACCAGCTGCCCTACCCGCCGCGTGAACTGTACAAGAAGGGCCTGGCCGAGTTCGACGCCGCCATCAAGCAGCAGTACGGCCAGGGCTACGTCGGGCTGAACCAGCAGCAGCGCGAAAAGATGATGGGCGAGTTCGAGAAGGGCAATGTGAAGATGGCCAGCATTCCCCCTGCGGCCTTGTTCAACCAGTTGCTGCAGAACGTGCACGAAGGCTATTTCTGCGACCCCGTCGATGGCGGCAACAAGGGCATGGCCGCATGGAAGATGATCGGCTTCCCCGGTGCCCGCGCCGACTACTACGACTGGGTGGACCAGTACGGTCGCACCTATCCGCTGCCGCCGGTCTCGCGCGGCTGATGGCCCGGGCTTCCCTGCCCCTGCCCATTACTTCTTTCCCTCTTCCCCTTCCCCAGGAAGCACAAGCACATGGCCAACAAGAACATGAAAGCAGTCGACGTCGTCATCGTCGGCTTCGGCTGGACCGGGGCCATCATGGCCAAGGAAATGACCGAGGCCGGCCAAAGCGTGGTGGCGCTGGAACGTGGTGTCTATCGCGACACCTATCCCGATGGCGCCTATCCCAAGACCATCAATGAGCTGGACTACCAGCAGCGCTTCAAGCTGTTCCAGAACCTCAATAAATCCTCCTTCACCTTCCGCCGCAAGATGGGCGACAGCGCTATCCCCTATCGCCAGATCGCCATGTTCAAGCCGGGCGAAGGTGTGGGCGGTGCTGGCTTGCACTGGTCGGGCTGCCACTGGCGCATCCTGCCGGAAGAGCTGCGCATGCGCAGTCATTACGAAGAACGCTACGGCAAGAACTTCATCCCCAAGGATATGAACCTGCAGGACTGGGGGGTGAGCTACGAAGAACTGGAACCGTATTTCGACTTCGCCGAAAAGATGATGGGGACTTCCGGCACCGCCTATCGGGTCAAGGGTCGCGTAGTGGACAATGGTGGCAACCCCTTCGAGGCCGACCGCTCCGACGCCTTCCCGCTGCCGGCGCAGAAGGAGCAATACCAGGCGGCGCTGTTTCGCAAGGCGGCGCAGCAGGCGGGCTTCCATCCCTTTACGCTGCCCTCGGCCAATGCCTCGGCACCCTATGTGAACCAGTATGGTTGCCAGATGGGGCCCTGCACCTTCTGCGGCTATTGCTCGGGCTATGCCTGCTACAACTATTCGAAGGCCTCGCCCAACGTCAACATCATGCCGGCGCTGCGCCAGAGCAAGCTGTTCGAACTGCGCAGCCAGTGCAATGTGTTGCGCATCGAACTCGACAGCACCCGCAAGAAGGCCACCGGCGTGACCTACATCGATGCCAACGGCGACACCGTGTTCCAGCCAGCCAATATCGTCGTGGCCAGTACCTTCGCCTACAACAATGCGCGGCTGTTCCTGCTCTCGGGCATCGGCAAGCCGTATGACCCGGTCTCCAATACCGGTGTGGTGGGCCGCAATATCGCCTTCCAGATGATGTCGACCATCAATGCCTTCTTCGCGCCGGGCAAGAACATCAATGGCTTCATCGGTGCCGGTGGCAACGGGGTGGCGGTGGATGACTTCAATGGCGACCACATGGACCACGGGCCGCTGGGCTTCGTGGGCGGTTCCCCGATCTGGAGCAATCCGGCCGGGGCCAAGCCAATCTCGGGGATTGCCGTGCCGCCCGGCACACCCAAGTGGGGGCGCGCCTGGAAGCAGGCGGTCAAGGACAACTATCTGAACACCATGTCCTTCGACGTGCATGGCGCCAACATGGTGTATCGGGACGTCTATGTCGATCTCGATCCGAACTACAAGGACGCCTTCGGCCAGCCGCTGCTGCGTTTCACCTTCGACTGGAAGGACAACGACATCCGCATGAGCCGCTATGTCACTGATCAGGCGGTCAAGATCGCGCATGAACTGAAGGCGCGCGAGATCAAGGTCACGGTCAAGGATTTCGGCGCGGCGCCGGACCTGCGCAGCTACCAGACCACGCACTGGGCCGGTGGCGTGGCCATGGGCAATGACCCGTCCACCAGCGTGGTGAACCGCTACCTGCAGAGCTGGGACGTACACAACGTGTTTGCGGTGGGCTCGGGCGTATTCGCCCAGGGCATCGGCTACAACCCGACCGGGGCGGCGGTGGCGCTGACCTACTGGTCGGCCCGCGCCATCCGCGAGCAATACCTCAAGGACCCGCGTCCGCTGGTCAGCGCGTGAGCACGGGAGTGATGATGAAACGACTGATCCTGACCTCCTCCCTGGCACTGGGCGCGGCCATGCTGGCCGCGGCAGCCGCTT
Organism: Herbaspirillum sp. C7C2; assembly: GCF_022627865.1. Lineage (NCBI taxonomy): Bacteria > Pseudomonadati > Pseudomonadota > Betaproteobacteria > Burkholderiales > Oxalobacteraceae > Herbaspirillum > Herbaspirillum sp. C7C2. The sequence goes on from NZ_JABXGI010000002.1 coordinate 446,997, forward strand.
ACAACCTGGCGTATGCCGATGATTCGCTGACCGTTGCGGCGCCGCCCAAGCCGCCGATGGGCGGGCGGCTGTTGAATCGCCAAACGGCGCCCTTGCAGCCCTTCGCGGTACCGCCGGCCGATGCCGCGCTGTCGCAGCGCATCGCCGGCCAGGGCAGCCCCAGTGCGGACGACCAGTTGCTGCTGCGGGGTGCCTACCTGGCGCGGGCCGGCGATTGCGTGGCCTGCCATACCAGCAAGGGTGGCGCACCCTTTGCGGGCGGACTGGCGCTGGCGTCCCCGCTGGGCGCGATCTACTCGACCAACATCACGCCGGACAAGGAACACGGCATCGGCGACTGGAGCTACGAGGACTTTGCGCGTCTGATGCGTACCGGCGTCACCCGAGCTGGCTATACGGTCTACCCGGCCATGCCCTACCCGTCCTATTCGCGGCTGAGCGAGGAGGACATGCAGGCGCTCTATGCCTACTTCACCAAGGCCGTGCCGCCGTCTGCCCAGGTCAATCGCGCCAATGACATCCCGTGGCCGCTGTCGATGCGCTGGCCGCTGGCGATCTGGCGCAAGCTGTTCGCGCCGACGCCTTATGCAGCACCGGCCGGCGGCGACCAGGAACTGGCACGGGGTGCCTATCTGGTGGAGGGACTGGGACATTGCGGCAGCTGCCATACGCCGCGCTCGACCACGCTGCAGGAAAAATCGCTGCGTGACGACAGCAGCCGTCTCTACCTCTCCGGTGGCCAGGTGGTGGATGGCTGGAGCGTGCCGTCGCTGCGCAACGAGCATGGTGGCGGCATCGCTGGCTGGAGCCAGGCCGATCTGGTGGAGTTCCTGCGCACCGGACGCAACCAGTTCACAGCCTCCTTCGGGGCCATGAATGACGTGGTCGAGCATTCCATGCAATACCTGAGCGAGGCCGATCTCAATGCCATCTCGCGCTACCTATTGAGTCTGTCGCCGCGCAACGATGCGGCGCCCTATCGCTATGACGAGGTGAGCGCCACGGCCGCCTACGAGGGCCGCCCGCAGACGCCGGGCGCGGCGCTCTACCTGGATCGCTGTGCCGCCTGCCACCGCAGCAACGGCACGGGTTACGGCAAGGCCTTCCCGGCACTGGCGGGCAATCCGGTGCTGCAGACGGGCGATGCCACCTCGGCCATCCGCATCATCCTGCAGGGCGGACGCCAGCCGGCGACCGATTCGATCAAGGGCGGACTGGTGATGGGGCCCTACGCGCAGTTGCTCAATGACCAGCAGGTGGCGGAAGTGACCTCGTATATCCAGACCGCCTGGGGCAATCGCGGTGGGACGGTGTCGGCGGCCGATGTGGCGAAGATCAGGAAGACGGCGAAGCCGGTGGAGGATCGGGCGCCGTGAGGGCGGGAGCAAATGGCCTGGCACTACACCGGCCAAGGTACTCACCAAACAGCTGCGGATAAGGCGAACTTGCCTTGATCAAGCGCGCAAGCTCGCACGGGTGATCTTTCCCATGACGCCGGGGAGCGATAGACAAGTGGAACGATCCTGCGCTCAGGACCGTTCCACAGAGGTTGGCAAGGGGATCAGGCCGCCATGCTCGCGTTGTCGATCACGAAGCGATACTTGATGTCGCCCTTGAGCATGCGCTCATAGGCGGTGTTGATGTCCTCGGCGCGGATGAGCTCGATGTCGGCGACGATGCCGTGCTGGGCGCAGAAGTCCAGCATCTCCTGGGTCTCGGGAATGCCACCGATGAGCGAGCCGGCCAGGGAGCGGCGCTTCATGATCAGCTCGACCACGCTGGGCGATGGGTGTGGCTCGGCCGGGATGCCCACCAGGGTCATGGTGCCGTCGCGCTTCAGGAGGCCAAGGAAGGCATCCAGATCGTGCGGGGCGGCCACGGTGTTGAGGATCAGGTCGAAGCTCTTGGCATGGGCGGCCATCTCATCGGCATTGCGCGAGACCACGACTTCATCCGCGCCCAGTGCCTGGGCATCGGCACGCTTGGAGTCGGAAGTGGTGAAGGCCACCACGTGCGCGCCCATGGCATGGGCGATCTTGATGCCCATGTGGCCGAGGCCGCCGATGCCGACCACGCCGATCTTCTTGCCAGGGCCGGCGCCCCAGTGGCGCAGCGGCGAATAGGTGGTGATGCCGGCGCACAGCAAGGGTGCCACGGCAGCCAGGTCGGCTTCCGGATGGCGGATGTTCAACACAAAGCGTTCATGCACCACGATCTGCTGCGAATAGCCGCCCATGGTCCAGCCGGGAGCGTCGTCGGTCTTGCCGTTGTAGGTACCGACCATGTTGTCGCAATAGTTTTCCAGGCCTTCTTCGCAGTCGGGACAGGTCTGGCAGCTGTCGACCATACAGCCTACGCCGACCAGGTCGCCGACCTTGAACTTGCTGACGTGGTCGCCCACGGCGGCGACGCGGCCGACGATCTCGTGGCCGGGAACGCAGGGGTATTGGGTGCCGGCCCATTCGGAACGGACCTGGTGCAGGTCGGAGTGGCAGATGCCGCAGTAGGCGATGTCGATCTGCACATCATGCGCACCGGTGGCGCGGCGGTTGATCTGCAGGGGTTCCAGCGGCTTGTCGGCTGCATGGGCGCCGTAGGCATGTACTTGCATGGGAATCTCCTTGAGTCAGACGGGAATTGAAAACGGACGTGCAGACGGGCGGGGAACCTGTCGCGGAACAGGGCATTGTGACGTGGCGGGCGGAGTGAAGACAGACCTATTCCGCTACGATTATTGCCTGAAATTCCACCGGTCCGCACGAAGCCGGATGACTGCATGCACGGCAAGCGGGCAAACGGGGCCTGACGGCGGGCAGCGGCTTTCCGAAGGGCAAGCAAGCAGGCTGGCCGATTCTGCCTCATCATGTGGGCCGGGATTCGCTGGTCCGGGGCTTGCTTGGTCTATTGGTCAGCGCAATTAGTTCCGGCCACGATGTCGTGGCAGACTTGCTCCATCACCGTATTTCTAGCGCATCATGAACGACACCACTGATCTGAAGGTATTGCGCGCCCTGCATGAGTGGCGCCAGGCCGGCCGTAGGGCACTGCTGGCCACTGTTGTCTCCACCTGGGGCTCGTCGCCCCGCCCGGTGGGCTCCCAACTGGCAATCCGTGACGACGGCCGGCTCATCGGTTCGGTGTCGGGGGGCTGTATCGAGGATGACCTGCTGTTCCAATACATCAAGGACGCCCCCACTGCCTGGGGCCGCCCCGAGGCGCCGCAGCTGGTGCGCTATGGCATCGACGCCGACGAGGCGCATCGCTTCGGCCTGCCCTGCGGCGGCACGCTGGAGCTGCTGCTGGAATTCGATCCACCGGCCGCGCCCTTGCAGGAACTGGTACTGGCGCTAGAAAGCGGGCAACTGGTCTGCCGCAGCGTCGACTGCCTTACCGGCCAGAGCCGCATGGACGTCAGCCCGTCGCCGGCCGACCTGGTGTTTGATGGACAGACCCTGCGCCATACGATGGGGCCGGACTATCGCATGCTCCTGATCGGAGCCGGCATGCTGGCCGAATACCTGGCGACGATGGCGCTCTTCAACGGTTTTTCGGTGACGCTGTGCGATCCGCGTTCGGAATACCTGGGCGGCTGGGCGGTACCGGGGGTGCGCATCGTCACCGACATGCCCGACGACGCCGTGCAGGCCTTCCGCCCCGATCAGCGCAGTTGCGTGATCGCCCTGACGCACGATCCCAAGCTGGACGACCTGGCGTTGATGGAAGCGGTTGCCAGTCCGGCCTTCTATGTGGGTGCCATCGGCTCACGCCGCAACAGTGCCGCCCGCAAGGATCGCATGATGACCCACTTCGGCCAGACCGAAGAAAGCCTGGCGCGCCTACGTGGCCCTATCGGTCTTTATATCGGCAGCAAGACGCCTTCCGAGATCGCGGTCAGCGTCATGGCTGAAGTGCTGGCCGTCAAGAATGGCGTGGCCGTGCCTGCGGCCATGTCGGTGGCGGCCATGAAGCAGGCACGCGTGACGGCTGAATCATCCCCCTCCCCGACCTGAAAAAAAACCGCCGCCTGTGCAGGCGGCGGTTCCGGTACGACTTCCCCGAAAAGCGCTTCAGCGCATCTGCAGGACGATGGGATTGCTGCTGGCCGGATTGGTCCGTTCGCGCAGTTTGCTGACATCGTCCACCTTGACGGCGCCACCATGGTTGCCCCAGGAAGTGCGGATGAAGCTCAGTACGTCGGCGATTTCAGCGTCCGACAACTGGCTGCGGAACGGCGGCATGCGGTAGGCATCGGGCACGCCGTCGGCCACCACCCGCGCCGAGCCATTGAGGGTGACATTGATGGCCGAGGCATCTTCCCTGGCCAGCGATGACACGGCGCCGGCCAGCGGAGGAATCCAGGGCGCCCTGCCGCGCCCGTCGACCGCATGGCAGGCAGCGCACTTGGCCATAAAGGTGCGCGCCCCGCTCCCCTCCAGGCGTTGCGGTGTCAGGGCGACGGTGGTACTGGCGTCGTACTTCCACGGGGTACCATCGCGACCGGGGTCGCCCGGCAAGGATTTCAGGTAATGCGCGACGGCCTTCAGGTCGTCATCACTCATGAACTGGGTGGAGTTGTTGAAGGCGTCGGCCATGGAGCCGAAGACCACGGCGTGCTGGTTGCGGCCGGTCTTGAGGAATTGCACCACTTCCTCTTCGCTCCAGCGGCCGATGCCGATATTGACGTCGCCACGCAGACTGGGCGCATACCAGCCATCGAGCAGCGCGCCGGAGAGATAGAGGGGCTGGCCATCATCCAGCCCCTTTTCGTTCATGGCGACGCCACGCGGGGTATGGCAACTGCCGCAGTGGCCGGCACCCTGGACGATATAGGCGCCCCGGTTCCAGAGAGCATCCTTGCCTGGCTGGGGCTGATACGGTTGCGGACGGGTGAAGGCCAGGTTCCAGAACGCCAGCGGCCAGCGCATGTCCAGCGGCCAGGGGATATCGCTCTCGCGGTTGGCCTGCACCACCGGTTTGACGCCATGCATGAACCAGGCATAGAGCGCGCTGACATCTTCATCGGCCATCTTGGCGTAGGAAGGATAGGGCATGGCCGGATAGAGCCGGTGGCCATCCCGGGCCACGCCATGTCGCAGGGCGCGGTCGAAGTCGGCCAGGCTGTATTCGCCGATGCCGCTGGCGCGATCCGGCGTGATGTTGGTGGCGTAGATGGCGCCCAGCGGGGTGGCCATCTCCAGGCCACCGGCGAAGGGCTTGCTGTTGGGCGTGCTGTGACAGGCCACGCAATCGGCCAGGCGCGCCACATATTCACCGCGCTGGAGCAGTTCGGCCGAAGGCGCCGGGGGCGGTGCGCTGCCGTCGAAGGGCGAGGCCGGCGTGCGCAGGGCGACCCAGGCGGCGCCGATGATGAGCGCGACAAGGATCAGCAGGAAGATGCGCAGCTTCCCGGTTTTTGGAGTGGTCATGGATGCGTCAGTCCGCCATCAGGCCTTGAAGGTGTAATGGGACAGCGGCATGCTGCGGATGCGCTGGCCGGTCAGGTGTGCGACCGCATTGCCCACCGCGGGTGGCACGGCCGGCAATGGGGGCTCGCCGATGCCGCCCATCTTGGCGCCGCTCTCGATGACTTTCACATGCACGCGGGCCATGCGTTGGGGCGGCAGGATGGGATAGAGGTCGTAGTTGCGCGCCACCCTGGCCCCTTCCTTGTAGACCACTTCTTCCAGCAAGACCTGCGACAGGCCCAGTGAAATGGCGCTGTTGACCTGGGCCTCCACGATGGCCGGGTTGACGATGCGGCCGGGGTCGATGGCTTCCCAGATGTCGTGCACGCGGACCTGGCCGTTCTCGATGGAGACTTCGGCGATGGCCGCAGTCTCGGTGCCGAAGGCCTTGGCCATGGCCACGCCACGGGCGCGACGGGTGCCGTCGGGCGCGGTGAAGGGGCCGCGCTTCCAGCCGCCCGACAGATCGACCGCCGCCCGCAGCAGCGTGGTCAGGCGCTCGTTGCCCTGCAGCAGGCGCAGGCGCATTTCATAGGGGTCCTGGCCGCCCTTGTCGGCGATCTCGTCGAGGAAGGCTTCGTAGAAGAAGTCATTCATCGAGTTGCCCACCGAACGCCAGTAGCCCAGTACCGGCGGATTCTTGACGAAACGCTGGCCGATGCGCTTGTGGGCGAACTGGTAGGACTTGCCGGCCAGGCCTTCGAGGGCGGTCGGGTCGATCTTGTTGCGCTTGTTGGCAATCGATTCGGCGGGACCTTCGGTGGCGCTGATGGCTTCGATGGCGATGGGGAAGCCCTTTTCATCCAGGCCAGCGCGGAACTGCACGACCGCCATGGGCCGCATGGTGTCGCGGGCGAACTCTTCCTCGCGGCTCCAGATCACCTTGACCGGGCGACCGACCGCCTTGGCCAGCTGGATCGCCTGCGGGAATACCATGGCGCTCTCGTAGAGGAAATGGCGGCCGAAGAAGCCGCCCAGCAGCGGCGAGTGGATCTGGATCTTTTCCGGCAGCAAGCCGGTCTGCTTGGCGATGGCACCCTGGAACATCTCGGGCGCCTGGTTGGGGATCCACATTTCCAGCGTGCCATCGGGATTGAAACGGGCGGTGGCCGAAGGCGGCTCCAGCTGCGCGTGATTCAGGTACTGGCTGCGGTAGCTGGCCTGCACCACGGTCTTGGCACCGGCGATGGCCTTGTTCACATCGCCTTCGCTCTCGGCCTCATCCACGGCAGCGGTGGAGCTGGCCAGTTGCGCGGCGAACTGTTCGGTGGAAAAGTCCGCCGGCACATAGCGGCGGTCTGGCGCCGGGCCAGGGTCGCTCCAGTCCACCTGCAGGGCTTCGACGGCGCGCTTGGCGTTCCACCAGCGCTCGGCCACCACGGCCACCGCACCAGGCAGGCGGTGCACCGAATGCACGCCATTCATCTTGCGCACCTCGGCCTCGTTGCGGATGCCACCCACTTCCAGGCCCAGGCGCGGCGCGTGCTGTACGGCGGCCTGGAGCATGTTCTCCACCTGGGTATCGATGCCATAGAGGGCGCGACCGGTGGACTTGTCCAGCACGTCCAGGCGCGCCAGGGGCTTGCCGATCCAGCGGAACTGGCTGTCCTGCTTGAGCTTGATGGTGTCCAGCGGCGGATTGGGCAGGTCCAGCGCCTTGGGGGCAAGTTCACCATAGCTCAGCGAGCGGCCACTGGCGGCATGCACCACGCGGCCTGGCTCGGTGGACAGGCTCTCCAGCGGCACCTTCCATTGCGTAGCGGCCGCCTGCATCAGCAAATGGCGCGCCAGCGCGCCCACGCGGCGCATGGTGGGATAGCTGGTACGCACCGACATGCTGCCGCCGGTGATGCGAATACCGATGTCCATGACCTTGTACTGGTCGTTGGCGGGGGCGTTGTGCACGACGAAGCCGGCTGGATCGGCGTCGAGCTCCTCGCCCACGATCTGGGCCATGGCGGTGAAGATGCCCTGGCCGCCTTCGACGAAGGGGCTTTGCAGGTGGATGCTGTTGTCCGGGCGGATCTCAAGGAAGGCCGGCACCCGCGTGCCGGCGGCGGGTGCCGCACTGCCCTGTGCCCGGGCGTTGCCGGCCGGTAGCGCAAAGCCCAGTACCAGAGAGCCGGCAGCAGTGCCGGCGGAGGTCAGGAGAAAGTGGCGGCGCGAGACATTGACCGGCTCGCCATCGGCTGGCAGGTCCTGGGCGGAAAGATCGTACGAGGGGTTCATGCCTGCTCCTTTCCGGCCTTGGCTTTCTGCGTGCGGCTCCACTGGATGGCGGCCACGGCACCGATACCCGCCACGGCAGCGGCGGCGACGGTGGTCTGGTTGACCCCGGCCGGCCCGGCGGGGGCTGCCGGCAGGGTCGATGCCGCTGCCGCAGGACTACCCTTGCTGCCGGAGAGGTCGTGCATGGCGGCCTTGATGGCGTTGTAGGTGCCGCAGCGGCACAGGTTGACCATGGCGGCGGCGATCTGCTCGTCGCTGGGCTGGGCGACCTGCTTCAACAGCGCGGTTGCGGCCATCACCTGGCCGGACTGGCAGTAGCCGCATTGCGGGACCTGGTGCTTGACCCAGGCGTCGACCACCTGCTTGCCTACCGGATCGGCGCTCACCGCCTCGATGGTGCTGACCTTGCGGCCGGCCATGGCGCCCACCGGCATGACGCAGGAGCGCAGCACCTCGCCATCGACCAGGACCGAGCATGCCCCGCACTGGGCCAGGCCGCAGCCGTATTTGGTACCGGTCATGCCCAGTTCGTCGCGGATCACCCAGAGCAGGGGCGTCTCGACGTCGGAAGTGATCTGGTAAGTCTTGTCGTTTATCTGGAGTTCCATGGTTCCTGCCATCGGGGTTGAGAACGCAAATCAGGGCGGGACGCAGCCCTGGGGGAGCAAACGGACGCAGCAAGGCGAGCCCGTGCATGAGCATTAGCTCCCGCATGATGACGCATCACGCGGGAGACGATTAGCTGACCTGGGCTTAATGGGGATATTAGACGAACTAATGAATTCCGTCGCAGAGCGGACGGATATGCGGTTGGTGGCGGTGGTGGTGGCGGCAGTGGGAGGTCCCGTTGAACGAGGGTATTGCCAAGAGGGGCTAGACGTCCTGCGGCAGCTTACGGGGCCGGCCGCCCTTCTTGCCGTTTTCACGCACGGCCAGGACCTTGGCCTCGCTGCTGCGGCTGCCGTTGCGGGTTGCGACCACCGTCGACGCCAGTTTCATCAAGGCCGGGCTGGCGGCCACCAGGCCGGCGATGGAGACATGCAGGTCGCGCTCTTCCAGGCACAAGGCACTGCCGGCGTACCCCAGTTCGATGCGCCCCAGTTCGGCGGCACTGAGTTCGGCCAGCTCGGGGTAGTTGTCGATGGGCAGCAGGACGGCAGTCTTGTCAGCAAAACCGATGGCGATGGCTGCGAAGGCGGGAAGATACTCCACCTCCGTAGCCTGCAGGGCGGCGCCAGCGCGTTTGCTGCCGCGGGCCAGGGCCTGTGCAAGCAGCTCTTCGGTGACGGGCGGATTGTCGCGTTTCTTCGCTTTGATGATGGTCATTACTGTATCTCCAGGGGACTGGCTTGCCCCGCGAGTTGAATCAAGGTGCTGTCACGTTCAGGTGCGTAACGCGCCCACACAATATCGACGGCATGCCGCCGGAAAACGCTGGGACTGACGACTTCTTCCCGGCGCGGGTCCCACTGCTGGTGATCGAGGCAGACCGAAGCCCGGCTCTGCCACCATCGCTGGCGCGCTCGCCGCAGATGGTCCGGCTGTTCGATCACCTGCCTCAACTCCTCCAGCAGCGCGATGCCGGGGGCAGCCCACATGGGCCTCACATCCCACAAGGCCACGCCGTGTTGCCAGAAACTGAACTGGTAACGCGCGTCCCAACGCTCGTGACCTACATGGACATGCGGCGGGCAGTGCTCGTCACGGGTGAAGACGGAAACGACCAGACCCTTGTAGCTGCAGATTCTCATAAACCTAACCGTTAGGTTATTGGATTGTAAGCCCCAACGCAAGTCATGGACGCAAACAGGTTCACCCAGATGAGTTACCTAAAGCACCAAAACAACAAATGGATGCGTACGGGGAGCGGACGCGATGCCACGTTCAGCGGCACCGCGATCGGAGGAGGCTAAAGAGAGAGGAAGGGCAAGTCAGCAGTAACGCGGATGTAGGACTGCTTTATTCAAAAATTTCAATCTTTCAGTCGCGCACGCCCAGGCGATATACCGTGGTCTGCCGATAGACCTGACCCGGTCGGAGGATCACCGCTTCGCTCAGGGGTGTGTTGACCTGGTCCGGGTAGGACTGCGCTTCCAGGCAGAAGCCGTCATGGATGGCATACGGCTGTTCGCCCCGCCCCTGTACACCGGAGAGGAAATTGCCACTGTAGAACTGCAGGCCGATTTCGGTGGTGGACACGCGCAATTCGCGTCCCGAACCCGGTTCGTAGACGGTGGCGACCTCACGCAGTGTCTGCGCCACGCGGCTCTCGCCGGGCACAGGTTCGTGCTCGCTGCGCAGGCAATAACAGTGATCGAAGCCACCGGCCAGTTTCAGCTGCGGATCGGGCCAGTCCAGGCGCGGGCCAATGGGGGCCGGCTGGCGGAAGTCGAAGGGACTGCCGGCGACCTCGGCGCGTGCTTCCGGGATCAGGCTGGCATCGACCTGCAGATAGGCGTCGGCATCGATGGCGATGATGTGGTCACGGATATCGCTGGCCCCGCCATTGAGATTGAAGTAGGCGTGCGAGGTCAGGTTGATGGGGGTGGGAGCATTGCTGGTGGCGGTGTAGTCGATGCGCAACTGGCCATCGTCGTCCAGGCGATAGAGTACCGATGCCATCACCGTGCCGGGAAAGCCCGCCTGGCCGTCGGGCGACACCAGCATCAGGCGCAGGCCTTCCGGGTCGGGCTGGACCTGCCAACGCTGGGCATGGAAACCGTCGCGGCCGCCATGCAGATGGTTTTCGCCTTCGTTGCAATCGACCTGTCGCGGCGTGCCGTCCAGGGTGAAACGGCCACCGGCGATGCGGTTGCCCCAGCGACCGACGATGGCCCCGAAATAGGCCGGGTTGCGCTGGTATTGCTCCACCCGGTCGAAGCCCAGCAGGATGTCGGCCTCACGGCCATAGCGGTCGGGCGCCCACCAGTTGACCATGGTGGCACCGAGGTCGCTGATGGTCACGCGCATGCCGGTATGGTTGCGCAGGGTATAGAGCTGGATGCCGTCGGCGGCGGTGGTGTGGGAAAGGGTGAAATGGGTCATTTTGTGGAGGTGAGGAGGGCGTTCCCTGCGGTTTTCTTTTTCTGCCGTGGTGCAGGAGCGGCGCAATGCTCCAGCCCGGCGACGAATTGTTCCTGGTATTCCCTGGGCGTACAGCCCAGTTCGCGCTTGAAGACGGCGTGCATGTATTGCACGGTGGTGAAGCCGCAGCTCACGGCGATCTCGGCGGCATGGCTGCCGGCCTGCTCCAGCATGCGCTTGGCGGCTTCCAGCTTGAAGCGCAGGATTTCATCATGGACGCTGCGTCCCAGTTCGCGCCGGAAATACCATTCCAGCGAGGACCGTGAGATGCCCACGTAATCGGCCACCTGATCGGTCTTGATGCCCTGGCAGGCGTATTGCCGGATGAAATGCAGCGCCTGCATCACATGCGGGTGATTGCGTACCTCGTGGCGACTGGAGGCCAGGACATTGATGCCCACCGGCGGCACCATGATGCGGGTGTCCGGAAAGCGCGCCCCATGCAGCATCTGATGCAGCAGGTGAGCGGCGGTGCGACCCATTTCCACGCTGCCCTGGATCACCGAACTGAGCGGAATGCGCGTCAGCACGCGGGCCAGGGGATCGTTGTCGATACCGATCAGCGCCACCTGTTCGGGCACGGCGATGCCGGCAAACAGGCAAGCCTGCAGCAGCTGGCGCGCACGGGCATCGGTGACGGCGATGATGCCCACCGGCTTGGGCAGGCTGCGCACCCAGGCGATCTGCTGTTCCACGGCGGTATCCCAGGATTGCGCGCTGGTGCCCACGCCCCGGTAGATATGCCCTTCGATGCCGTCGGCGGCTGTCAGGCCGGTGAAGATGCGTTCGCGCTCCTGCGCCCAGCGGTTGCAGTCGGACTCGGGCAGACTGAACAGGGCGAAATGCTGAAGGCCGGCCTCGATCAGGTGGTCGTAGGCCAGCTTGACCATCTTCACATTGTCGGTCGCCACATAAGGGCGGTTGGCCGGATATTGGGAAGGATCGGCGTAGGAGCCGCCAATGGCCACCACCGGCAGTTGCACCCCTTCCAGCGCGGCGGTGGTGACCGGGTCGTCGAAGTCGGCAATGATGCCGTGTCCGGCCCAGCGCTCTATGCCTTGCGGACGGCAGCGGAAATCCTCTTCCAGGTAGAGGTCCCAGGAAGCGCGGGTACTGCTGATGTATTCGCCGATGCCGGAAATGATTTCCCGGTCGAATATCTTGTTGCCATTGAAGAGCAACGCAATCCTGTGCACCGTGGGTACTTTTGCCACGCTGTGTCTCCTTGGGGTGGCGTCGCTGGCGCGCGCCATTTTTGTCTGGATGGGCTCTGGTGTCGAATTGTAGCGAGCCGTGGTCGAAATGACCGATATGTGCTCCTGCAACAAAAAGAATCACTAAGCCGTTTGGTCAATTTCGTAATTGTAGAGGGGATTGGCCCGGGGCTAGTATCCCCCTCGCACCATCATGCGGCGCATTCGTCCCCTGCCCTACCCGGCCCCATGCGGCTTTGGAAGCTTTTGCACCAGATCAGGCCTCCACATCCACCGGACAGCGCCGCTTCAAAAATCATAATCAAATTTAATTCAAATCGGAGACTGGACTATGAAGGCAATGCTGAAGAAGACCGTATTGGCGCTGATGACCGTGACCACCCTGTCCATGGTGGCCGGTAGCGCCATGGCCGATGCCAAGAATCCCAAGATCGGCTTTTCCATCGACGACCTGCGCGTGGAGCGCTGGGCACGTGACCGCGATTTCTTCACCGCCGCTGCCGAGAAGCTGGGTGCCAAGGTGTTCGTGCAATCGGCCGATGCCAGCGAACAGCGCCAGATTTCCCAGATCGAAAACCTGATCTCGCGTGGCGTGGACGTGATCGTCATCGTGCCCTTCAATGCCACCGTGCTGACCAACACCATCAAGGAAGCCAAGAAGGCCGGCATCAAGGTGCTGTCCTATGACCGCCTGATCCTCAACGCCGACGTGGATGCCTACATCTCCTTCGACAACGAGAAGGTCGGTGAAATGCAGGCCGAGGGCATCCTGAAGGTCAAGAACAAGGGCAACTTCTTCCTGCTAGGCGGCTCGCCCACCGACAACAACGCCAAGATGTTCCGCGAAGGCCAGATGAAGGCCCTGAAGCCCTACATCGACAAGGGCGACATCAAGATCGTCGGCCAGCAATGGGTCAAGGAATGGAACCCGACCGAAGCCCTCTCCATCGTCGAGAATGCGCTGACCGCCAACAACAACAAGATCGACGCCATCGTCGCTTCCAATGACGGTACCGCCGGTGGCGCGATCCAGGCTCTGGCCGCGCAGAAGCTGGCAGGCAAGGTGCCGGTCTCGGGCCAGGATGCCGACCTGGCCGCCGTCAAGCGTGTCGTGGCCGGTACCCAGACCATGACCGTCTACAAGCCGCTGAAGCAGATCGCCACCGAGGCCGCCAACCTGTCCGTGCAACTGGCGCGCAACGAAAAGCCGACCTACAACGCCCAGTATGACAACGGTTTCAAGAAGGTCGACAGCCTGCTGTTGAAGCCCATCCTGCTGACCAAGGAGAACGTCAAGGTGCTGGTCGACGACGGCTTCTACACCCAGGCCCAGATCGACGGCCGTTGATTCCTGCATGAGGCGTAATGCATGAGGCGTTGCCGGCCGCCCCCGCGGTAGCCGGCAACGCCGTCCCTACCGGCTGGACACCCGCCGGTAGGGATTCCAGAGGCTTCTTGGAAAGAACAGGCATGTCCGAGTATCTGTTAGAAATGAAAGGCATCGTCAAGAGCTTTGGCGGTGTGCGCGCACTCGACGGCATCGACATCAGGATCCGGCCCGGCGAATGCGTGGGCCTGTGCGGCGAGAACGGCGCAGGCAAGTCGACGCTGATGAAGATTCTCTCCGGCGTCTACCCCCACGGCACCTGGGACGGCGAAATCCTGTGGGACGGCAAGCCGCTGCAGGCGCACTCGGTGCGCGATACCGAAGCGGCCGGCATCGTCATCATCCACCAGGAACTGATGCTGGTGCCGGAACTGTCGGTGGCCGAGAACATCTTCATGGGCCACGAGATCACCCTGCCGGGTGGTCGCATGAACTACCCCGCCATGTATCGCCGCGCTGAAGAGCTCATGCGCGAGCTGAACATGCCCGACATCAATGTGGCCCTGCCGGTCTCGCAATATGGCGGCGGCCACCAGCAGCTGGTAGAGATCGCCAAGGCACTCAACAAGGATGCGCGGCTGCTGATCCTGGACGAACCCTCGTCCTCGCTGACCGCCTCCGAGATCGCGGTGCTGCTCAAGATCATCAAGGACCTGAAGGCGCGTGGCGTGGCCTGCGTCTACATCTCGCACAAGCTGGACGAGGTGGCCGAGATCTGCGACACCATCTCGGTGATCCGCGATGGCAAACACATCGCCACCACGCCCATGCAGGAAATGGACGTGGACAAGATCATCACCCAGATGGTCGGTCGTGAAATCACCGCCATGTATCCCGAACGTAATCATTCCATCGGCGAAGTGGTCCTGGAGGCGCGCCACATCACCTGCTACGACATCGACAACCCGCGCCGCAAGCGTGTGGACGATGTGTCGTTCTCGGTGCGTCGTGGCGAAATCCTGGGCATTGCCGGCCTGGTGGGCGCCGGCCGCACGGAACTGGTGTCAGCCATCTTCGGCGCCTATCGCGGCCGTCACGAAGGCCAGGTACTGCTGGAAGGCAAGCTGGCCGATACCGGTTCGCCGCTCAAGTCGATCCGGCGCGGCCTGTGCATGGTGCCGGAAGACCGCAAGCACCACGGCATCGTGCCCGACCTCGATGTCGGCCAGAACATCACCCTGACCGTGCTCAAGCGCTTCTCCCGTGGCAGCCGCATCGATGGCAGCGCCGAACTGAAGACCATCCAGGACGAAATCAGCCGCATGCGGGTCAAGACGGCCACGCCCTTCCTGCCCATTACCAGCCTCTCCGGCGGCAATCAGCAGAAAGCGGTACTTTCCAAGATGCTGCTGGCCCAGCCCAAGGTATTGATCCTGGACGAGCCGACCCGCGGCGTGGATGTCGGCGCCAAGGCCGAGATCTACCGCCTCATTTCGGAACTGGCCAAGCTGGGCCTGGCCATCATCATGGTCTCCTCCGAACTGGCGGAGGTGCTGGGCGTGTCGGACCGCGTACTGGTGATTGGCGAAGGCCGCCTGCGTGGCGACTTCGTCAACGACAAACTGAGCCAGGAAACCGTGCTGGCTGCGGCGATCAACCAACCCGTACCGCAGGCGCCCGCGCGCTCTGCGGCGGCAGGATAAAAATCACAAGGTAAATTCGGTATGACTTCAAGCAATCTGGCCAACATGGCTGACCTCAAGCAGGTATTCCGGCGCTACAAGATCATTGCGCTGCTGATCGCCATCGCCATCATCTGGGGCTTCTTCAGCTTCATGACCGAGGGTGGCTTCCTGACACCGCGCAACCTGTCCAACCTGCTGCGCCAGATGTCGGTGACCGGCATCCTTGCCTGCGGCATGGTGCTGGTGATCATCGCCGGCGAGATCGATCTCTCGGTAGGCTCGCTGCTGGGCCTGCTGGGCGGCCTGGCGGCGCTGCTGGACGTGAGCCACCACCTGCCGCTGGCGCTGAACCTGGTACTGGCGCTGGGCTTCGGCCTGGCGCTGGGGCTGCTGAACGGCTACCTGACGGCCTACCTGGGCATCCCCTCCTTCATCGTCGGCCTGGGCGGCATGCTGGCCTTCCGCGGCATCCTGCTGGGCATCACCGGTGGCCTGACCATCGCCCCGGTCTCGGACAACATGGTCTACCTCGGCCAGGGCTACCTGCCGCCGCAGATGGGCGTGGCGCTGGGTGTGGCGCTGTTCGTGCTGGCGCTGGCGCTGACCTGGATGAGCCGGGTCAACCGCAGCCGTCATGGCCTGCCGCTGACGGCACTGTGGCGCGACGGCCTGAAGGTAGTGGTCATCGGTGCCGTGCTGCTGGCCTTCGTGCGTACGCTCAACAGCTATGACGGCATCCCGGTGCCGGTGCTGCTGTTGCTGGCGCTGCTGGGCCTGTTCAGCTATGTGAGCACGCAGACCGTGTTCGGCCGCCGCATCTATTCGGTGGGCAGCAACATGGAAGCCACCCGTCTGTCGGGTGTAAACGTGCAGGCCGTCAAGCTGTGGGTGTTCGGCATCATGGGTGTGATGTGCGCATTGGCCGGCCTGGTCAATACCGCCCGCCTGGCTGCCGGTTCGCCCTCGGCCGGCAACATGGGTGAGCTCGACGCCATCGCCGCCTGCTTCATTGGCGGCACCTCCATGCGCGGCGGCTCCGGCACCATCTATGGCGCCCTGATCGGCGCACTGGTGATGGCCAGCCTGGACAACGGCATGTCCATGCTGGACGTGGGCACCTACTGGCAGATGATCGTCAAGGGCAGCATCCTGGTGCTGGCCGTGTGGGTCGATGTGAGTACCCGTTCAGGCCGCTGATCGGCCGTTTCAACACAATCATTCAATTCGTATCCGGGCCGCATTGGCGGCCCACCTTACCTAGCAGGAGTTACCCAGCATGACCGCAGCCACCGCCCCCATTTTCGAACACGCCCTCTACCGCAGCCTCGCCGGCAAGCGGGTCGTCATCACCGGCGGCGGCAGCGGCATCGGCGCGGCGCTGGTAGAAGCCTTCGCCGCCCAGGGTGCGCAGGTGTTCTTCCTGGATATCGCCAGCGAACCTTCCGAGGCGCTGGTGGCCTCCTTGCAGCAGGCACCCGTACCGCCGCGCTTCTTCCGCTGCAACCTGATGGACCTGGAGGCCCTGCGCGGCACCTTCGCCGAGGTCATCGCCGCGGCCGGTACCGTGGACATCCTCATCAACAACGCCGCCAACGATGATCGCCACAAGACCACCGAGGTCACCCCGGCCTACTGGGACGAGCGCATCGCCGTCAACCTGCGCCATCAGTTCTTCTGCGCCCAAGCAGTGTTGCCGGGCATGCGCGCGCAGCAATCGGGCGTGATCCTCAATTTCGGCTCCATTTCCTGGCATCTAGGCCTGCCCGACCTGACCCTGTACATGACCGCCAAGGCCGGTATCGAGGGCATGACGCACGGCATGGCGCGTGATTTCGGGCGTGATGGCGTCCGGGTCAACGCCATCATCCCCGGTGCCATCCGCACCCCGCGTCAGACACTGTTGTGGCACACCCCCGAAGAAGAGGCGAAAATCCTGGCTGCGCAATGCCTGCCCACCCGCGTCGATCCGCATGATGTCGCCGCACTGGCGCTGTTCTTGTCCTCCGACAGCGCAGCCAAGTGCACCGGCCGCGAATACTACGTCGATGCGGGCTGGCTGGGCGCGTAACCCACCCAATCGCCCACGGGCCAAGAGGAATCCATGAACAAGCCATCTGCCACACCCCGTCGCTTCCGCTCCCAGGACTGGTTCGACAATCCCGACCACATCGACATGACCGCGCTCTATCTGGAGCGCTTCATGAACTACGGCATCACCGCCGAGGAACTGCGCTCGGGGCGCCCCATCATCGGCATCGCCCAGAGCGGCAGCGACATCAGCCCCTGCAACCGCATCCACCTGGAACTGGCCAAGCGGGTGCGCGATGGCATCCGCGATGCCGGCGGCATTCCCATGGAATTCCCGCTGCACCCCATCTTCGAGAACTGCCGCCGTCCCACCGCCGCCATCGACCGCAACCTGGCCTACCTGGGCTTGGTGGAAATCCTGCACGGCTATCCCATCGATGCCGTGGTACTGACCACCGGCTGCGACAAGACCACACCGTCGCAGATCATGGCCGCGGCCACGGTGGACATCCCGGCCATCGTGCTGTCCGGCGGCCCGATGCTGGATGGCTGGCTCGATGGTGAGCTGGTCGGCTCGGGCGCGGCCATCTGGAAGGGCCGCAAGCAACTCTCGGCCGGCGCCATCGACAATGAGAAATTCCTGGAGATCGCTGCCGCTTCGGCACCCTCCTCCGGCCACTGCAACACCATGGGCACGGCCTCCACCATGAACGCCATGGCCGAGGCGCTGGGCATGTCGCTGACCGGCTGCTCGGCCATTCCCGCCCCCTATCGCGAGCGCGGCCAGATGGCCTACGAGACGGGACGCCGCATCGTCGGCATGGCCTACGAAGACCTGCGGCCCTCGGCCATCCTGACACGCGAAGCCTTCCTCGACGCCATCGTGGTCAATGCTGCCATCGGCGGCTCCACCAACGCCCAGCCGCACATCATGGCCATGGCGCGCCATGCCGGCGTGGATCTGCAGTCGGAAGACTGGATGAAGTTCGGCTACGACGTGCCGCTGCTGCTGAACATGCAGCCGGCCGGCAAGTACCTGGGCGAGCGCTTCCATCGTGCCGGCGGCGTGCCGGCCATCATGTGGGAGCTGCAGCAGGCCGGCAAGCTGCGCGCCGACCGCATCACCGCCACCGGCAAGAGCATGGCCGAGAACCTGCAGGGCCGCCAGTCGAACGACCGCGAAGTGATCTACCCCTTCAGCGCGCCGCTGCGTGAACGGGCCGGCTTCCTGGTCTTGAAGGGCAACCTGTTCGACTTCGCCATCATGAAGACCAGTGTCATCTCGGAGACCTTCCGCCAGCGCTACCTCAGCACACCCGGCCAGGAAAACATCTTCGAATGCCGCGCCGTGGTCTTCGATGGTTCGGACGACTACCACGCCCGTATCAACGACCCGGCACTCAACATCGACGACAACACCCTGCTGGCCATCCGTGGCGCCGGTCCGGTGGGCTGGCCGGGTTCGGCCGAGGTGGTCAACATGCAACCGCCCGATGCGCTGATCAAACGCGGCGTCTCTACCCTGCCCACGCTGGGTGATGGGCGCCAGTCGGGTACCTCCGACAGTCCCTCCATCCTCAACGCCTCGCCCGAGAGCGCGGTCGGTGGTGGTCTGGCCTGGCTGCGCGACGGCGACCGCGTGCGCATCGACCTCAACACCGGGGAGTGCAATATGCTCATCAGCGAAGAAGAACTGGCCCGCCGCAAGAGCGAGGGTATTCCGCCCGTGCCACCCAGCCAGACGCCCTGGCAGGAGATCTACCGAAGCACCGTGGGTCAACTGGAAACCGGTGCCTGCATGGAACTGGCCTTGAAGTACCAGGGTGTGGCGCAGACCATGCCCCGGCACAACCACTGACATGCTGACCCTGCATCGTGAACTGCGCATGCCACCGGTCCCGGTGAGAAAGCTCAAGGGGCCGATGCGCATCGACGCGCACCAGCATTTCTGGCGCTACCGCTGCGAGGACTATCCGTGGATCGGTACCGGCATGGACCTGCTGGCGCAAGACCGCCTGCCCTACCAGTTCCAGCCCCTGCTGGATGCACAGGGCCTGCATGCGTCGATTACGGTGCAGGCACGTCCCGGCCACGACGAGACGGCATTCCTGCTGGAGATGGCACGACGCGACCAACGCATCGCCGGCATCATCGGCTGGGAAGACATCGGCTCGCCCATGCTGGCCGAGCGCATGGAGCACTGGGGTGGCAGCAAGCTGCTGGGGCTGCGCCATCCCATGCAGGAAGACGACGACGCCGAACTGCTGCTGGCCCTGCCACAGTTCAACCAGGGAGTGCGCTGGCTGCAGGAGCGGGACTATGTCCTGGACCTGCTGGCCCATGAACGCCACCTGCCGCAGTTGCGCCAGCTGTGCGCCCATCACGACCAGCACTGGATCGTGCTGAACCATCTGGGCAAGCCGGCCCTCAAGGAATTCCGCAAGGGCCGCGCCGCCTTCGAACGCTGGCGCCAGGAGATGCGCGAGCTGACCGCCATGCCCCATGTGGCCTGCAAGATTTCCGGCCTGCTGACCGAGGCGGACTGGCTGCGCGGCCTGTGCACACGCGACTTCGAACATATCGTGCAATGTCTGGATACCGCGCTGGACCTGTTCGGTCCGCAGCGGCTCATGTTCGGCTCCGACTGGCCGGTATGCCTGCTCGCCGCGTCCTACGCGCGCGTGGTGGCCGTGGTGCGCGAATGGGCTGCCAAGCGCCTCTCTCCTACCGACCAGGACGCCTTGTGGGGCGAATCCTCGGCCAGGATTTATGGACTGATGTCATAAGGTTTTCCCCCGATTCCTTTTCGTTGCCAACCGTCAAGCCCGGTGCGATATTGCGCCGCAGGGGTCACCCCCGATGGCGGGAAACAACCTGGGATACGGGGAGACGGACATCAAAAGACTCAAACGCAACATGACCTTGACCATCAGTGCGCTCGCGCTGATGGCGACTGTCATCACGGGCGTGGTGCTCTACCAGAGCCATGTGCAGACCGAGCGCAGCGCGATCGAGCATGCCCTCAACGTCGCGCGCATTGCCCAGCGTTCGATCTCGCGCAACATGGAATTGCTGTCACTGGATCTGGACAGCCTGGTCTGGCGCCATCGGCATGCCAGCCTGCAGCTCATGCCGGAGCAGCAGCGACGCGACTTCCTTCTGGGTGAAAATGCTGAAGCCACCTATATCGCCGCCATGGGCATCGTCGGCCGCGATGGCGAACTGCTGGTTGGTTCTCCCACCTTGGCCGAGATCATGCCGGGCAATTACGGACACAGGGATTTCTTCGCCAGGCATCGCGACGATCCAACGGTAAAACTGTTTGTCTCACGACCACTGAGCATCCGCCTGGAACGGAGAATGCAGGTCATCGTACTGTCCAAGCGGTTGGCAAACGCCGATGGGTCCTTCGGCGGCGTGGCCTTCATGGTGCTGTACCTGGACTACTTCCGGCATCTGTTCGAAAGCCTGTCGCTGGAGAAACAGGCCGTCATGTCGCTTTACGCCCTGGACGGCGTGGCCTACATGCGCCTGCCCTACGATGAAGCCTTCATCGGTTCTCGCTTGAGTTACACGCCCAATTTCAGACGCATCATGGCCCTGCCCTCGTCAGCGCCGGAAAGCCTGCAGGGCAGCTATACCGCGCGATCCCAGCAGGACGACGTCAAGCGCCTGTACGCCTACGTGCGCATCCCCGATACACCCTGGCTGGTC
This sequence comes from Herbaspirillum sp. C7C2, assembly GCF_022627865.1. NCBI lineage: Bacteria > Pseudomonadati > Pseudomonadota > Betaproteobacteria > Burkholderiales > Oxalobacteraceae > Herbaspirillum > Herbaspirillum sp. C7C2. Next base: position 467,743 of record NZ_JABXGI010000002.1, read on the forward strand.
TTCGTGGGCCGGACCCATGCCGAACTGTTCCGCGAATGGGAGCGGATGCTCTATGCAGTCCTGTTTCTTGCGGCCGCCTTCAGCGCCATCTGCGCCTGTCTGATCCGACGGTTACGCGAGGAGTTCTTCCGCCGCAGCAAACTGGACCAGCAACTGCAAGAGCAGGCCCGCACCGACAAGCTGACCGGCTTGCTCAACCGCCGGGCACTGGACGATTGCCTGCAAGACGCCTGGCACAAGAGCCAGCGCAATACCTCGGCGCGCTTTGCGATCCTGTTCGTCGATGTCGATTTCTTCAAACTCTACAACGACACCTACGGCCACAAGGCGGGCGACTATGCGCTGGTATCGGTAGCACGTTGCATCACCGGCGCTGTGGCACGGCAGTGTGACAAGCCCGGCCGCTATGGCGGGGAGGAATTCGTGATCCTGCTTGACGAGGCCGATGCCGCCGGCACGCTGCACGTGGCCGGCAACATCATGTCGGCACTGCAGGCGATGAAGATTCCGCATGAACGCAGCCCCTTCGGGCGGCTTTCGGTGAGCATAGGTGCGACCTGCCTGGACCGGCAGGTGCATCACAGCATCGAGGAAGTGCTCAAGGCCGCCGACCAGGCGCTCTACCAGGCCAAGCACATGGGGCGCAACCGGGTCCAGATGGCACAGCCTGAACCGGCCCCGGCGCAGAATGCAACGCCCGTTAGTTCAACGAGCAGTTGAGCCACTTGGCGATACGCACGCCATCCAGGCGGGAACCGTCGGCGCTGCCGCTGCCCAGCATGGTGACGATCACCGGGCGGCGGTCATGCACCAGCAGGCGCAGCACCATGTTGTGGCCGGACTCGTTGATGAAACCGGTCTTCTGCACCGTGGCATTGACCTGGCCATAACGGATCAGGCGATTGGAATTGATGTACTGCAGCTGGCCGCGACCGATGTTGATGATCTTCTGCTTGTCCAGAGAATCGTTACGGATCAGCTGGTAGCGGTTGGCGGCCTTGACCAGCTCGGCCAGTTCGCGCGGGGTAGAGACATTGTCCGGCGACAGTCCGGTGGCATTCTCGAAGCGGGTCTGCTTCATGCCCAGCGCCTGTGCCCGCGCATTCATGGCCGCGATGAAGGCTGGACGGCCACCCGGATAGTCACGGCTCATGGCCGCGGCAGCACGGTTCTCGGAAGACATCAAAGCAATGTGCAGCATGTCTGCACGCGACAGGCTGGCGCCGACGTTCAGGCGCGAGTGGGTGAACTTGAGGGTATCGAGATCGTCCTCGGTGACTTCCAGCCGGTTGCTCATGGGCAGCGACTTCTGGTCCAGCCAGACGATGGCCGTCATCAGCTTGGTGACCGAAGCGATCGGTGCCACCGTATCGGCATTGCGTTCAAAGAGCGGCGTATTGGTTTGCTCGTCAAGCACATAGACCCCACGCGAGAAGATGTGCTGCTTCGACGCGGCGGTGAAGCCGCAACGGGGGAGCAGTTCGGGCTTGGTATTGACCGGCGGCAGCGCCGCTGCGTTTGACGACGCGTTGGCGGCGACGGCAGCACCCGCCGTGGCTGCAGTCGCAGCGCCGGCAGCCACACCCACGGCAGCCGCCCGCCCACGTCGGCGGGGCCGCGCCGGTGCACGCGCAGCGGCCGGGGCCGCCTTCTTGCGCACTACCCGCTTGCGTCCCTTGGCGCCGCTCGCGGCCGGCCTGTGCTTGCCGGCGCTGGAACCGGCCGCCTGCGCCTCGCTCACCTTGCCCGAGATGACCGTCAACATCAGCAGCAGGACGCTGCACATCAGGAGCCTGGCCAACACGCCAGCGCGGCGCAAAATCTGCAGAAACAAAGGGAAACTATCGTCGGAACGGGGCTGCTGCGTACAAAACATCGTCGAAAACCTCAGTCGGAGCATTCATTCAAGACCGGCCATGATACGGAAACTTGGCCGATGATGCAGCAACGTTCAGCTTTGCATCGATAAAGTGAAGCTTAAAAATGCGTTCTAGTGACAATAAGACAAGACGCCGCGCCGCCGCAAATTTGCTTCCCTGCCTGCAACCGGCCGGCGCATAATCTGTCCATTCCAGGCCGGACCCAGGCATTGCCCTCTCCGGTCGATTTTGTCAGCCCGATTCAACATACCTTCATGTCCAATCTCATCGTACACGGTGGCCGCCCGCTGCGCGGCGACATCATCCCCTCCGCCAACAAGAATGCCGTCCTACCCATCCTCTGCGCCACCTTGCTGACCGACCAGCCACTACGTCTGATCGGCATCCCCGAGATCACCGACGTCAAGAAGATCCTGGAGATCTTCCGCGTGCTGGGCAGCGAGGTATCGGTGGACTATGCCAGCGGCATCCTGGAACTGCATCACCGCGATACCTGCTTCGACCCAAAAATTCACCATCTGCCGGAGGAAATGCGTTCCTCCATCATGCTGGTACCGCCCCTGCTGGCGCGCTTCGGTGTGGCGCGGCTGGAAAACGACGTCAAGGGCTGCACCCTGGGCGTGCGGGAAATCGATCCGCACGTGGAGGTGTTCCAGCGTTTCGGCGCGCGGGTGGAAAGCAGTCCCGATTCGCTCATCATCCGCACCAGCGGCCGCATGCAGGCCAACCATCACTGGCTGGACTATGCCTCGGTGACCACCACTGAAAACTTCGTGCTCTGCGCGGCCTCGGCCGGCGGCGAGTCGGTGCTGACCAATGCCGCCTCCGAGCCGCACGTGCAGGAGTTCTGCCGGTTCATGGCGATGATGGGCGTGCAGATCGAGGGTATCGGCACCTCGCGCGTGACGGTGCGTGGCGGTGAAAAACTGGGGGGCGGCGAATTCCGCTTCGATGAGGATTTCCATGAGATCGCCACCTTCCTGGCCATGGGCGCCATCACCGGCGGTCAGGTGCGGGTGCGCAACAGCGCGCCGGAGCAGTTCCCGCTGATCGATCGCACTTTCGCCAAGTTCGGCGTGGAAGTGGTGCACGAAAACGGCTGGTCGCACACCCGCCAGAACGGTCCGCTCAAAGTCGTCAAGCCTTTCACCAGCAACATCCTCACCAAGGTGGAGGCCGCGCCCTGGCCCTACCTGCCGGTGGACCTGCTGCCGATCTTCATCGCGCTGGGGGTCAAGGCCGATGGCAACACCATGTTCTGGAACAAGATCTATGACGGCGCCATGGGCTGGAGCAGTGAACTGTCCAAGTTCGGCGCCCACGTCTTCCTGGGCGACCCGCATCGGCTGATCACCTTCGGCGGCCTGCCGCTGACGCCGGCATCGGTGGAAAGTCCGTACATCATCCGGGTGGCCATCGCGCTGTTCATGGTGGCGGCCAGCATCGAAGGTCGCTCGGAAATCCGCAATGCCCTGCCGATCCGACGCGCCCATCCCAAGTTCGTGGAAAACCTGCGCTCGCTGGGCGCGGTGGTGGATTGGGTCGAGGAAGACTGAAGCGGCAAGGACGTGTCCGGTGCATGCGGCGTCATTGACATCAATGACCAAGGCACCGCTCGCACGCCAGGCTCAAGGGCTCTCACCTATCGGTAATGGGATCCCCGAATGGCAGCGATAAAGATCAAACAATATAAATAATATATACTTTTAACGATCAGACATCGCTCCACACGCTTACGCAAGCTCATCCATGCCTTCCAGGCTGAGCATTGCGTAAGCTGCCTCCCATCCCCTCAGAAGGAGAATCCATGCTTCCCGCAACGGACGTCATCCTCCGCCTGGCCGCAGCTGCCGTTCTCGGCAGCCTGATCGGCATCGAACGTGAACGCCTTTCCTGGGCAGCCGGTCTGCGTACCCACATGCTGGTCTGTGTCGGCTCTTCGCTCATCATGCTGGTCTCGGCCTATGGTTTTTCCGGGATCCTGCAGTCCGACAAGGTGGTCCTTGACCCATCGCGGATGGCAGCGCAGGTGGTCTCGGGCATCGGCTTCCTGGGCGCCGGGTCGATCCTGCTGCGCGGAGAAATCATCCGTGGCCTGACCACCGCCGCCAGCCTCTGGACAGTGGCCGCCATCGGCCTGGCCGTCGGTGGCGGGATGTATGTCGCCGCCGTGGCCGGGACCTCCATCGTGCTGCTGATCCTGGCCGGGATGAAACCCCTGGAGCGGCGCTATTTCGCCGACAAGCACAAGCGTGGCATTACCTTCCTGATCCAGGCCGATACTTTCAATATCGGCCATCTGCACCAACTGATGGGTGCCTCGGCGGCGCGGGTGAGCAAGTTCGTGGTCAGGCGCGAAGCCGACGGCGGCGCTTTCGACGAAGTGTCCATCGTGCTCTCGCATACCTCGGAGAAGGAATTCCATCGCATCGTTCAGGGCTTTCTCAAGCTCGATGGCATCAAGTCCTTCGATTACACGGATCTCTGACGCGAGGCCCCGGGAAGTCCGGTCACCCATACAATGAACAAGGGCGGCCATCTGGCCGCCCTTGCTGAATCTACTGCGAGTATTTCTACTGCGTCTCCTGCGTCCTCAGAACAACAGGATCAGCAGCAGGATGATGGGGATGGGGATACCCAGTAGCCAGAGCAGAATTGCGCCCATGTCAGTCTCCTCTCAAGGTTGGGGTTCAGGTCGATGTCGTCAGGTTTCAGTGCAGTTCGGGTTCGCCCAGGCGGCCGTCGCGACGGACCACTGCCTCTGCGTAGAGCTCATTGCGGTCACGCAGGCGGCCACCATAGGTCGCCAGCAGGCTGGCCACGAAAGCACCGCACAGCAGGGCCAGGAACATCCACAGCGAGGCGTAGGCAGCAGCCTTGCGGGCAGCGTCGGCGGCTTCCTTGGCCTTGGTGCCGGCGTCAGCGATAGCGCCCTGGTAGGCCGCGAAGGTATCGGTGACACGCTTTTCACCATCGGCCTGGGATACGCCGGTATGGCGCGCCACCAGTTGGCCCAGGTAACGGCGGTCGTTATCGGCCAGCTTGCCGCTCGCCAGCGAATAGCCAAATACACGCACCACTTCCATGCGCTGGGCCTGCGTCAGATCGCGACCATCAGCGGCCGTCGGAGCTGCCAAGGGGGCCACCGGCGCAGCAGCAGCACCGTCGGTTGCGGCCGGCACCGCGGGCTGGTTTGCGGACGATGCAGCGCCTGCATTACCTGCATTAGCGGTGTTACCACTACGGAACATCGAATCGATGAAGTAACCGGAGAAGCGATCGGCCATGTCGCCAGCGCCGCCAGTCGGACGTGCACCGTCCTGGCCCACTGCCATGGTGGCCGCAGCAGCACCGGTACCCAGGGCGCCACCGGCAGCACCCAGTGTCTTGGCGCCACCGGAGATGACGCTGCCCACGGCCGAGCCCAGCAGCGCAGCCGTAGCCAGCGAGGCCACGGCCCAGGCCAGCAGCCCGTGCGCGGTATCGCGGAAATAGACTTCACGGGTATGCAGCCCGGCCCATTTCACACGCAGGCGCCCGGCCAGGAAACCGCCGATGGCCGATGCCGCGATCTGGGTGAACAGCAACCAGCCGGCCGTGGAATAGCCGATGGTCTTGGCCGACAGCCCTTCGCCGGACCACGGCGAGATGGACGAAAAGCCCAGGCCAAAGCCCAGCATCACGAGAATGAACGACAGTGCGGCGGCCGCAAAGGCACCCGCCAGGATGGCGCCCCACGAGACGCCTGAGCCGTTGCTGTTGACGGCCTCGACGCTGGCCGCAGGAAGGGAGTGGATGGTTGAGGTGGTCATGAGTCTCCTCGTGTTTCTTGATGGATTGATCCCCTGCGGGAGCGCAGGGCCGGGGGCATTGCCACGAAGAGACTGTAGGGCTGCGCTAGCGCAGGCGCCATCGGCGGACTTCGGCAGCTATCGTAGGAGAGTTGGAAAAACGCATGCAGGCATGCGCGAAGGGACGATGAGGGTCGCTGCAGCCCACACCCCCTCACTCTTGGGTAGAATGGCCGCCTCCCTCTTGCACGGACCATCATGGCCATCACCACTTTCCTGTTCGATCTCGACGGCACGCTCATGGACAGCGACGCCCTGCATCACGCCGCGTTCAACACCATCCTGGCGCGCTGGGACCGGCATATCGATGTCGATTACTACAAGACCCACATCATGGGCGCCTCCAACGCCATGATCTTCGGTCACCTCTTCCCCGGCATGCCGGCTGAGCAGTACATCCCGCTGGCTGAAGAAAAGGAAAGCCTGTTCCGCTCGCAGCTGGACCAGCACGTCGCGCCTACCCCCGGCATCGAGCGTCTGCTGGAGCATATCGCCCGTATTGGCGGGCGTAGCGCCGTCGTCACCAATGCCCCCCGGGCCAATGCCGAATTGATGTTGAAGGCCACCGGACTGGCTGGCCGCTTCGATGCCCTGGTCATCGGCGACGAGCTGGAACGCGCCAAACCCGATCCCCTGCCCTACCTGACCGGGCTGCAGTTACTCGGTGGCACGGCGGCACAGGCGGTCGCTTTCGAGGATTCCAGTTCGGGTGTCAAGGCGGCCAGCAGTGCCGGCATCTGGACCTTCGGCATGCTGGGCGGCCTGGACGAGGTCCGGCTGCGCGCGGCCGGTGCCCATGCGGTGATCCGTGATTTCAACGGCGCCGACCTGTGGGACAAGATCGCGCCACAAGGCTGAGCCCGCCAGCGCCCTATCCGAAGGGATAATGTCGGCCTGTGCAACGGGGTGCTAAGGTGCGCGGGATCATCCCTAGCCCCCTGCCTCCGTGAACAAATCCCGGCTTGAAGCCTTCAGCGATGGCGTCTTCGCCATCGTCCTCACCATCATGGTCCTGGAACTGCACGCGCCCGCCTCAGCCGAGCCGAGCGCCCTGCTGGCACTGGCTCCGGCACTGCTGAGCTATGCACTCAGCTTTCTGTACGTGGGTATCTACTGGACCAACCACCATCACCTGTTCCAGCTCGCCGATCGCGTCAATCTGCGAGTACTGTGGGCCAACCTGCATCTGTTGTTCTGGCTCTCGCTGCTGCCCTTCGCCACCGCCTGGATCGCCGGCCATCACCGCGACATGGCGCCGGTGGCGGCCTATGGGCTGATCCTGCTGATGTGCTCGGTGTCCTTCCTGGTGCTCAAGCGCACGCTGCGCGCCTCCGAAAGCAATCATCCGGAAGCCGCACGCATCCTCGGACAGGGTCGCAAGAACAATACCTCCATCCTGCTCTACGCCCTGGCGATCCTGCTCTCGCAATGGGCACCGCTGATGGCCTCGGCGATCTACGCGGCGCTGGCCATCGTCTGGCTGCTGCCGACGCGGGCCGCCACGGCTGCGTCCCGCCCCTGAGGCTCGTCCGGACGGGCAGCAACCCGCTCGATTCACTCAGCTGGCGGGCTGCTGGGTGAATTCCCATCCGATCAAGGCCACCAGGATCAGCACCGGCACGACCAGGGCGGCAAAGCCGATGGCGTGATAGGCAAACGCCGCCGCAATCGCACCCACACCGAAGGACAGGACCGGCCAGACGAACTTGATGCAGCGCTCGGTGGTGCCGGCGTCGGAAGCGCCGCGCAGCATGTCCACCACGTCGATCACCACCTGGGTGACGTTGCCGGTCATCAGGGAAGTCGGCGCCAGGTGCGCCAGCAACAGGCGGCTGATGGCACTATGCACGCCCATCGAGGCCGTGCCCAGCAGGCCCGACGCCATCACCCAGCCGGCGGTGGGCGACTGCACGGGCGCCGCGGCCATGCCACAGACCATGAAACCAATCAGCAACACCAGTTGCAGCACCAGCGACCAGCCCAGTGCACGGCCATTGCGGCGCTGGATGGCGGCAATCAGCAGGCGCCCCACCGCCACCCCGATGATGAAAGCCGGGAAGGCCAGGAATTTCAGCAGGATGGACATCTGCGACGTGTCGGCCAGGGCCGAACCGATCAGGATGAAGTTGCCCGTGACGTGGGCCGTGAACAGACCGAACAGGGCGATGAAGCCCAGTGTATCGACATAGGCGGCGAGAAAAGCCAGTCCGGAGGACTGCAGGCGGTTGCGTTGTGCGGCATTCATGGAGCGTCTCGCAGAGGGTGGGAAAGTGTTGAAGAGGCCGCACACCATAGCATCGCCTGCCGCCCGCGCCCATTATCTCTGGGGATAGCAGGGGCGCCCGAAAGCCTTGCAAAAAAGATCACATCCATCGGCAAAAAAATGCAACAAAGGCATTTTTTACAAAAAACAGCACATTTGTACAATCCAAATCCGGCCCGAATGCAGATGATAGGCAACACTGCACAGCTTGGCGCTGGGGCTCCTGACCGCCCGATCACCGCCCTGCCCTGTCGCACAGATTCTCGCAACCAGGCAGCACGGAAGGAACCATGGAAAGTACGGTATTTGTCGTCGACGACGATGGCATGGTCAGGACAGCACTGCTACGACTGCTGGCCTCGGCCAACCTGAATGCACGTGGCTTCGCCTCGGCCGATGCGTTCCTGCGCGAGCCTCTTCCAGCCCAACCCTGCTGCCTCCTGCTGGACATGAAGATGCCCGGGTCCGACGGTTTCGAGGTAGTGCGCCGGCTGGAACAGCGGGGCGATGCCATTCCCGTCATCTTCATCTCCGGCTACGGCACCATACCGACGACGGTGCTGGCGATGAAGGCAGGTGCCCATGAATTCCTGACCAAACCGATCGAGGATGAACGGCTGCTGGGCGCGGTCCGCGACGCCCTGGCTATTGCCGATCGGCAACTAGGCATGCGCACCGAGCATGCCGCCAGCACCTCGCGCCTGGAAACACTGACCCCGCGCGAACGTGAAGTGCTGGAACTGGCCATCGGTGGCCTGCTCAACAAGCAGATCGCCACCGAACTGGGCATCAGCGAAATCACCGTGAAGGTCCATAAACGGCGCGTGATGGACAAGATGCAGACCAAGACCCTGGCCGACCTCGTGCGGGCCGCCGAGCGGCTGCAGATCCACTCCGCGCGTCAGCGCTAAGGCCAGCGATTCGGGCGCCGTGCACCGGTCACCGCTGTAGCCGGTCTAGCCCTGCGCCCGCAACCAGGCCGCCGGCCCCACTCCCTGAATCTGCTTGAACACCCGGCTGAAATGACTCTGGTCGGAAAAGCCGCATTCCAGGGCGATGGCCGTCATGCCCTTGTCGCTCTGGCGTAGCAGGCGACAAGCCAGCTCCACGCGCTGGCGCTGCAGCCAGGCATGCGGCGGCACACCGAAGCTGTGCTTGAAGGCACGTGCGAAATGCGCCCGCGAGATGCCGCACTCGGCCGCAATCTCGGCCAGGGTCAGACGTCGCGCCAGGTGCGAGAGCATGTATTCGCGCGCCCGCACCTGCTGCCAGCCGGCCAGGCCAGCGCCCCCGCCACGACCCACCGGCTGACCTCCATAACGTTGCGCCAGGTGGGTATGCAGGGCCAGGGTGACGCTATCGAGGTAGACGGTATCGCTGTCATTGGCCGCCCCCGTGAGCGCAGGCAGCATGGCATGCAGCAGATGCCAGACCACCGGATCGCGGATCGCCTGGACCTGCTGCAAGGCGCCGATACGACGCCCGCCTTCCTCGCTCACCCGCTCGAGGGAGGCGCGCGGCAGATGCAGGCGCACATTGTCATAGTCCGAGAGATGCTGGCAACGCCACTGCTCGCGCAGGTCGGTGATGGCCATGTCGCCCAGCCGGTGGCCACCGGCATGCACCAGCCGCTGACCACGCCATAGCTTGTGTTGGCGAAAATCCTGCAACTGCACGATGACCGAAAAGGCGTCATCACTGGGAATATCCAGTACCGGCGGTGGGGGCAGGACCGACGCCGCCGCGTGGTTCTGGGTAGCGCGCACCAGGGCGACATCATCCTGCATGCGGATGTGCTTCACGAGACGGGAGACGGAGGAACTTGCCATCATCGATTTCCAAAGACTGATTCAACAGGAGAACAGGAAGGCAGAAAGCCGACTTTAACAAAAAACGCAAATGGGCAGGACCCGCAGGCCCTGCCCATTGCTCAGCTTCCGATCAAGGCTTCGTTCAGTTGAATCCGGGCGGACTCAGACCGAAGTACGCCCCGATTCGAACAGGAACCACGCACGCTGCTCGGCCTCGTCGATCCAGTTCTCCAGCAGGCTGGCACTGGCCACGTCGCCATGCTCGTCGCACAGTTCGTGGGTGGCCATCATGAAGCCGACCAGGCGCAGGTTGTCCTCGCGCAGTTCGGCCAGCATGTCGGACGGGGTGACGAAGTCGGCATCATTGTCGGCCAGCCGCTGCAGCTTGCCGATATGCCCGGTCGAACGCAGGGTGGTACCGCCGATCTTGCGCACCCGCTCGGCCACCGCATCGGTGATGGCGATGATCTGCTGGGACTGGTCGTCCAGCAGCAGATGGTAGTCGCGGAAGTGCGGCCCGGACATGTGCCAATGGAAGTTCTTCGTCTTCAGGTACAGGGCGAAGATATCGGCCAGCAGCATGGTCAAGGCGCCGCCGATTTCCTGGCTGGCCTGCCCGGAGAGCAGGCCAGGCGTGGTCAGTGGCGCCAGGCGGCGCTTTTCCAGTTGCTGGCGTTGGTTGGCATCGAGACTCATGATGCTTACGCCTTCAGGAAGGCCAGCAGGTCTTCGTTGATCTGGTCCTTGTGGGTGGCGCACAGGGCGTGCGGAGCGCCGCTATAGACCTTCAGCTGCGCACCCGGCACCATCTCGGCCACCAGCTTGCCGGTGGTAGCGAAGGGGACGACCTGGTCGTCGTCACCGTGGATCACCAGGGTGGGGAAGTTGAACTTCTTGATGTCCTCGCGGAAATCGGTGCCGGAGAAGGCCGTCACGCAGTCCAGCGTGCCCTTGAGCGAAGCCAGCATGGCGATATTGAAGGTCTGTGCCAGCACGCCCGGGCTGACGGCGTCAGCCTTGCCCGGACGATTGGTGCCGAAGAAGACGGCGGCGAAGTCGCTGATGAATTGTGCGCGGTCCTTCAACAGACCGGCCTGGATGCCGGCGAACACTTCGGCCGGCACGCCCTGGGGGAAATCCGGCGCCTGGCCGAAGATCGGGGTGACCGCGCCCAGCAGGGCGGCCTTGGCCACGCGCTTGGTGCCATGGCGGCCGATATAGCGGGCGACATCGCCGCCGCCCATGGAGAAGCCCACCAGGGTCGCGCCCTGCAGGTCCAGATGATCCATCAGCTGGGCCAGGTCGTCGGCGAAGGTGTCGTAGTTGTAGCCGCTCCAGGGCTGGCTGGAACGACCGAAGCCACGGCGGTCATAGGCGATCACGCGGAAACCGCGTTCGGCCAGGAAGTTCATCTGGTATTCCCACATGTCGCCGTCCAGCGGCCAGCCATGGCCGAACACGACGGGTTGACCACTGCCCCAGTCCTTATAATAGATTTCGGTGCCGTCGCGGGTGGTGATGGTGCTCATGGATATGCTCCTTGGGTGAGTGTGAGGTGGAGAGAAGACGCTGCCTACGATTGGGCACTACCGCGTCCCAGGCGCCACTGGCCGGGGCCGCACAGCGCGATGGAGGTGAAGATCACCAGCAGCAGCCAGCCGAACTGGCCCTCGGCAATGCTCCAGCCGGGATGCACCGCCAGCATTGCCACCAGCAGCACGCCGATGATGGGCAGACAGGCCAGGCGGGTGAAGAGGCCCAGCACGATCAGGATGGGACAGAGCGCTTCGGCGAAGATGGCCGCCCACAGCGAGACGGTCGGCCCCATGCCGAAGGGGTCTTCGATCACGGTCAGTTCATGCGCGTAATGCAGCAGCTTGGGCAGGCCATGCACGTAGAACAGCATGAAACTGCCCGCCAGGCGCAGGAACAGCAGGCCCAGATCCAGGGGCGGGACCGGCAGACCCTGCCGGCGGGGGAGTTGGCGCGCCTGCATGATCAGAACGCGAAGCAGCTGCAACCCAACGCGCCCCAGAAGCCGGCGAAGTTGGAGACCGGGACGCTGGACTTGCGCGCCACGTCGTGGGAGTGACCATGCACGCCGCAGGAACCGACGCAGGCGTGCGGCAGGGTCGCCTTCTTCTGGCGGGCAGCATCGGTCTTGGCCACGGCACGATAGTGCCCCGGAACCTTGGCCACCGGCGACCACTCGGGCAGCACGGGAATCTCGCCCGGACCATGCGAGGAAAACGCACCGGTCCCATAGACCACCTTGCCATCGACCACGGTCATCACCGATTCGATGCTCTTGATGTCATCTTCATGGACGCTGAAGAAGTCGGCCGACAGCACCGCCAGGTCGGCCAGTTGACCGGCCTGGATGCGGCCCTTCTTGGCCTGTTCGCTGGAGAACCAGGCGCTGCCTGCAGTCCACAGTTCCAGCGCGGTCTCGCGTGGCAGGCGACCGGCGGCCCCATACAGCTTGGCACCACCGACCGTGCGGCCGGACACCAGCCAATACAGCGCGGTCCAGGGGTTGTAGCTGGCCACGCGGGTGGCATCGGTACCGGCACCAACTGGCACGCCCATTTCCAGCATCTTGGCGATCGGCGGGGTGTGCTCGGCCGCCTCCACGCCGTAGCGGTCGATGAAGTATTCGCCCTGGAAGGCCATGCGGTGCTGGATGGCAATGCCGCCGCCCAGCGCCTTGACGCGCTCGATGTTGCGCTCGGTGATGGTCTCGGCGTGGTCGAACATCCAGTGCAGGCCATCGAAGGGGATGTCGCGGTTGACCTTCTCGAACACGTCCAGCATGCGCGAGATCGACTCGTCATAGGTGGCGTGCAGGCGGAACGGCCAGCGGTTGGAGACCAGATGGCGCACCACCCGCTCCAGTTCTTCTTCCATGCCATCGGCCAGGTCGGGGCGCGGCTCCAGGAAGTCCTCGAAGTCGGCCGCCGAGAACACCAGCATTTCGCCGGCGCCGTTATGGCGCAGGAAGTCGTCGCCATCGCCCGGCTTGACCATGCCGGTCCATTTCTGGAAGTCGGCCAGCTCGGCGCCCTTGCTCTGGGTAAAGAGGTTGTAGGCGATGCGGATGGTCAACTGACCATCGGCGGCCAGCTTGTTGATGATCTGGTAATCATCGGGGTAATTCTGGAAACCACCACCGGCGTCGATGGCGCTGGTCACGCCCAGGCGGTTCAGTTCGCGCATGAACTGGCGGGTGGAATTGACCTGGTATTCCTGCGGCAGGGTCGGTCCCTTGGCCAGGGTGGCGTACAGGATCATGGCATTGGGACGGGCGATCAGCATGCCGGTCGGATTGCCCGAGGCATCGCGCACGATCTCGCCACCCGGCGGGTTGGGGGTGTCCTTGGTATAGCCGACTGCCTGCAGCGCAGCACGGTTGAGCAGCGCACGGTCGTACAGGTGCAGGACGAAGACCGGGGTATCGGGTGCAGCGGCGTTCAGTTCTTCCAGCGTGGGCATGCGCTTTTCGGCGAACTGGAATTCGGTCCAGCCGCCGACCACGCGCACCCATTGCGGGTGCGGGGTGCGGGCGGCCTGGTCCTTCAGCATGCGCAGCGCATCGGCCAGCGAGGGCACGCCTTCCCAGCGCAGTTCCAGGTTGTAGTTCAGACCGCCGCGGATCAAATGCAGGTGCGAGTCGTTCAGGCCGGGGATGACGGTGCGGCCGCCCAGGTCGATGACCTTGGTCTGGGCCTGCTTCAGACGCATGACGTCGGCGGCGCTGCCGACTTCGAGGAATTTGCCGCCGCCGATGGCAACGGCCTCGGCAATGGGGTTCTGCTTGTCGACGGTGTGGATCTTGCCGTTCAGCAGGATCAGATCGGGGGTAACGCTGGTTGCGGTCGTCATGGAGGCTCCGGACATAGACAGGGACGATGGAGAATGAGGGTGGCGGATCGCACATGTCGATGCCGGCGCGGAGGTCATCAAAACTTCAGGTGCCAGTCATCCTATGTGCTTTTATTGGTGTTGGCAGTGTGCAAAAACGCCGTGCCAGCGTCTAGCTATACGAACAGATAATGGCAGCGCCCTGCCCTCTTGCCTATGATCGCCTCCGGCAGCCTCACTCCCGTCTGCCGGGTCGGCCCTGGCCGCGTCTCCCCGTCGCCGGGTCGCCCACACTCCTCCATACACTACCCATCTAGGGAATCATCATGACCACCAATACCAAACTCGACGTGCTGACCCCGCACAACTGCCAGCTCATCATCATCGACCACCAGCCGCAGATGGCTTTCGGCGTGCAATCGATCGACCGTCAGGTGCTCAAGAACAATGTCGTCGCCCTGGCCAAGTCGGCCAAGGTGTTCAACATCCCCACCATCATCACCACCGTGGAAACCCAGGGCTTCTCCGGCTACACCTATCCGGAACTGCTGTCAGTGTTCCCTGAGCACGACGTCCTGGAACGCACTTCCATGAACTCCTGGGATGACCAGAAGGTGCGCGACGCCCTCAAGGCCAACGGCAAGAAGAAGGTGGTCGTGGCAGGCCTGTGGACCGAAGTCTGCAACAACAGCTTCGCCCTGTGCGCCATGGCCGAAGGTGACTATGAAATCTATATGGTGGCCGACGCCTCCGGCGGCACCTCCAAGGAAGCCCACGACTACGCCATGCAGCGCATGATCCAGGCCGGCGTGATCCCGGTGACCTGGCAGCAAGTCATGCTGGAATGGCAGCGCGACTGGGCCCGCAAGGAAACCTACACCGCCGTCATGGACATCGTGCGCGAGCACTCCGGCGCCTACGGCATGGGCGTGGACTACGCCTACACCATGGTGCACAAGGCCGAGCAACGTCCGCACGGCAACCAGAAGACCCTGGCACCGGTCCCGGCCAAGTAATACGGTCTGCCCTCGCCACCTGCGTCGCGGCTCCTCCGCGGGCCGCAACCCAGGTGGCAGTGCACTATCTTCACGAGGAGCCGGGCCATGTCCGCTTATCTGATTTCACTGGGCGCCGGCATCCTGATCGGCGTCTTTTATGCCCTGTTCAAGGTGCGTTCTCCGGCGCCGCCGGGCATCGCCCTGATCGGCCTGCTCGGCATGGTGCTGGGCGAACGTCTGATCACTGGGGTCGGCCACCTGTTTGGCGGCTGATCCGGGAGTCCCCATGAAACCCTATCTGATTTCCCTGTTGATGGGCATCCTGGCCGGCCTGATCTATGCCGCCCTGCAGGTGCAGTCGCCAGCCCCTCCCATCATCGCCCTGCTGGGCTTGCTAGGCATGTTGATCGGCGAGCAACTGGTACCGATCGTACGGCGCAAGCTGGCCGGAGAACCGCTGACGGCTTCCTGGTTCCACCGTGAGTGCATTCCCAAGATCACGGGCAACCCGCCGCCGGACCAGAAATGAATGCCGGCTTTCCGGCCGGACGCATCGGCCAGGAAAGCCTGGCATCACAGATTGACCAGGCCATAGAGCCGTCGCCCGCGAGGGTGCATAACACCGCCGCATCACCTGCCACGCTGCCCACACAGCGACCTTTTTCCAGTGCGCCGCCCGTCTGGCTGCGCACAGCTGCGCCGGCCCGCGCCAATGGCCGGTGCGGGCAACCCCGGCGTCGCGCGGATGAACCTGTGCCGGCGCCGACCATGGCCGACGATGATGAGCGAAGGGGAGAACACGCCACTGTCACAGTACCGCCCTGTCGCGGTCATTGATGACGACCTCTGGGTACGCGCTGCCTTGTGCAACCTGCTGGATTCGGCCGGGCACCGCAGCTGCAGCTTCGATACCGCCGAGGATTTTCTGGACAGCACCTGTCTGGCCCAGGCTTGCTGCGCCATCGTCGACGTCGGCTTGAAGCAGATGAGCGGCTTCGAACTGGCCGAACAGTTGGCCCGTCTGCGGCCGGACCTGCCAATCCTGTTCATCTCGGCCCAGGTCACCCCGCCGCAGCGCATGCGTGCCAGTTCGCTGGGTTTTCCGCTGCTGGCCAAGCCGGTCGATGCCGATACCCTCCTGGTACTGCTGACCGCAACCCTGCTGTATGGCCGCTTCTGACACTCTCCCAGGCGGCGCGACGCCATCGGATACGGCACAATACGGACCTGTCCCATCTTGCCCCATTCGCCAGGAGAACCCCTTGCCGTCCGCCCCATCGTCTCCCGCCGACCACGATGCCCTGCTGCAAGCCCTGCGCGACCTCAGTGCCATACGCGACCCGGATCGCCTCAAGGCCGCCATCACCCATACCGTCTGCCTGCTGGCCGGCGCCCGACGCTGCCTGCTGGTAAGACAGCAGGCCGGGGTACCGCTGATCGAGGCCGAGACGCGTCGGGCCGACGACCCTGGTGACTTCCCTACGAGCGACCGCATCGCCAGCACCGAGGAACTGGCAGGCGCGGCCCTGTCTCTCTCCCTGCTGCACCAGGGCGTGCAACAGGGTTGGCTGTATCTCTACTACGAGACCGCTCCGGCACCCGAGCTCGCCCATCTGGCCGGACAGTTGGCGGCCCACGCGGCGGTGGCGCTGGGCAACGCCACTGCCCACGCCCAGTTGCTGCAGGAAAATGAACAACTGCTCTGCATCGAACGCGAACTGCGCACCAGCCGCGAACTGCTCAAGCAGGGTGAGCGCTTCAACCATACCGGCAGCATGCGCTACCTGGTACGCGAGGACCTGATGTTCTGCTCTGACGAGCTGTGCCGCATCTACGGCCTGGCACCGGGCCGCAACTGCATCACCTATGACGAGTTCGCCGCCATCATGCATCCGGATGACCGGCAGGAAGTGATCGATACCGTCAACGCCGCTGTCGCCATGGGTGGCACCATCCGCGTGGAGCACCGCATCTGCCGCCAGGACACCGGCGAGGTGCGCTATCTCTCCGGCATCGGCAAGCCGGTGTGGCTGGACGGCACCTTCGTCGAATACATGGGCACCGCCACTGACATCACCGTACGACGCCAGGCCGAATATGCGATCCGCGCCGCCCAGATCGACATGGAGCGCGTTTCGCGCGCCAATACCGTGGGACAACTGACGGCCTCCATTGCCCACGAGATCAACCAGCCGCTGATGTCCATCGTCTCCAATGCCGGCGCCAGCCTGCGCTGGCTGGACCGTCCCACACCCGAACTGGTACAGGCGCGCGCCGGACTGCGCGACATCATCACCGAGGGAAAGCGTGCCGCCGGCATCATCCAGGGGCTGCAGAACCTGACGCGCAATGCAGCGCCTGCCTTCACGCGGGTCAATCTGCATGCGCTGATCCGGCACATCCTGATGCTCTCGCGCAGCGAACTGGAGCGGCGCGAGGTGGCGCTGAACCTGGCGCTCAATCCGGTGGACGTCTATGTGCTGGGGGATCTGGTGCAGCTGCAGCAGGTGCTGCTGAATCTGGTGGTCAATGCCCTCGATGCCATGGATGCGGCACCGGAGAAGCCCGCTACGCTCAGCATCAGCGCCAGCTGCTGCAACGAGCAGCGGGTCGAGGTCAGGGTGCAGGATAACGGGGTGGGCATTGCCGAGGAGGCGATGTCACGCATCTTCGATGCCTTCTACACCACCAAGGACGATGGCATGGGAATGGGGCTGGCCATCTGCCGCTCCATCATTGAAAGCCATCGGGGGCGTCTGCACGCGAGCGCCGCGCCCTCCGGCGGAAGCATCTTCAGCTTCGACCTGCCGCGGGTGCCCTAAGCAGCCCGCACGGAGGCAGGGGCCGGATTGGTATCCGACCATCCGACCTTCTTCCCTTTTCAGCCGAGCGCACCTCAGCGCTGACTACGACGCCAGGCGCCCGGCGTGGTCCCTGCCACCTGCGTGAACACACGGCTGAAATGACTCTGGTCACAGAAATCGCAGGCCAGCGCGATCTCCGCCAGCGACAGTTCGGTCTGGCGCAGGTAGTGGCGTGCCATTTCCACGCGCTGCACCAGCAGCCACTGGTGGGGCGTGTGGCCGGTACTGGCCTTGAAGGCGCGCAGGAAATAACTGGCCGACATATTGCACTCGCGCGCGATCTCGGGAATGGAAACGTTGCCCCGCCCCTTTTGCAACAGCATCTGCTTGGCGCGCTCCTCATGCAGGCGCGAGAGGCGCACGGTCTGAGCAGAAGGTGCCGACGCTCCGCCATAACGCCGCAACAGGTGGGTACCGATGGCCACGCCTAGCTGGTCTACGAACAGGAGGCTGTCAGGCCGAGGCTGTGCCAGCGCCGGCGCCAGCGCACACGCCAGATGGGCCAGGATCAGGTCGGACTGGCCGGTCACGGTCGCCAGGCCGGTCACGCGCCGCTGCCCGGCGCGCAGCTCATCGCTGGCAGTATGAAACCAGGACAGCGGTAGCTCCATCAGCAGGAAATCAAACGGTCCCTGCAGATCGGCCCGATATTCCTCGGAAAAATCGCGCGTATAGACGGCGCCGGCGCCGAAATCGAAGCGGGCCGCCTGACTGCCCCGGAAGATGCTGCGCCGGTGCTGCGGCGCCATCGAGATGCCGACCAGAAAACCGCGATCCGAGGGCGGCGTCTGCACCTGGGACAACTCCTTGCCGTCGACCCGCTTGCGATAGAAACTGAACTCGCTGCCCTGCAGTTCCTGGCTCTGGCCCAGGCTCCGGGCGGAGCAGCCAAGGGAATCGCTGCGGGCAGCATGGGGGGACAAAGGGGTCGGGGAAGACATGGGCACCCTCGTTGCAAGCGGGAAAAACGGAACGGTGTCCAGGCACCGATGCGGGGAATTCTACACAGAGGCGGTCAGTACGTGTGTACGTAACTTCACTGACATCGCGCAATTAGTTACCAGTAAGCGCCGCTATGCAGCCAATTTGCAGTCCATCAGCGGACAAGCTGCACCGAGGCCTTATGACTTTTTCGTTGCAGCCTCCAGCATGGCCTGGCCGACGGCCTCGTGGCCACGTGCCAGCAGGGCCTCGCCAGCGCCGACGATGTCACGCACTTCCTTGTTCTGGCTAAGTTTGCGCTTGCCTTCCAGACGTGTGATCTCGATCTCGATGCCGACGATGGCCTGCAGCAGGGTATCGGTGAATTCGGCGGGCGCATCCGACATCTTCCACGGCTTTTCTTCGGCAGCTTCATGGGTGCGCGTCAAGCGGGCCACCACGCCGCGCACGTAGCGCTCGTCGTCGCGGATGGTGACCCGGCCATGGGCATGCGCCACCATGTAGTTCCAGCTGGGCACCTGGCGATGGGCTTCATGCTTGCTGGGGTACCAGCTGGGCGAGATATAGGCGTCGCCGGCCGAGAACACCACCAGCACCGCATCGCCGTCGGCCAGTTCGCGCCACAGCGGGTTGGCGCGTGCCACGTGCAGGTGCAAGGTCCCCAACGCGCCCTGCGCGGGATCAAGGTGACACGGCAGGTGGTTGGCATCGAGCCCGCCAGCGGTGTGCGAAACCAGCACGCCGAAGGGATGCGCGGTGATCAGCTGTTGCAGCTCGGCAGTATCGGTCTGGGCGAAATGGGCGGGGACGTACATGGCGGTTCCTGGCGGGATGGGTAGCGCGCTATTTTAAAACAATAAGACAATCAGACAGTGGCGCCACCCGCGCCGGGATTAGCGGGTGCCTGCGATCGGTGCCGCCGGCTTCGCCTGGACAGGCTGCGACTCGAGCGGCAAGGCTGAACTGGGCAGGCCGAAGATGCGGTCGAACAGCAGGTTGAACAGGTAGGTATAGATCATGAAGAAGACGATCAGCCCGAAGTCCAGCACCAGCGCGTCCCACAGGCTGATATCCAGCCACCAGGCGAACAGCGGTACCAGCATCATCACCAGCCCGCCCTCGAAACCGATGGCGTGGACAGCGCGACGGCCGAAGCTGCGGCCGCGACGCGGCTGGCGTGCTTCCCAGCGCTCGAAAAGACCATTGAACACGAAGTTCCACAGGAAGGCGATGGTGGAAGACGCCACCGCCGCTGCCCAGGAATGGCTGCTGTCGTGGCCGGCGAATACCGTCAGGCCCACCGTGGTGAAGACGATGGCCAGCGCCTCGAAAAGGCTGGCGTAGACCAGCTTGCGTTTGAAACCTTGCATGAGTTCTCCTGTTGCAAGCCCTGGCCGGCCACAGGCTGTGGATGAAGCAACACGGCTGGTCTTGCAATGGAAAGCATTCTATGATGATGTTTTTGATAGAAGAAGTCGGCTTCTTTCAGTTTTTCTGATAGATCGCTGGTCGCTTCGCCACCCTTCCCTGCCATGGCTTTCTCCAGCGACAACGTCAAGGTCTTCCTGGCCGTCCTCGACAGCGGCTCCTTCTCTGCGGCAGCACGCGCGCTGGGGCGCGTGCCCTCCTCGGTGAGCATGACCATCAGCCAGCTCGAAGCGGAACTGGACCTGGTGCTGTTCGACCGCACCGCCCGCGACGCCCGTCCCACCGAACTGGCGCGGGCGCTGGAGCCGGATGCCCGCCTGCTGGCCAGCACCCTGCGCCAGCTCGACACCCACGCCCTGGCCATGCATCGCGGGCTGGAGCGCAAGTTGACGCTGGCCGTGGCGCCCGAACTGCTGTCCATTCCCTGGGCCCGGCCGCTGGCGGTCCTGGCCACGGAATTCCCCTCGCTGGAAGTGGAGGTGCTGTCCTCGCCGCAGGCCGACGCCATGCGCATGCTCTACGACAATACGGCGCAACTGGCGCTGGTCTTCGAGCGCCATGCCGGCAACGACCGTGAGGCCTTCCAGGAATTCAGCAGCGAGATGATGGTGGCCGTGATCGCGCCGGATCATCCGGCACGGCTGCGCAAGAAGCGCAAGCTGCGCTACGAGGACCTGTACGACATCCGCCAGATCGCCGTGGCCAGCCGCGATGCCCGCATCTCCGACCCGCGCTTCTTCCTGGCGCGGCAGATCTGGCGCACCGACAATCACCTGGCCACGCTGTCGCTGGTGCGCGAGGGCCTGGGCTGGGCCTACCTGCCACACAGCCTGGTGCAGAACCAGATCGAGGCTGGCGCGCTGGTGGTGATCGACTTCGACAACATCAGCAACCAGCAGCGCATGTGGGTGGACGTGGTCTGGAGCAAGGACCGCCCGCTGGGCCTGGGCGCGCAGCGCTTCGTGGCCCTCATGCGGGAGATGGCACCGAGCCGGCGCAAGCGCAAATGAGCGGCCTGCGCCGGCATCCGGGCCGGCGCAGGCAATGGCAACGGCAATGCGACGCGCCGCTCAATACTTCCAGCGCAGGCTCACCGTGCCGTTGATCGGTGCCGCATAGTAGGACTGGCTCCAGTAGACGGTGGTCAGGTACTGCTTGTTGAGCACATTGTTCAGGCTGGCCGACAGGGTCAGGTTCTTGCTGATGTCATAGCTGGCCATCAGGTTCAACACCGAGTAACCGCCCTGGTAGGCGGTATTGCTGCTGTCGTAGCTGCTCTTGCTCTGGTAGTTCAGGCTGGCGCCGATCTTGGCCTTTTCCAGCTGCGGCAGGCGGTAGGTGGTCGACAGGCGCAGCTGGCGGCGCGGGACGTACAGGCGTACCTGCTTGCCCTCGTCACCGGTGATGCGTTGCCAGACCACGCCGGCACCGACCTGCCAGTCGCGGGTGAGCTCACCCGACACCTCATATTCGATCCCTTCGGAGCGCGCATTGATGCCACGGTAATAGGCGCGGGCGCCGATGGTACCGGCCTGTTCGGCCACATTGCTCTGGTCGACCTGGAACACGGCCAGCGAGGTATTGAGCTTGCCGTCGGCAAACTCCCCCTTCACGCCCAGTTCATACGAACGACCGCGGGCGGCGGCCAGCACGGCGCCGGCAGCATCGGTTCGGGTCTGGGGATTGAAGATCTTGGTGTAGTTGCCGTACACCGAGAAATGCTCATCCAGGTCCACCGTCAGGCCGACATAGGGCGACAGCGCCGACTGCGCCAGCGCATGCGGTTCGCCATAGGCGTAGCCGGAGGCGTCGGCCTGGGTGTAGTTGGCCCCCAGCATCAGTTTCGCCCGGTCCGACAGGTTCAGGCGGGTGGCCCCATAGACGCTCTTGCGGCGGTCGGTGTAGCGACTGCCATCGGTCCCGTCATCGAAGACCGGCAGCGCAAAGCTGCCATCGAAGGCCTGCTGCCCGAACAGCTCGGTGCCGATGCCACGGCCGTAGTTGCTGACATCGACCACGCGGGAGTTGGAGAGATTCACGCCCAGGTTGAATTCATGCTCGCGCCCCAGCAAGTTGTATTTGCCGCTGAGGTTGCTGTCCAGGTAGGCCTGGCGGTTCACGCCGGCATACAGACTGGGATAGGCATACAGCCCGCCGCCGGTGCTCTTGTCGGGTGTGCCATAGACATAGAACAGGGCGGAATCGGTACGCATCTCGTTATAGCCCACCGTGCTCTTCCATTGCCAGCCTGCGCTGAGGTCCTGACTCAGTTCGGCAAAGACCCGCTGCTGTTCGGTATCCATTCGCGACCAGTCCGCAGATGTGCTGGTATTGCTGCCGTAATGCGTGGCCGTGCCATCGGTATAGCTCAGGGGCAAGGCTCCCCACATGGCGCCCTTGCCATGCACTTTCTGATAGCTGTAGCCCAGGGTCAGCAGGGTGCTGCTGCTGAGGTTGGCCTCCACCACGCCGTAGAACAGGTCGCGCGTAGGGCGATAGCGGTCGAGGTAGGAATTGCCCTCCTGATGGCTTGCCACCACTCGCGCCGCAACAGTGCCGGCCTCGTTGACGGCACCGGAGATGTCGGCTTCCAGCCGGCGGGTATTCCACGAGCCATAGCTGAGCGCCGCCGAAGCCTGGAAATCCGTGGTCGGCCGCTTGCGGATGAAGTTGATCGTGGCCGACGGGTCGCCCGTGGAGGTGGTGAGCCCGTTGGCGCCGCGCACAATCTCCACGCGGTCGAACATGGCCATTTCGGTATCGCCGTACATCAGGCCGTAGGTCATGGGGATACCGATGCCATCGAACATGAAGTTGGTGATGTCGAAACCGCGTGAGGTGTAGTAGGTACGGTCGGTTTCCACGCGGTCCACCGTCACTCCGGGCGTGGTGGCGAAGACATCGTTGATGCTGGTGAGATGGAAGTCTTCCATCCTGGCACGCGTGACCACCGACACCGACTGCGGCGTCTGGCGCGGCGAGAGCGAGAACTTGGTCGCCGAGCGGCTGCGCTTGACGGTATAGCTGTCGCTGCCTTCGGTGGGCGGCTGCTCGACCTGCGGGGCCGAGACGGTGACCTCAGGCAAGGCGCCACTCTGGTCGGCGACTGCTTGCTGTGCCTGCGCACACAGGGTGAACCCGGCCATGCCGGCCATCAGCATCGCACGGCACAGAGGACGCAGGGAGGGATGGGAGTTTGATGCGGGAACGGCAGATGCAAATAGGGAGGGTGACATCAAAGTTATCCTGATCGAAGAAAAATTTGTCAGTTTCATTTATATAAATACGAATGATAATGGTTCGTATTTGTGACAAATTTTATGCTGTATCGTAGATTTCGTCAGGGAATTTCGTTCATTTCGACGCGTCTTTACATTTGTCCTGGACGGCGAAGCAGCTTGCCGAGCGATGTGGACACGTAAGCAGACAAAGACGACAGTGGGAAATACAGGAAAAAGTACGGGGAAGGCGCGGAGGGTGCGGCGACAGCCATTCGACCAACGGCAGCGCAGTGCGGGGAAGGTAGAGAAGGCGGAGAAAAAAGAGAGCGAAGGTAAAGACCACGACGGAGCGACGCGCTGCGCTCCGCCGTCGATGCATTTACTGCGGACTGGCCTGCCGGTAGATGTCCGGCCGGGAGATGTGCCAGACGAAATCGCCGCGATTGATGGCTTCGAATCCACAGCTGGCATACAGCCAGGGGGCCGTCGAGGTGGTCAGCATGACCCGGCGCAGCTTCTGCAGGGTGGGATGCTGGTTCACCGACTCGATCATCCAGCGGCCCAGGCCCTGGCGGCGCAGGTCGCTGATGACGAAGACGTCGCACAGGTAGCCGAAGGTGGCGTGGTCGGTCACCACGCGGGCGAAGCCGATCTGCTCCTTGCCGCGATAGAGGCCGAAGCACAGGCTGTTGGCAATGGCGGTGCGCACAGTGTTCAGGTCGATACCGGGGGACCAGCTCGATTGGGTCAATACGTCGTGGATGAGGGGGATGTCCAGCCGGTCGGGATCGGTGTCGATGAGGAAATCATCGCGCCGCCAGATCAGGTGATGGCTCATGGTCGTTCCTTGCTTGATGGCTTGTTGTCGTAAAAAGATTGCCTGATGCGGTGCTGCGAAAACAGTTTGGAACGTTTCCCCTCTTCCGGTCGTGTCAATGATTGATCTGCGCAAGGGCTAAAGGCCGCCCGATTAATTGCTCGATTGATCGATTCCATTGATGAGATTTGTTCCGTGGCCGTTCATGATGCCACACCCGCCCCCGCCTTGCGCAAGGCTTTCCACCGGGCAAGCGGCCTGCACGACCAAGTTGCCACCAGGTTGCGCCCCCATCCGGCCACTGAAACATCGCTTGCACTTCCGTTACACCTCCCTCTTGCCGGTTGACGGACTATAGGTTCACTTCAATGCGTTGGAAGCCGAATACTTCTTCAAGCCCCTTCCTTCCCGCGCAACTCGGTAAGGAGAATGACGTGAACAAGAAATCCCTGGCCTGGGCCGCCTGCCTGCTGTTTTCACTGGTCTCGGGCCTGCCCGCGCAGGCGCAAAGCGCCTACCCCGCGGTACAGGCCGCCCCGCCCGTCTACACCCAGCAACAACTGGACCAGATGCTGGCGCCGGTGGCCTTGTATCCCGATTCGCTGCTGGCACAGGTGCTGATGGCCTCGACCTATCCGCTGGAAGTGGTGCAGGCGCAGCGCTTCGTGGAAGCCCGCCCCGGCCTGCAAGGCGAGGGCCTGGCGCGGGCGGTGGCGCCCATGCCCTGGGACCCGAGCGTGAAGGCGCTGGTGCAATTCCCCTCGGTATTGGCCATGCTCAATGACCGCCTGGACTGGACCCAGCAGATGGGCCAGGCCTTCCTCGGCCAGCAGGCATCGGTGATGGACACGGTGCAGAACCTGCGCGAGCGTGCGCGCATTGCCGGTACGCTGGAATCCAGCCCGCAGCAGCGCGTAGTGGTGCAGGATGAAATGATCGAGATCGTGCCGGTCAACCCGCAGGTGGTCTATGTGCCCTACTACAACCCGGTGGTGGTGTATGGCGACTGGTGGTGGCCGTCGGCACCGCCCGTGGTGTGGGCGCCGCCGCCGCGCTACCGCCCGCCCAGCTATGCGCCGGGCTTCTCGGCCAGCATCAGCTTTGGCGCCGGCATCGGCGTGATGAACGCGGTGTTCGGCGATGCCCGTCCCGACTGGCGGCAGCGGCAAGTGATGGTGAGCCAGACCCGCATCAATAACGTCACCAATGTCACCAACGTGAACAACATCAACAACACCCGGGTGGTCAATAACGTCACGGTCAACCAGCGGCCGGTGGTCTGGCATCACGATGCGCGCTATGGCGGTGGTGGCCGTTACGCCCGGCAACCGGCACCCGCCCTGACTCCGCCGCCCGGTCCGGGGCAAGCTCAGGCCCAGGCCGCACCATCGTGGCGCGATCACCCGATGCCGGGCGCCCAGCCGCGGCCGCTCCCGGTGGCCGACAATGTCCAGCAGCGTGTGGCCCAGCAGGATCAGTTGCGTCAGCGCCAGGCGGTGGAGCAGCAACACCATCGGGAGCAGCAGGCCAATGAGCAGCAACGCCAGCGCGAACAGATGATCCGCCAGCAGCAGGATCAGCGCGAGCAGCAAGGCCGGGAACAACGCCAGCAGCAACAGGCGCAGGAGCGGCAATGGCAGCAGCGCCAGCAGGAGACGCAACAGCAACTGCAACATCAGCAACAGACGCAGCAACGGCAATTGCAACAGCAACAGCGTGAACAGCAGATGCGCCAGCAGGAGACGCAACAGCAACTGCAGCACCAGCAACAGATGCAGCAACGGCAATTACAACAGCAACAGCGTGAACAGCAGATGCGCCAGCAGCAGCTGCAGAACCAGCAGCATGATCAGCAGCGCCAGATGGAACAGGCGCGGGAACAGGCCCGCCAGCACCAGGAACAGGCGCAACGCCAGCAGGTCCAGCAGCAGGCACGCCAGCAACAGCAGAGGGAGCAGCAACGCGACCAGCATCCTCGGCGCGAAGAGCGCCGTGACGAACGTTCCTGAGGAGAACGTTCCTGAGCACCGTTACAAAGCACTCTTCGCAACGGCCCGCCCCGGCAGAGCTTGCCATCCGGCAAACATGCGGGAGCGCGGGCCGCTTCAGTTATAATCTCGGGTTCTCCAGAGCTTTCCAAACAGGCGACCCGCCATGCAAGAACCCAGCAACGCACTCCCCGACGTCGCCAGCAGCGCTGCCGACGACGCCTCCGACGCTTCGGACGTCTCCAGCGGTGGCCGCAAGGTCTCATCCGACCTGATCGCGCGCGAAGTGAAGCGCCGCCGTACCTTCGGCATCATTTCCCACCCTGACGCCGGCAAGACCACGCTGACCGAAAAGCTGCTGCTGTTCTCGGGTGCGATCCAGCTGGCCGGTACCGTGAAGGCCCGCAAGAGCGGCCGTCATGCAACCTCGGACTGGATGGAGATCGAAAAGCAGCGCGGCATCTCGGTGGCCAGCTCGGTGATGCAGTTCGAGTACCGCGACCACGTGGTCAACCTGCTTGACACCCCGGGCCACCAGGACTTCTCCGAAGATACCTACCGCGTGCTCACCGCCGTGGACTCGGCGCTGATGGTGATCGACGCCGCCAAGGGCGTGGAAGAACAGACCATCAAGCTGTTGAACGTCTGCCGCATGCGCAATACGCCCATCATCACCTTCATGAACAAGCTGGACCGCGAAACCCGCGATTCGCTGGAGCTGCTCGATGAGCTGGAGTCGGTGCTCAAGATCCAGTGCGCGCCGGTGACCTGGCCGATCGGCATGGGCAAGAACTTCCGTGGCGTGTATCACCTGCTGCGCGACGAGATCATGCTCTTCAAGGCCGGCGAAGAACGCGCCAACGGCAACGTGGAAATCATCAAGGGCATCGACAACCCCAAGCTGGCAGAAATGTTCCCGTTGGAGATCGAACAACTGAAGATGGAGGTGGAGCTGGTGCATGGCGCCTCCCACCCCTTCAACCTGGACGACTTCCTGGCCGGTGTGCAGACGCCGGTGTTCTTCGGTTCGGCCATCAACAACTTCGGCGTGCGCGAGATCCTCGACGCGCTGCTGGACTGGGCGCCCGGTCCGGGCGGCCGCGACGCCACCGTGCGCGAGGTCAAGCCGACCGAGGAGCCGTTCTCCGGCTTCGTCTTCAAGATCCAGGCCAACATGGATCCGGCGCACCGCGACCGTATCGCCTTCCTGCGCGTGTGCTCGGGCCGCTTCGAGCGCGGCATGAAGTTGAAGCACCTGCGCCTGAACCGTGACATCAAGGTGTCCTCGGTGGTGACCTTCATGGCCTCCAGCCGCGAGCAGGTGGAAGAGGCCTATGCCGGCGACATCATCGGCCTGCCCAACCACGGCAACATGCAGATCGGCGACAGCTTCTCCGAAGGCGAAATGCTGCAGTTCACCGGCATCCCCTACTTCGCGCCGGACTTCTTCCGGGTGGCACGCATCCGCAATCCGCTCAAGATCAAGCAGTTGCACAAGGGCCTGCAGCAGCTGGGCGAAGAAGGCGCGGTGCAGGTCTTCAAGCCGGTCACCGGCAGCGACCTGATCCTGGGTGCGGTGGGTGTGCTGCAGTTCGAAGTGGTGGCCAGCCGTCTGTTGAACGAATATGGCGTCGATGCCGTCTTCGAAGGGACCAGCATCAGCAGCGCCCGCTGGATCACCTGCGAGGACAAGAAGAAGCTGGCCGATTTCGAACGCTCCTCGGCCGGTGCCAACCTGGCTGTGGATGCGGCCGGCAACCTGGCCTACCTGGCCAGCTCGGGCGTGAACCTGCGCCTGACCCAGGAACGCTGGCCGGAAGTGACCTTCCACGCCACCCGCGAGCACGCCGCCAAGCTGGATTAAGACTAGCCTGAGCCCCTCTCCAGACCGTTCGGACTGAGTAGACGCGCAGCGTCGTATCGAAGACGCGGCAGCCGCAGACAAGGCGCTGACGGAGCGCCCCTTCGCCAGGCTCAGGACAGGCTTCGATACGGCCCATTCGGGCCTACTCAGTCCGAACGGGTGTGGTTGGTAACCGACGGATCAAAAAAAATCGCCCGACAGGTTTGCGCCTGTCGGGCGATTTTTCTTGGTACGGCGTCGGGATTACTTGGCGTTCTTGAACGCTTCCACACCGGCCAGGATTTCGGCGCGGGCAGCGTCCGGACCTTCCCAGCCTTCGACCTTGACCCACTTGCCCTTTTCCAGGTCCTTGTAGTGTTCGAAGAAGTGCTTGATCTGGTTCAGGCGCAGTTCGTTCAGGTCTTCCGGCTTTTGCCAGTGGGTGTAGATCGGCAGGATCTTGTCGACCGGCACGGCCAGCAGCTTGGCATCGATACCGGATTCGTCGGCCATCTTGAGCACGCCGATCGGGCGGCAACGCACCACCACGCCCGGGATCAGCGGGAACGGGGTGATCACCAGCACGTCCACCGGGTCACCGTCCTGCGACAGGGTCTGGGGAATGTAGCCGTAGTTGCACGGGTAGTGCATGGCGGTGCCCATGAAGCGGTCGACGAAGATGGCGCCGGTGTCCTTGTCCACTTCGTACTTGATCGGATCGGCGTTCATCGGGATCTCGATGATCACGTTGAAGTCATTGGGCAGGTCGCGGCCGGCGGGGACGTTGTTCAGGCTCATGGGATTCTCACTAGGGAAAGAAAACAGAAAGCTTTTTCGCGCAGGCCGTACGGCGGGCCTGATCGCGGAAAGCCGCAATTATAGCGGCAATCGGACTTGGGTCTGCATCTTGGCGGCTGCAACTTACGCCAACATGACAGCCGCCTGCAAAAAAGGCGGAAGGGCTTGCGCCGCTTCCGCCTTGGTCATTCCTGCCTGCAACAAGTTCAACGGATGGCCGTGGCCAGGGCGCATTGCTTGTAGTGGGCGGCGGCCTGGTCCGGCTGGTCCAGCGCTTCATGCAGCTGCGCCAGCGCCAGATGCGATTCGCGCACGGTGCGCGGCTCGATGGCGTCCGACAGGGCTTGCTCCAGATGGCGCTGGGCCTTGCCCCACAACTTCTGGCGCAGGCAGAACATGCCCAGGGTCAGGGCCAGTTCGGCGTCGGTGGGATTGCGGGAGAGCCAGGATTCGCAATGCTCGATCTGCGACAGCAGCGCCGGCGAGCCTGCCTCGGCCGTCGATTCGCGGTAGGCACGCAAGAGGCGGATATCCCAGTCGGCCGCCAGGGCGCGTTCCAGCAGGCTGCGCGCTTCGTCATGCAGGCCACGGCTGGAGAAGGCCTGGGCCGCGCGCACGGCGATGTAGGGCTTGAGCTTGTCGGTGCCGGGAACACCGTTCCAGAGCAGGCGGATCGATTCGGCATCGTGCGCCCTGTCCGACAGCAAGGCGTCGTAGGACATCTCGCGCAGACGGTTGGACAGCGCCGGATGCAGGGCATTGCGCTTGTCCAGGGTCTGCAGCAGACGCAAGACCTCGGGCCAGTTCTTGGCTTGCTGGTTGGCCTTGAGCGCCCACTGCAACGCCTGGATGTGGCGCGTACCGTTGGCGTTGAGTTCTTCCACCGTTTCCAGCGCCTGCTTGAAGTGGTGTTCATCCACCTGCAGTTCGAGCGCGGTCATCAGGCGCGCCGCCTTCAGGGTGGGATCGACCTCGGTGCTGGCCAGCCAGATGTCGCGGCGTTCGCCCTGGCGCATGCGATGCGCGGCGCGGGCGGCGATCAGGGCCGCGATGCCGGCATTGTCGGCCAGGTCGGAGGCACGGGTGGCCGACTTTTCAGCCTGGCCGAAGCGACCTTCGAAATAGGCCTTTAGCGCATCGCGCAGGGCCTTGTTGCTTTCGTTCTCGCGCTTGGCACGGCGATAGGCGATCACGCGGCCAGGCAGCTTCTGGGTCAGGCGCACGGCGCGGATGACCACGTAGATCGCCAGGAACACCGCCAGCACGGCGAAGATGAAGAAGTTCAGGGACAGGTCGATGCGGTACGGCGGATAGAACAGCACCACATTGCCCGGGTTGAAGCGTGCCAGCACGGCCAGGCCGATGGCGGACGCGAAGAGGGTCAGGAGCCAGAGCAGTATTTTCATATCAGGTATGCGTCAGCGGCTCAGGGACGGGCCTTGTAGTTGCGCACCGCGTTGAGGCTTTCCGCCAGCGTGGGCAACTGGATGGACAGGTTGCTGCCCTGCACCTGCTTCAACAGCGACTGGGTGGTCTGGACCTGCTTGGCGCGGGTATCGAAATACTTGGCGATGGTGTCCTGGGCCGAGGCCAGATCGTTGCGGAAGGCGAACTCATTGCGCGAGAGCAGCGCCAGGCGGGCATTCAAGAGACGCAGCTTGAGGTTCTCGCGCACGAAATAGGCCTGACCGGGCGAGAGCAGGATCGCCTCGGGCGTCTGCACTTCGCGGATGCGCACCAACTGGCGCAGCTCGGACCACATCTCGGTGCTCATGCTCTGCCAGGTTTCACGGGCGCCGGCCAGCCATTGCGACCAGGCGGAGGCTTCGGCCGGTGCGGCTTCGGCCTTGGTGTTGGTCTTGGGATGCGCGGCATTGGCCTTGCTGACCGGGGCCGCAGCGGGCGCCGGGCTCACGCGCTGTGGCCGGGGTTCGGTGGCCGATTCCACCGGACGCTCGTCCACCAGCAGCGGCATGTTGTCGATCTGGCCGATGGCGCTGTCCAGGCGCACGGCGATGCCGGCGATATCCACCGTCGGCAGTGCCTTCAGACGTTCGATGTCGCGCGCGATGGCGCGGCGGATGACGATGAACTGCGCCTTGTCCGAGCGCGACAGGCTCTTGTCGGCATTCTGCAGGGCGATCAGGGCGCCCTGGACGTTGCCGGCCAGTTCCAGCTGCTGGTCGGCGGTGGAGAGCACTTCCTCGATCTCGGAGAGGGCCCAGTCGTCGCGGTTCTTGTTGAGGTCCTGGTACATCTGTTCCAGGGCCAGTTGCTGGCTCTGGGATTCGGCCTGCTTGCTGTCGAGCACGCTGACCTTGGACTGCAGTTCCTTGGTGCTTTCCTGCACGCTCTTCAACACGCCCTTGAGCTCATTGCTGCTGTTGTCGCCACTCTGCAGGCGCTGCGCCACTTCGCTGCGCAGGTCGCGCAATTCGGTATGCGAGACCCACCACTGTGCGCCCAGGCCGGCGATGACCAGCAGCAGCACGACGGTCTGTGCCCGCTGGCGACGGCGGATCACGGCGGTGCCGTCCGGCGTGGTGAAGGTATAGGACGCCTGCGAGGCGGCCGCACCAGCGCTCTGGCTGGCTTGCGACTGGGGCTCCGGCAATTGGGGAGTGGATTGCTGTTCGTTCATGGGCTGGATTGTAACGCGGCAAATTACGCGGCCACTCAAGTAGCAGAGGCAGCAAGGGCAGCAAGCAGGCGCTCATCACCCGAACCGGTCTGGATCACCTGCACGAAGCCCTGCTCCCGTGCGTTCTCGGCGATCCTGTGGTGCGAGACGAAGATACGCTGTCGTTGCAGTTTTACCACACGTTCCTCGCCCCCGGCTAGTCTTGCCAACTCCAGCAAATTGCGCAAGGCCTCCGAACTGGTGATCACCCAGTCGGCTCCACCGTCCAGCAAATCCAGCAGCTGCGGGCGAGTTTGCGCATCCAGCACCGGGGCCAGGCGACGATAGGCGGTCAGGTGTTCGACCATCACGCCGTGTTGTTGCAATGCTTCACTCAGGAAGTCACGGCCGCTCTGGCCGCGCACGATCAGAGCACGACGACCGCGCAATTGTTCCAAGGGGAGGGATTTGAGCAATTCTTCCGAATCCATCTTGTCGGCCCGCTGCGGGCCGTAGAGAGTGGTATTGGAAGCCTGTACGCCATGCGCGCACAGGGCCAGCCGGCTGCCCTCGCCGACGATGCCTATCGGCAGTTCACTTGGCCAGCCATCCAGGTGAGCGAATGCGGCATCGATGGCATTGGGACTGACGAAGACCACCAGCGCAAACTCCTGCAAGCGCGACAGTGTGGCCCGCAGGGTGCCGACATCCTCGACCGGCGCGATCTGCAGCAGCGGGAACACCACCGCTGCCCGCCCCAGCTGCCGCACGGCGTCGGCAAAGGCCTGCGCCTGCTGCAGTGGTCGCGTGACCACCACCGGCAAGCGGCTTGCCGGCTCAGCTGGCAGCGGCATCGGCCTGGGCCTTGCAGGCGGCCAGGATGGCGTCGGCGCCACGGGCCTTGAGCAGATCGGCAACCTGGGCGCCCAGCGCTTCCGGCGCGGCTGCCGTGCCTTCGGCTTCGGCGGCAGCGGCCTGTTCGCCGTCGGGCGTGGCGATCATGGCGCGCAGGTGCAGGCGATCGCCGTCCAGCGTGGCATAGGCCGCCAGTGGAATCTGGCAGCTGGCACCGAAGATGCGTGAGACCGAACGTTCGGCCGCCGAGACCACGGCAGCGGCTTCGTCATGCAGCGGCGCCAGCAGGCGCTTGATGTCGTCGCGGCCCTCCGGGATTTCGATGGCCAGCGTCCCCTGCCCCGGCGAAGGCAGACTCTGCTCGGGCGCCAGGAAGGCACGGATGCGCGCCTTCAGGCCCAGGCGATTCAGGCCGGCCACGGCCAGGATGATGGCGGCATAGTCGCCGCGATCCAGCTTGCCCAGGCGAGTATCGAGGTTACCGCGCAGCGGCTTGACCACCAGTTCCGGATAACGGGCGGCGATCATGGCCTGGCGACGCAGGCTGCTGGTGCCGACCACGGCGCCGTCGGGCAGCTCGTCCAGCGAGGCGTAGTCGTTGGAGACGAAGGCATCGCGCGGGTCTTCGCGCTCCAGCACGGCGGCCAGCTCGAAGCCTTCGGGCAGATCCATCGGCATGTCCTTCAGGCAGTGCACGGCCAGGTCGGCGCGGCCTTCGGCCATCGCCACTTCCAGCTCCTTGACGAACAGACCCTTGCCGCCGACCTTGGAGAGCGTGCGATCCAGGATCTGGTCGCCGCGCGTGGTGGTGCCGAGGATATTGATGCTGCACTGCGGATATAATGCCGCCAGACGGTCTCGCACGTATTCGGCCTGCCACATGGCAAGGCGACTTTCACGCGAAACGATGACGATGTTGGAAGGAGGAAATTCTTTCAAGACGGGCTTTCCGATTCAGTCGTGGCACCCGCGGCAGAGGAGACAAGGAAAGCAGGAGACCGGCGAATCCAGACTGTAAAACGATCAAAAACGCAGTTCAGAAGCGAAACGCAACCATAAAAAACGAGGCAAATTCTAGCACGCACACCACTGGCAATCCGATCCACAAGCACGACTTTCCTCCCCGAAAACCGCAGCAACCGTTGATCATGGCGACTACAAATCCAACTACACGCAGTGCCCGCTCCGCTTCTTCCAACTCCCGTCCGGCTGGCGCCAAGACTGCCAAGCCTGCCATTGCACCCAGCAAACCCGCACGCGGGACCGACAAGGATGCTCCGCTCAAGGAAGACATCCGTCTGCTGGGCCGCCTGCTAGGCGAGGTGGTCCGCGAACAGGAAGGCGATGACGTCTTCGAGGTGGTGGAGACCATCCGCCAGACCGCCGTGCGCTTTCGCCGCGAGTCCGATGCCAAAGCCGGTGCCGAGCTCGACAAGCTCCTGAAGAAGCTGACCCGCGACCAGACCAACTCGGTGGTGCGCGCCTTCTCCTACTTCTCGCACCTGGCCAACATCGCCGAGGACCAGCACCACAACCGGCGCCGCCGCGCCCACCTGCTGGCCGGTTCCGAAGCGCAACCGGGCAGCGTGGCCTATGCGCTGTCGCGCCTGGATGATGCCGGTGTTTCAGGCGCCCAGGTGCGCAGCTTCCTCAAGGAAGCGCTGGTGTCGCCGGTGCTGACCGCCCACCCGACCGAAGTGCAACGCAAGTCCATCCTCGACGCCGAGCGCGAAATCGCCCGCCTGGTGGCCGAGCGCGACCTGCCGCTGACGCCCCGCGAACTGCGCCACAACACCGAACTGCTGCGCGCGCGCATCGCCACCCTGTGGCAGACCCGCATGCTGCGCTACACCAAGCTGACGGTGGCCGACGAGATCGAGAACGCCCTCTCCTACTACCGCATCACCTTCCTGCGCGAGCTGCCGGCGCTGTATGACGACATCGAAGCCGAGATCGACAGCCAGTTCCCCTCGCGTGCCAAGGCGCGCGTGGCCGAGCTGCCCCCCTACCTGCAGATGGGCAGCTGGATCGGTGGCGACCGCGACGGCAATCCCAACGTCAATGCTGCCACCATGCAGCATGCCCTCAAGCGCCAGTCCACCACCATCTTCGATTACTACCTCGATGAAGTGCACACACTGGGTGCCGAGCTGTCCATCTCGACCCTGATGGTCGATGCCAGCCCGGAACTGCTGGCCCTGGCCGATACCTCGCCGGATCACTCCGAACATCGCGCCGACGAGCCCTACCGGCGCGCCCTGATCGGCATCTATGCGCGCCTGGCCGCCACCGCCCGCTCGCTGGGCGTGGTCAACATCCTGCGCCAGGAAATCGGCAGTGCCGCCCCCTACGCCAACCCGGCCGACTGCGTGGCCGAACTCGATGTGCTGGTGACGTCGCTGCAGGCCCATCACGGCGCCGCACTGGTCAAGCCGCGTCTGGCCGGCCTCAAGCGCGCCGTGGAAATCTTCGGCTTCCACCTGGCCACGCTGGACATGCGCCAGAGCTCGGACGTGCACGAACGCGTGCTGGCCGACCTGTTCGCCAAGGCCCAGGTCGAGGCCGATTACGCGGCCCTGAGCGAAGAGCGCAAGATCGCGCTGCTGCTGGGTGAACTGTCGCGACCACGACTGCTGTACTCGCCCTACGTGCAGTATGCCGACGAGACCGACTCCGAACTGACCATCCTGCGCGCGGCCCGCGAGATCCGCCGCCGCTATGGCGAGCGCGCCATCCGCAACTACATCATTTCGCATACCGAAACCCTGTCGGACCTGCTGGAAGTGCTGCTGCTGCAGAAGGAGACCGGCCTGCTGCATATCGAAGGCAACCAGCTGCAGGCGCTGGAGCTGATGGTGATCCCGCTGTTC
This sequence comes from Herbaspirillum sp. C7C2, assembly GCF_022627865.1. Lineage (NCBI taxonomy): Bacteria > Pseudomonadati > Pseudomonadota > Betaproteobacteria > Burkholderiales > Oxalobacteraceae > Herbaspirillum > Herbaspirillum sp. C7C2. The sequence continues at coordinate 502,653 of NZ_JABXGI010000002.1, forward strand.
GAGACCATCCCCGACCTGCGCTGCGCCGCCGAGATCATGCGCGGCTGGCTGACCCAACCCCAGGTCAAGGGCCTCATCGCCAAGCACGGCAAGCTGCAGGAAGTGATGCTGGGCTACTCGGACTCCAACAAGGACGGTGGTTTCCTGACCTCCAACTGGGAGCTCTACAAGGCCGAGAACCAGCTGGTGGAGCTGTTCAACGAGGCCGGCGTCAAGCTGCGCCTGTTCCATGGTCGCGGCGGCACCGTCGGCCGTGGCGGCGGCCCCAGCTATCAGGCCATCCTGGCGCAGCCGCCGGGCACCGTGAACGGCCAGATCCGCCTGACCGAACAGGGCGAGATCATCGCCTCCAAGTTCTCCAACCCGGAGATCGGTCGCCGCAACCTGGAACTGCTGGTTGCCGCCACCCTGGAGGCCAGCCTGATGCCGACCAACACCGACAGCAAGGAAGCCAGGAAGCTGGCCGAGTTCGAGCGGGTGATGGAGGAATTGTCGGAACGCGCCTATCAGGCCTACCGCAACCTGGTCTATGAAACCCCGGGCTTCACCGACTACTTCTTTGCCGCCACGCCGATCGCCGAAATCGCGCAACTGAACATCGGTTCGCGCCCGGCGTCACGCAAGGCCAGCCAGCGCATCGAAGACCTGCGCGCCATTCCCTGGGGCTTCTCGTGGGGCCAGTGCCGCCTGCTGCTGCCGGGCTGGTATGGCTTTGGCAGCGCGGTCTCGGGCTGGCTGGGCGAGGCCGGCAACGCCAAGGAGACGCCCAGGCGCCTGGCGATCTTGCGCGCCATGTGCAAGGAATGGCCGTTCTTCGCCGCCCTGCTGTCGAACATGGACATGGTGCTGTCCAAGACCGACCTCGCCGTGGCCTCGCGCTACGCCGGGCTGGTGGCCGACCGCAAGCTGCGCAATACCATCTTCGGCCGTATCACCGACGAACATGAACGCACCAGCGCCGTGCTCTCCACCATCACCGGCAGCAAGGAACGGCTGGCCGCCAACCCGCTGCTGGCACGCTCGATCAAGAACCGCTTCGCCTACCTCGACCCGCTGAACCACCTGCAGGTCGAACTGATCAAGCGCCACCGCGCCACCGCAGCGGCCAAGCGCACGCCGGAAGAACGCGTGCAGCGCGGCATCCACCTCACCATCAACGGGGTGGCCGCCGGCTTGCGCAATACCGGTTGAGCGTCGCCCCATCAGGTGTTTCACCGCAAGCTGCCCGGGATGACCGGGCAGCTTTTTTTTCGCCCTGCCATGAGAAGAGCGATCATCGCCGGGAGACGCCTCGTCTCAAGTTCAGGCTTTACATGCCGATAACAGATGGATGAAGTGACATTTGGCAAGACGGCAAGCTGTTGCGAAGGATGGACAGCCGCGCCCGAGGTTTGTGCAGGATCAGGTTTTTGCAGCGCAAAAAACCGATTTGCCACGCCGACGAGCTCTTCACTTTTGTAAAATAAAGGCTGAACGAATTTAGAACACGTCACCGTCGCAAACCCTGAAGGATATTGCTTCAGAGACCATTTTCCCGGGCCATGGGGCGGGCCTGGAAAAAGACGGTGCGGCATCGATACGGGGAATCACACACTATGCAACACTGGGGAAAACCGGTAGCTGCGTTCTGCATTGCAGCAACGCTGGCCTTGATCGGCGCACGCGTGCAGGCTGCGCCCAATTCCGCACCGCCGCCGCCACTGGAAGCCCGCCGCGTCTCGCTGACCAGCGTGGACATCAAGGGTGGCAAGGCGACCGCGCTCTATGGCGTGTGGATCAAGGCGCGCAAGTCGCTCAACAGCAAGGGACCTTATCCCACCGTGATCGCCCTGCATGGTTGTGGCGGTCTCTACAGCATGGTGCGTGATGGCAAGGGCGAATTCACGCCACGCCACCTGGCCATGGCGCGGGTACTGACCGACGCCGGCTACAACGTCCTGTTCCCCGACAGCTTTACCCCGCGTGGCCGCCGTTCCACCTGCCAGGACACCGTGGCCCAGCGCGAGATCAGTGCCATGAACCGGCGCTTCGATGTGCAGGCGGCCATGCACTGGGTCACCTCCCAGCCGGATGTGGACGTCAAGCGCGTCGCCCTGCTGGGCTGGTCGCACGGCGCCTCGACCCTGCTGGCCTCGATCAACCTGGCGGAAACCGATGTGGCCGTGCGCAAGATCCAGCCGCGCGCAGCCGTGGCCTTCTATCCCGACTGCCGCCCCTATGCCAAGACCGGCGAAGCCTTCAAGCCGGCCGCGCCGCTGTTGATCCTGATGGGCGAAAACGACGACTGGACCCCACCCCAGGCCTGCGAAGCGATCGAACAGAAGATGCAGGGCAGCGATACCGAAATCGCCCTGCGCCTCTACCCCGACACCTACCACGACTTCGACGCGCCCGGCCTGCCGGTGCATGTGCGCATGGACGTGGCCGGCGTGGGCAAGCGGGGCGAAGGCGTCACCAGCGGCGGCAACCCGGACGCACGCAGCCAGGCCTACCGCTCCATGCTCAACTTCCTGGACGCCAAGCTGAACTACTGAGCGCAGCGGCCACACTGACCGTACTGCGGAAGCACCAAGACAAAATGCCGGCCCCTTGCGGGTGCCGGCATTTGTCATTTGTGGTCTGCCAGAAGCAGGCAAAAGGCGATCAGGCCACCAGTTCCTGCATGCCCTCGCTCAGTTCCGGCAGCGGCGGCATCTCTTCGGTGAAGGTCGCCAGCGTCAGGCCCAGCTTGGCGGCCACCTCGCTGGGGAAGGTCGATTCCATTTCATCGGCGGAGTATTTGTTTTCTTCGGCCCGGGCACGCCAAGTGGCCAGGTGCACGATGGCCGCGAAGGGATCGAACTTGCCTTCCAGCGGCTGCGGGAAGGCCTTGATGACCTGGCTGAACTCGTCCGGGAAGCGCCAGCGGCGGGCCAGTTCGGCGCCCACGTCGGCAAAGTCGTAACCGAAGGACTTGCGTTCCACATCCAGGCGACGGGCGTCCAGGGGACCGGCCACCTTGTCCACCTGCAGCGCCTGTTCCGGCATGGCCGCATGCATCACCAGCTGGCCGATGGCATGCATCAGACCCACGGTGAAGGCGAAATCGGAATTGAGCTTGGCCTGCTTGGCCAGCCACTTGGACACCACGGCCGTATCCAGGCTGTAACGCCAGAACAGCTTCAGGTCCACGCCCGGCAGCTTCTTGAAGCTGCCCGCCATGCCGGTGCTGACCACCAGCGTACGCACGGTCATGAAGCCCAGCATCAGGACCGCGTCCTCCACCGTGCCGATGGTGCGCGAGACGTGGTAATAGGAGGAATTGGCCAGGCGCAGGATCTTGGCGCTGAGGACTTGGTCGGCGGCCAGTTTCTTGGCGATCTCTTCGATCGAGACTGACTCGTTGTTGAAACTTTCGATGACTTCCTGCACTACCTTGGGAATGCTCGGCAATGCAGTTTGCTGCTGAAACAGTGCTTCCAGATTCATGCTTCTCTCCTGTAAGACGACCCCCAAACATCTTGCTCATGAGCGCTAACAGGACCACCCCCGTGGCAACTGCGACCCGCCGTCGTCCCGATTTTGCATCGGTTCATGCCGGCCTGGCCGGAAGAGGTAGCCCTTTCCTCACCGGGATTCCCGCTCCCCGGATCAGTCATCGCCAATCGAGTATAGCCTTAGCTTTTGTCATCAGTACAAGGGTTTTTTGCGCTGCAGGAAGACTTGCGCAAAAACAACAAGCAAAAATGATGCCATGTGGAAATAATCACATTTCATCGAGGCCAACGGAAGCTCTCCAACACCATCGGGCGAGAAGGGACGAAAAAAGCGTGCAGGCTGACGGCTGGCAAATGCGAAAAATCCGCGCCCCGCAGCATTTCCGGCTGCATTGGCGTGGCCTGGCGCAGTTGTGCTTGCTATAATCGCCCATTCTCCGGAATTCCCAATATGACAGACCAATTTGCTAAAAAGGGCGAAGCCTGGTCGGCTCGCTTTTCTGAACCCGTCTCCGATCTCGTCAAGCGCTATACCGCATCGGTGTTCTTCGACAACCGCCTGGCCCAGGTCGATATCCAGGGCTCGCTGGCGCACGCCGAGATGCTGGCCCACCAGGGCATCATCAGCGCGGCCGACCACGCCGAAATCCAGCGCGGCATGGCCCAGATCAAGGGCGAGATCGACGCCGGCAAGTTCGAATGGCTGCTGGACCTGGAAGACGTCCACCTGAACATCGAAAAGCGCCTGACCGAGCTGGTCGGCGATGCCGGCAAGCGCCTGCATACCGGCCGCTCGCGCAATGACCAGGTCGCCACCGACATCCGCCTCTACATGCGCGGCGCCGTGGACGACATCGTGGGCCTGCTGCGCGAACTGCGCCTGGCCCTGCTGGACCTGGCCGAGCAACACGCCGACGTGATCCTGCCGGGCTTCACCCACATGCAGGTCGCGCAACCGATCACCTTCGGCCACCACGTGCTGGCCTATGTCGAGATGTTCGGCCGCGATGCCGAGCGCATGCTGGACGCCCGCAAGCGCATCAACCGCCTGCCGCTGGGCGCCGCCGCCCTGGCCGGCACCACCTTCCCGATCGACCGCCTGCGCGTGGCCAGGACCCTGGGCTTCGACGATGTCTGCCGCAACTCGCTGGATGCCGTCTCGGACCGTGACTTCGCCATCGAATTCTGCGCCGCCGCGGCGCTGGTGATGACCCACATCTCGCGCATGTCCGAAGAGCTGGTGATCTGGATGAGCCCGCGCGTGGGCTTCATCGACATCGCCGACCGCTTCTGCACCGGCTCCTCGATCATGCCGCAGAAGAAGAACCCGGACGTTCCCGAACTGGCACGCGGCAAGACCGGTCGCGTCAACGGCCACCTGATCGCCCTGCTGACCCTGATGAAGGGCCAGCCCCTGGCCTACAACAAGGACAACCAGGAAGACAAGGAACCGCTGTTCGATACCGTCGACACGCTCACCGACACCCTGCGCATCTTCGCCGACATGGCCCGCGGCATCAGCGTCAAGCCCGATGCCATGCGCGCTGCTGCCCTGCAGGGCTACGCCACCGCCACCGACCTGGCCGACTACCTGGTCAAGAAGGGCCTGCCCTTCCGCGACGCCCACGAAGCCGTCGCCCACGCCGTGCGTACCTGCGTGGACAAGGGTTGTGACCTGGCCGACCTGTCGCTGGACGAACTGCGCGCCTTCTCGGAGCTGATCGGCGAAGACGTCTTCGCGGTCCTCACGCTGGAGGGCTCGGTGGCCGCACGCGACCATATCGGCGGCACCGCACCCAACCAGGTGCGCGCGGCCATCGCCCATATCCGCAAGGAACTGAACTAAACACAGGTGGCGAACCCGTTTTCCTTTCAATACCCGTTCGGACTGAGTAGCGGCGTAGCCGCGTATCGAAGGCGCGCCATTGCTGCGCCTTCGATACGGCCCTGACGGGCCTACTCAGTCCGAACGGGAATAGATGGATTTCGCCACGGCACCAGGCAACAGCACCACCCCGTCCGCTGGCCGGACGACATTCGCATGCCGCTGCGGCGCACCCTACCCGGGTGCGTGGCGGCGGGTTGTAATTGCTGGCGCAGCCTGCTTTTTCGGGTATGCTGTGCCGGCTGTATCGAAAGAGGCCGCAAAACGGTCTTCAGAGGATGGAGCACAAGTCCCGGCCATCCCGGGCGTCTTTTGCATCATCCTCGATGAAGGAATCGCCTTGTGACGTGGCGCTGGTCTGCGCTGCCTGACGGGGACGGTTTCTACAATATCTAACTGAGGAGAGAACTCGATGCAATTCAATACCATGCTCAAGACCATTCCGGCCCTGCTGATCGGTGCCACCCTGTCCTCGGCCGCACTGGCCGCCGACATCAAGCTGGGCGTCGCTGAAGCCCTGACCGGCCCGGCCGCCAAGTACGGCGTAGCCATCAAGAACGGCTTCACCCTGGCTTCCGAAGAAATCAACGCCAAGGGCGGCGTCAACGGCGACAAGCTGGCCCTGGTGATCGAAGACGAACAAGGCAAGAAGGAAGAAGCCATCAACGTCTTCAAGAAACTGATCTTCCAGGACAAGGTGCTGGCGGTGTTCGGCCCCACCCTGTCCAACTCGGCCTTCGCTGCCGACCCGATCGCCAACGCCTCCAAGGTGGTGGTCTTCGGTACCAGCAACACCGCTGACGGCATCACGGCCATGGGCCCCTTCACCTTCCGCAACTCCGTCATGGAAGCCGACGTGCTGCCCGTGACCGTGAAGGCCGCCGTGAAGCACTTCGGCATCAAGAAGGTCGCCGTGATCTACGGTAACGACGACGCCTTCACCAAGTCCGGCTACGACGTCTTCAAGGCCACCCTTGAACAGCAGAAGATCCCCGTCACCACCACCGAGGCCTATGCCAAGGGTGACGTCGACTTCAAGGCCCAGCTGACCAAGATCAAGGCCGGCAACCCGGACGCCATCGTCTGCTCCTGCCTGGCCGAAGAAGCAGCCAACATCATCCTGCAGACCCGCGCACTGGGCATGAAGCAGCCGTTCATCGGCGGCAATGGCCTGAACTCGCCGAAGCTGTTCGAGATCGCCAAGGATGCCGGCGACAACACCCTGATGGGTAGCCCGTGGTCGGCCGAGAACCAGACTCCGGCCAACAAGGCCTTCATCGCGGCCTACAAGGCCAAGTTCGGTTCCGATCCTGACCAGTTCGCTGCGCAAGCCTATGACGCCATGTACATCGTGGCCGATGCCCTGAAGAACGTGAAGCTGTCGGGCAACCTGGCCAAGGATCGTGACGCCCTGCGCGCCGCGCTGCCGGCCGTGAAGATCGATGGCGCCACCGGCAAGTTCGCCTTCCGCGCAGCCCCGGCCGTGGCCGGCAAGCAGGTCGGCTTCGATGCTGACCAGGAAGCCATCGTCAACATCGCCAAGGGCGGCAAGTTCGTGCTGCTGAAGTAAGCACACGACGCCTGCAGGCAAGGCTGCCGGTACGCCGGCAGCTGCAACCATACTCTCCCGCAGTTCCGCCGCAGGGGCATTGCCTTGTCCCTGCGGCGATCCTGGCGCGGGATGCGCAAGACACTGCCAGGCCGGAACGGGGAACCACAGGCAGCCAGTCGGGATGACAGGCCGCTGATTCCGGCAATACGACGTAACGAGGGACTTCGTCCGCGCCATGCATGCAGTGCAGGCAGCGAGCGCCGCGCCCCATCACCTATCGCAGGTTCCAATGTTAGAACAACAGCTCATCAATGCCCTTTCGCTGGGCAGCGTGTATGCGCTCTTCGCGCTCGGCTTCACGCTGGTCTTCGGCGTACTGGGCGTGATCAATCTTTCGCACGGAGCGATCTTCATGCTGGGCAGCTATGCCGCCCTGCTGCTGGTCGAACAGATGGCACTGCCCCTGTGGGTGGCCCTGCTGCTGGCCATGGTGGCCACGGGCCTGCTGGGCCTCATCATCGACGTGCTGGTCCTGAAGCCCTTGCGTAAGCGCAATGCGCCTCACCTGATCCCCATGATCGCCACCATCGGCGTGGCCATCATGATCACCAACATCTCGCAGGGCCTGTTCGGCGCCGAGAACAAGCGCTTCCCCCAGGGCACCATCCCTGAAGAGAGCGTCAGCCTGGGCAACCTGCACATCACCGCCGTGCAAGTGGCCATCATCGTCATCGCCTTCGTGCTGATGGTGGTGCTGCTGGGCGTGATGCGCAAGACGCAGCTGGGCCGGGCGCTGCGCGCCATCGCCGAATCCCCCAAGGCAGCCTACCTGCTGGGCATCAACGTCGAAGGCCTGTTCCTGCTGACCTCGTTTGCCGCCGCCGCCCTGGGCGGTGCTGCCGGCGTGCTGGTGGGGGTGTCCTTCAACGCCATCTCCCCCTTCATGGGCCAGCCGATGCTGCACAAGGGCATCGCCGTCATCATCCTGGGCGGCATGGGCGATATCCGCGGCGCCATGATCGGCGGCCTGTTCCTGGGCTTTGCCGAGGTGCTGACGGTCGCCTACATTTCGAGCGACTTCCGCGACGCGGTGGCCTTCGGCCTCCTGTTCCTGATCCTGCTGGTAAAACCCTCCGGCATGTTTGGCAAAGTGCTGGAAAGGAAGGCATAAGATGGGCTTCATGGAATGGTGGGATGGCTTCTGGGCCACCTACAACACCGTCATTTTCAGCATCGGCGTCAATGCCATGCTGGCACTCTCGATCTACGTCACCCTGTCCTGCGGCCTGCTGTCGCTGGCCAATGCCGCCTTCATGGGCATCGGCGCCTACACCGCGTCGCTGCTGACGATGCAGTTCGACCTGCCCTTCCCCATCGCCCTGGCCGCAGGCGGCGTGCTGCCCTCGCTGGTGGCGCTGGTGATCGGCATCCCCACGCTGCGCCTGTCCGGCGTCTATCTGGCCATGGCCACACTGGGCTTTGGCGAGGTGGTACGCGTGATCGTGCTGAACCTGGACATCACCGGCGGCCCCATGGGTCTGAACGGTGTGCCGCCCATCACCGAGTGGTGGCATATCGTGCTGATCCTGGGCGTGACCATCTACGCGCTGGCGCGCCTGCGCCGCTCCAAGACCGGGCGTGCCTTCGAGGCCATCAAGGAAGATGAGGTGGCGGCCCGCCTGATGGGCGTGAACGTGGCCGGCTACAAGCTTTTGGCCTTCGTCATCGGTGCCGCCATCGCCGGCGTCGCCGGTGGCCTGAACGCCCACTACACCTTCACCATCGGCCCCAACAACTATGGCTTCGAGAATGCGGTGGACATCCTGACCATGGCCGTCTTCGGTGGCACCAGCAACCTGATCGGCCCGATGATCGGCTCGACCATCCTGTCGCTGCTGCCGGAAGTGCTGCGTCACTTCAAGGACTTCCGCCTGGCCATCAACGGCCTGATCCTGATCCTGGTGGTGCTGTACCTGCCCAAGGGCATCTGGGACCCGCGCCGCATCCGCGCCTTCCTGGGCCGCAACGCTGAGAAGAAGGTGAAGTAATGCTTTTACAACTGAACGACATCAGCAAGAACTTCGGTGGCCTGCAGGTGCTGCAGGGCGTGAACTTCAACGTCAAGGAAGGCGAGATCTTCGGCCTGATCGGCCCCAACGGCGCCGGCAAGACCACCGTCTTCAACCTCATCACGGGCCTGTTGCGCGCATCATCGGGCAGCATCCGCTTCAACGACGACGACATCGGTGCCGTCGCCCCGCACAAGATCACCGAACGCGGCATCGCCCGCACCTTCCAGAACATCCGCGTGTTCAAGGAAATGACGCTGCTGGAAAACGTCGTGGTCGGCATGCACGAGCACCTGAACTATGGCGTGGCCAGCATGCTGTTCAACCTGGGCGGTTTCCGCAAGGCAGAGAAGGAAGCCCGTGAACGTGCGCTGGAACTGCTGTCCTGGGTGCGCCTGGACCACAAGGCGCACATGCTGGCCGATAGCCTGTCCTATGGCGAGCAGCGCAAGCTGGAGTTCGCCCGGGCGCTGGCCACCAAGCCCAAGCTGTTGCTGCTGGACGAACCGGTGGCCGGCATGAATCCGGCCGAGAAGACCGAGTTGATGAGCGAGATCGTCAACATCAAGCAACGCGGTTTCACCATCTTCATGATCGAGCACGACATGCGCTTCGTCATGGGCCTGTGCGAACGCATTGCCGTGCTCAACTTCGGCAAGATCATCGCCGAAGGCACCCCGGACCAGATCAAGAACAACCAGGAAGTGATCGAGGCCTATCTCGGCAAGGAAGAAGCATGAGCGCCAGCGGTAACAAGCAACCCATCCTCCAGGTGGAAGACCTGGCCGTGGCCTATGGCCACATCGAAGCCGTCAAGGGCATCAGCCTGTCGCTGAACGAAGGCGAGATCACTGCCCTGGTCGGTGCCAATGGCGCCGGCAAGAGCACCTCGCTGCTGGCCATCTCGGGTCTGGTGAAGGCGCAGCGCGGCCGCGTGCTCCTCAATGGCCAGGACCTGCTGCAGATGTCGCCGCACCGCATCGTCGAATCCGGCGTGGTGCAGGTGGCTGAGGGCCGTGCCACCCTGACCACGCTGACCGTGGAAGAGAACCTGTCCCTGGGCGCCTATACCCGTCGCGACAAGGACGGCGTGGCCCGTGACCTGGAGTGGGTGTACTCGCTCTTCCCGGTGCTGAAAAACCGTGCCGCCGGCCTGGCCGGCAATCTCTCCGGCGGCGAGCAGCAGATGCTGGCGATCGGCCGCGCCCTGATGGCCAAACCCAAGGTGCTGCTGCTGGACGAACCCTCGATGGGCCTGGCACCGCTGATCATCCAGGAAATCTTCCGCATCGTGCAGGAGATCAACAAGACCGGCATGACGGTCCTGCTGGTGGAGCAGAACGTGCGCCAGGCACTGCGCATCGCGCAGCGCGGATATGTGCTGGAGACCGGCAAGATCGTGCTGCAGGACAGCGGCGCCAACCTGCTGGGCAATCCCAAGGTGGTGGAAGCCTACCTGGGCGGATGAGCTTCATCGGCCTCTGATGCGGCACTTCAAAACGGCGGCCCGAGGGTCGCCGTTTTTGTTAGTTTTTCGGGACCTGTTGCAGGTGGAGACAGGCAGGCGAAAAATAATAAAAGATTTTTCAATTAAGTGTTGACCGCCTTCCTGATAGGCCTTAATATGCAGCCTCTTTCAAGCACAGCAGCTTACCGCTGATGCCAGAAGGCCCACGTGGCGGAATTGGTAGACGCGCATGGTTCAGGTCCATGTGCCGCGAGGTGTGGGGGTTCGAGTCCCTCCGTAGGCACCAAAACATAAAAGGCTGGTCGATGAAAATCGGCCAGCCTTTTGCGTTTTGGGGCACACGAGCAAAGCGCCTGCGCGCTTTGCGAGAGGGACGAGAAGGTCTGGCCTTGCAAGGCCAGGCGGGGTCGCG